>PNJT01000175.1 GCA_013822005.1 Novosphingobium sp. | reverse complement strand
AAGCGAAAGTTCCACAATGCTCGATTTTCCCCGCTGGAAACAGGCCTGGCTGTGGTTTGTAACCGCTGCCTGCGCTGTGGCTGCGCTGCCCTCGCTCTTTTCGGTATCGGGGCTGGACTGGCCCAAGGCGCTGCCGGCCCCCATGATCAATCTGGGGCTGGACCTGGCCGGCGGCAGCCACTTGCTGCTGGAAGCGGACACCAATCAGGTCCGCCAGCTGCGGCTTGAGCAGATGGAAGACGGCGTGCGCCAGCGCATGGCCAAGGCCGACCCGCGGATCGAGATCGGCGACGTGTCGACCAAGGATGGCCGCATCACTTTCATGCTGACCGATCCCGGCAAGGCCGATACCGCGCGCGAGCAATTGCAGACGCTGACCAGCGGTGCCGGGGTAACCGGCCAGCGCGACTGGGACTTGCAGATCAACCAGGGCCAGGTCGTGCTGACCCCGACCGAAGAAGGGCTCAAGCTCTCGGTCGATCAGGCGATGGGCGCGGCGGTCGAGGTTGTGCGCAAACGCATCGACGCGATGGGCACGCGCGAGCCGACGATCGTGCGCCAGGGCTCCAGCCGGATCCTGGTCCAGGTCCCGGGGCTGAGCGATCCCAAGCAGCTCAAGGACCAGCTCGGCCAGACCGCCAAGCTCGAATTCAAGCTGGTCGATATCAACGCCAGCCAGGCCGACCGCGCCCAAGGTATCGTCCAGCCGGGGACCCAGCTGGTGCCGTTCGCCAACCCTGAGAAGGACGGCATCGTTCCGCTGGCGGTCTATCGTCTGGGCGGGATTTCGGGCGATCGGCTGACCAGTGCCTTGCCCGGTAACGACCAGCAGACCAACGAGCCATTGGTGCGGATCTCGTTCGACCAGCAAGGCGGGGCCAAGTTTGCCAAGCTGACCAGCGAGAACGTCGGGCGGCCGTTCGCGATCATCCTCGATGGCAAGGTCATCTCGGCGCCCAATATCAATGAACCGATCATTGGCGGCGAAGCGCAGATTTCGGGCAACTTTACGCCCGAAACCTCGCAGCAGCTGGCGATCAACCTGGCCTCGGGCGCGCTGCCGGTCGATCTCAAGGTGGTTGAGGAACGCTCGGTCGGGCCGGACCTCGGTGCGGATTCGATCAAGAGCGGGGCGATCGCGATGGGGGTGGGCTCGCTGGCGCTGATGGTCTTCATGCTGCTGACCTATGGCCGCTTCGGGATCTACACTTGCGCCGCACTGATCCTCAACACGCTGATGATCCTGGGGATCATGGCCGGGATCAACGCCACGCTGACCCTGCCGGGGATTGCCGGCTTCGTGCTGACAATCGGCGCGGCGGTGGACGCCAACGTGCTGATCAACGAGCGGATCCGCGAAGAGCGCGCCCGCGGTCGCAAAGTCGTCCAGGCGGTCGAGGTCGGCTACACCGAAGCGCGCAGCGCGATCTTTGACGGCAATATCACCAACACCATTGCCGCGGTGCTGATGTTCCTGATCGGCTCGGGCCCGGTCAAGGGCTTCGCCGTGGTGCTGATCATCGGGATCGCCACTTCGGTCTTCACCGCGGTGTCGCTGACCCGCATGTGGATGGCCAATTGGCTGCGCCGCACGCGCCCCACCGATATCGTGCTGTAAGGGACTTCGACGATGAAACTGCTCAAGCTGATCCCTGACAACACCGACATCAAATTTCTACGCTTGCGGGTGCCGTTCTATGTGGTCTCGATGCTGCTGATGGCGGCCTCGCTGGCCTTGATGTTCACCAAAGGCCTCAATTTGGGGGTCGATTTCGTCGGCGGCCAGATGATCCGGGTGACTTTCGTTCAGACCCAGGAAGCACCGGTTGGCGAATTGCGTGAGACCGTGGGCAAGCTGGGCTATGGCGAGCCGATCATCCAGCAATTCGGCAAGCCCAACGCGGTGTCGATCCGGATGAAGCTGCCCGAAGGGGCGGACGTCAACATTGGCCTGGCCAACGAAATGACCAGCAGGATCACCACCACGATCAAGGCAGCGCATCCCGATGCGCGGATCGACGGGGTGGATTCGGTTTCGGGCAAGGTTTCGGGTGAGCTGTTCAAGACCGGGATGCAGGCGCTGCTGGCCGCGATGGTGGCGATCTCGCTTTACATCTGGATCCGGTTCGAATGGCAGTTCGGGGTGGGCGCGCTGTTCGCGCTGGTCCACGACGTGACGCTGACCCTGGGCATGTTCGCACTGACCCAGATGGAGTTTGATCTCAACATCGTCGCCGCGATCCTGACGCTGATCGGTTACTCGCTCAACGATACGATCGTGGTCTATGACCGCATTCGTGAGAACCTGAAGAAGTATCGCCGCATGCCGATGCCCGAGCTGCTCGACCTGTCGGTCAACGAAACGCTCAGCCGCACGATCGTCACCTCGCTGTCGGTGCTGATCACGCTGGCGGCGCTGCTGATCCTGGGGCCGAACGTGATCTTCGGCTTTACCGCGGCGATCTTCCTGGGGATTTTCGTCGGGACCTACAGCTCGGTCTATATGTCCGCGCCGATCCTGATCTGGCTCAAGGTCACCTCTGCCAGCTTCGTGCCGGTTGAGACCAAGTTGGACCAGCAGGAAAGGCTGGCCCGCGGGCAGGTTTAGCCGCCGGCCAGCCCCCGCCAGTAATCCACCAGCGCCGCCGCGTTGGCTTCCCAGCTGAAACCCGCCACCGCAGCCGCCACCGTCTCACGGCTCGGCGGATTGGCCAGCAACTGGCTGACCTCGATCGCGATCGCCAACTTGTCGCGCGCGGCGAAAGCACCCCAGGCGGGATCGGTCAGCAGCTCGGTCGCGCCGGGGATCGGGGTGGTTACCACCGGGGTGCCGCAGGCCAGCGCCTCGACCCAGGCATTGGCCAGCCCTTCGCTGGCGGTGGGCAGCACGAAGACGTCGGCGGCGTTGAGCACAATCGGCAGCCGGTCATGCGGCACCGCGCCCAGGAAGCGCACCCGGTCCGCCACGCCCAGCCGCTCGGCGGTTGACTTGAGCGCGGCCTCATCCGGCCCTTGCCCCGCCAGCAGCAGGATCGCATCGGGCAGCAGCGGCATTGCCTCGATCGCGTAGGTCTGCCCCTTGCGCGGGATCAGCGCGCCGACGCAGGCCAGCACCGGCGCATCGCGCGGCAGGCCCAACTCGTCGCGGCACATCCGGGGATCGTAAGGCCGGAACAGGTCGGCGTTGAGCCCGGTGCGATGGATCGTGATCTTGGCCCGGTCGATCCCCAGTGCTGCCATGTCGTCCGCCAGGCCCTTGGCGACCGAGAGCAGGCCGGTGGCTTGGCGGCCTGCCGAGAGAACCTGCTCGGCGACGCCCGGTGCCTTGCCCCAGTGATGGATGTCGGCCCCGCGCGCCTTGATCGAACTGGGCAGACCCAGCGCCTGCGCCACTTGCACCGCGGCTGGCCCATCGGGGTAAAAGAACTGCGCATCGACCAGATCGAACGGCGCTTCGGCGTGAAGCTTCCTTGCCAGCGGCAAGACCGCACGGGCGACCGACCGGGCATTGAAGCGACCGCCGATCCCCGGCAGCAGCCGGAAATGCGGGCGCAGCACGGTCACGTCGCCGCGCTCTTCAACCTGCGGCAGCTTGTCGAGCCCGCGATAGCGCGGGTGCAGCGAAAGCGGGAAGGGCGGGAGCCCGATCGGGTTGACCTGCACCAGCTCGACGTCGCCGCGCTTCATCACGGCCTGCATCTGGCGTTCGACGAAGACCCCGAAATTGGGGGCCAGGTCGTTGGGATAAAGCGTCGCCAGCGACAGGACGCGAAGCTTGCTCACAGCTTGCGTACCAGCATTTCGGCAACCGCGATCCAGGCTGGATGCTCGACCACCACTTGCCGCGAGCCAGCGCCCGGGGCGAGCACCGCGACCCGCGCCTCATCGCGGTCGATCATCCGTCCGAAGGCAAAGCGGCCACCGGGGCGGGGGACCAGCACGTCGCGGTTGAGCAGGCGCGGATAGTCCTCCGGGCCGTGGCGGCGCAGCCACAGCTGGTCGCCCGTGCGGTATTCGCCCGCGCCGTGCTCGACGTCGAGCGCGACCAGGCCGGTCTCGCCCCCCAGCGCAGAGGGCAGGATTGCATCGCGCGGGGCGGGCAGGGCCTCGGCTCCGTCGCTGGTCAGGCGGGCGACGTATTTGGGGACATCGCTTTCCTCGCCGCGAACCAGCAGCTCGGCCTCAACCTCCAGCGCGCGGGCGATCTTGTTCATCCAGCTGAGCGAAAGCTGGCGCATGCCGGTTTCCAATCGCCCGATCGTCTGCGCGGTGGTGGGGGGCGTGCAGCGTTCGGCCACGTCGGCCAGGGTCAGCCCCTTCTGGCGGCGAATATCGCGGATACGGTTGATCATGGCTTGCGTCTCTGTAACCAGATTGGTTTTATCGCTTTCCTACAATATCGCAAATTTGGCAAGCCTGTTGGCGACTCGGACCACCAGGGAGAATGCCATGCAGCGCCAGCTCGTCGAACGCGAACTCACCGAGGAAGGCCCCGCGCGCCATGCGCCGGGCAAGGGGCGGCGCAGCGTTACGGTCAACCTCGCGGAAAGCGTGCTGGGCTGGCTCCATGCCCGCGGCCACCTCAGCGATGCGCAGTTCGCGGCCGGCGAATGTCTGCGCCGCGATTTCGAACGCGCGCAGCTGTCGCAAGGGGTGACCATGCGCTGGGACCCGGTGCGGGTAACCGGCGGCGGAGCAGATCGCGGGCTCAATGCCAGCGAGCGCCAGGTCGCCGCCAAGGAACGCTTCGACGGCGCGGTCGCGGCGGCAGGGCCGGGTTTGTCCGACATCCTGTGGCGGGTGGTCTGCGGGGGCGAGACGCTCCCCACTGCCGAACGCGCACTCGCCTGGCCGGCGCGCAGTGGCAAGCTGGTGCTGCGGATCGCGCT
>PNJT01000174.1 GCA_013822005.1 Novosphingobium sp. | reverse complement strand
GCGGCGCCTTTGAAATCACCTTTCTTGTGCAGCCTGGTCAGCGTGGCTTTGGCAATCGCCCCGGTGTTGTAGTGGAAGCTGACCAGCGCATCGAACTGGTCCTGGCTGGTCGGCGCCCCCCCCAGCGCGCGGGTGACATCGCTGGCATAGCGGACCAGATCGCGCTCCAGCCGCGCGTCGCATTCGGCCTGGGTCCAGATTGTGCCGGGGGCGATGGTGCCGCCAAGGCCATCTGGGCCGGTTGCACCCCAGCCAATCGTCCAGGGATCGCCGCCCGTACCCGGATCGGGATAGGCCTCGAACCGCCCGTCGCTGCGTTTGCGCGCGCAGCCTTCGAACTGCTTGATCAGCGCAAGGCCTTTGGGGCCGATGGCAGGTCCGGCCGGTTCAGGCGCGGAGGGCAGGGGAGCGTCCTTGCGCGCCTTCATCCGGCGCAGGGCTTCGAAAAAGTCGAGCGAAAATTTCATGGGTGCTGCCCCTTCGCGGTTGGAGAGGCACAGGTATTAGGCACAAGTCGGCAATGTAGGAAAATCGTTTCGAACAGGTCCGCACGTCCCGGCGCGAAAAAAAAGGGCGCCCGAATCGCTCCGGACGCCCTTCTCGGTGATTTTGGCCTGCTATCAGAGGCTGTAGTACATGTCGAACTCTACGGCCGAGGGCGTGGTTTCCCAGCGCATCACTTCGGGCCACTTGAGCTCGATATAGGCATCGATCTGGTCCTTGGTGAAGACCCCGCCCTGCAGCAGGAAGTCGTGATCGGCCTCCAGGCTTTCGAGCGCCTCACGCAGCGAGCCGCAGACGGTCGGCACTTCGGCCAGTTCCGCCGGGGGCAGGTCGTAAAGGTTCTTGTCCATCGCCTCGCCGGGGTGGATCTTGTTTTTGATCCCGTCGAGCCCGGCCATCAGCAGCGCCGAATAGCACAGGTACGGATTGGCCATCGCATCGGGGAAGCGAAATTCGACGCGCTTGGCCTTGTCACCCGCACCGTAGGGAATGCGGCACGAGGCCGAGCGGTTACGGGCCGAATAGGCCAGCAGCACCGGGGCTTCGAAGCCCGGCACCAGCCGCTTGTAGCTGTTGGTGGTCGGGTTGGTGAAGGCGTTGAGCGCCTTGGCGTGCTTGATCACGCCGCCGATGAAGTAAAGGCACATGTCCGAAAGCCCGGCATAGCCGTTGCCCGCGAACAGCGGCTTGCCGCCGTCCCAGATCGAGATGTGGGTGTGCATCCCGCTGCCGTTGTCGGCCTTGATCGGCTTGGGCATGAACGTGGCGGTCTTGCCATAGGCCTGGGCGACCTGCTGGACCACGTACTTGTAAACCTGCATGCGGTCGGCGGTCTGGACCAGGGTGCCGTAAGTCAGCCCCAGCTCGTGCTGCGCGCTGGCCACTTCGTGGTGATGCTTGTCGCAAGGCAGGCCCATTTCGAGCATGGTCGAGACCATCTCGCCGCGGATATCGACGCAGCTGTCAACCGGGGCAACCGGGAAGTAGCCGCCCTTGGCGCGCGGTCGGTGGGCCAGGTTGCCGCCTTCGTACTTGGTGTCGCCGTTGGTCGGCAGCTCGATATCGTCGATCTTGAAGCCGTTGCCATCGTAGCCGTCATAGAAGCGCACGTCGTCGAACATGAAGAATTCGGCTTCGGGGCCGACATAGACGGTGTCGCCCACGCCGCTGGTCTTGACGAAGGCTTCGGCGCGCTTGGCGGTCGAGCGCGGGTCGCGGCCATAGAGATCGCCGGTCGAAGGCTCGACGATGTCGCAGCAGATGATCATCATCGGAGTGGCGCTGAACGGATCGATATAGACCGAGGTCAGATCGGGCTTGAGGATCATGTCGCTTTCGTTGATCGCCTTCCAGCCTTCGATCGACGAACCGTCGAACATCAGGCCATCTTCGAGCTCGTCCTCGCCCATCACCGAAGCGACCATGGTCAGGTGCTGCCACTTGCCCTTGGGATCGGTGAAACGCAGATCGACCCATTCGATCTCTTCGTCCTTGATCCGCTTGATGATGTCCTTTGCCTTGGCCATGTCCGTGTTATCCTTTGCCTGAATTCAAAAAAACCAAACGTCATGCTGAACTCGTTTCAGCATCCATTTCGCCATCGCAGACCCACGTTTGCGGGGAGAGATGGACCCTGAAACAAGTTCAGGGTGACGGCCTGTCGGGGCCGTCAAATCGCGTCGTTGTCGCGCTCGCCGGTGCGGATGCGCAGCGCGCTTTCGACCGGGATCACGAAGATCTTGCCGTCGCCGATCCGGCCGGTCTGCGCCGCCGCAGCGATCGCTTCGACCACGCGTTCGGCCAGGTCGTCGGGGACCACGACTTCAAGCTTCACCTTGGGGAGGAAATCGACCACGTATTCGGCGCCGCGATAAAGCTCGGTATGGCCCTTCTGGCGGCCGAAACCCTTGGCCTCGGTCACGGTGATGCCCGATACGCCAACTTCGTGCAGTGCTTCCTTCACTTCGTCGAGCTTGAACGGCTTGATGATCGCTTCGATCTTTTTCACGTCAGTATTCCCCTGCGCAGCAAGCCGGTTCCGCTGATGCGGTCCGGAGTTTTGAATTGCCACGGTGCAATGCTTATCAAGAATCGTGCCAGTGGTCCGGGTAAGGCCCTAGGCGATGCGTGGGCCCGCGAAAAGGGCGGATTCGCAAGATTGGAATCGCTGATGCGGTGCTTGCGAAATTATCGCAATGCCGGGGTGGGGGAGGGCTTGCCTGATTTTTCGGCAGTTGGTGCTCAAAAAAAAGGCAGAATAGTTCACGCAGAGACGCAGAGACGCGGAGATAGGGTGTTGGCCGAAGGCCTCTCAGTTACTGAACGGTGAGCTTGCCTGTGCGGTCGGATACAAAGGGCAGCTTCGCCGTAGCCACAACCTCTCTGCGACTCTGCGTCTCTGCGTGAACTAATTCATAGCACCAGGCCAGCCGTTTCCTCCAGCCCAGCCATCAGATTGAGGCTCTGCACCGCCGCGCCGCTCGCCCCTTTGCCCAGGTTGTCGAGCATGGCGACCAGCCGTGCCTGGGTGCCGTCCTTGCTGCCGAAGACGTAGAGCTCCAGCCGATCGCTAGGCCGGGCGGAGCCCCGCAGCAGCAGTTCGTCGGGGGTCTCTTCGTTAAGCCGCACCACCGGGCTTCCGGCGTAAAAGTGACGCAAACAATCGCGCAGACCGTCGGTGGGCGCGGCGCGTTCCATTTGCCCCAGGTGCAGCGGGACTTCGACCACCATGCCGCGGTGCGCGGGCACTACCGCCGGGGCGAACAGCGGGGCATGGGCGAGGCCAGCGTATTTCTGCATTTCGGGCACATGCTTGTGCCCCATGGCCAGGCCGTAATCGCGAAAGGCAATGTCGCGGTCGGCCTCGAAGCGTTCGATCAACGCCTTGCCGCCGCCCGAATAGCCCGAGACCGCGTGGCAGGTGTAGGGCCAGTCCGAAGCCAGCAGGCCGTGCCGGATAAGCGGGGCGAGCAGGGCGAGGAAGCCGGTGGGATAGCACCCGGGGTTCGACACCCGGCTGGCCTCGGCCACATGATCTCGTCCGACCAGTTCGGGGAAGCCATAGGTCCAGCCCGGCGCCACGCGGTGCGCGCTGGAGGCATCGATGATCCGTGACCGGCTGCCCTCGGCCAGCGCAACCGCCTCGATCGCGGCTTCGTCAGGCAGGCACAGCACCGCGAAGTCGGCCGCATGGTAGGCTTCGCGCCGCGCTTCGGCGCTTTTGCGCTGGGCATCGTCAAGGGTGAGCAGTTCAAACTCGCCGCGCGGGGCGAGGCGGTGGGCGATCTCGAGCCCGGTGGTGCCGACGGCGCCATCGATGAAGACTGTGTGGGTCATGGTAAGGCCTTAGAGCATCGGAACTCCCCTCTCCAGCGGGGAGGGGTTGGGGGTGGGGGCTCGGCGCTGGCGCGGAACCCCCATCCCAACCCTTCCCCAGCGGGGAAGGGCTAATGAGGTTGCGCCAGTCCTAGCTTCGTCGCTCTTCCAGCGCCTCGACTGGCAAATACCCAACAAAGCCATCGTCGCCAACCTGACCCCAGGCCCAGCCGCCGGTCACATCGAGCACGTTGAACAGCGTGCTGCCGCCCAGCTCCTCGCGAATGTCGGCGTCCTTGCTGTTTTTGGCGAACAGCTTGGCCCCGCAGGGCACCACCGAACGTTCCATCGGCACCGCATAGTGCGGCACGAAGCACCGCCCCGCGAGCCGGATATGCGCCAGATCGCCGCGCACCGGCCAGTGCCCCTCGTCGAGCTTCTCGGCGGGGCCTGACAGGCTGAGCTGCCCGGTCGGAATGGCGCTGGCGGTCACTATTGTGCTTTCCCCAAACTGGAAGAGCGGGCGATTAGCGCCGCTTGGGTCATTTGCCAAGTTATCCATACCGCCCCTTGAGCAGGCCCCAGGCCGCGCGCAGCCCCAGCGCGTCGCCGCCTTTGGGCCGGCCGGGCTTGGCGGCGGGGCGCCAGGCGAAGGTGTCGAAGTGGATCCAGTCGAGCCCTTCGGGGACGAACCGGTCAAGAAACAGCCCCGCGACCGAGGCGCCGGCATAGCCGTTCGAGCTGGAGTTATTGAGGTCGGCGATGTCGCTCTTGAGGTATTCGCGGTAGCCATCGAACAGCGGCAAGCGCCAGCAGCGGTCGTCGGCGGCCTCGCCCGCGGCCAGCAATTCGGCGGCGGTTTCGTCATGCCGTGCGAACATCGCGGGCAGGTCCGGTCCCAGGGCAACCCGCGCCGCGCCGGTGAGGGTGGCGAAATCGATCACCAATTCGGGCGCTTCCTCGCCTGCGCGGGTCAGCGCGTCGCCCAGCACCAGGCGGCCTTCGGCATCGGTGTTGCCGATCTCGACCGAAATGCCCGCCCGGCTGCGCAGCACGTCGCCGGGGCGGAAGGCATTG
>PNJT01000173.1 GCA_013822005.1 Novosphingobium sp. | reverse complement strand
GCCTCGCGCAGCAGCACTTCCACCTCGGCGTTGACCGAGCGGAAGTCGCTCGCCGCCGCCCGTTCCAGCGCCTTGAACAGCGCCGGATCGAGACGGAGTGCGAACGACTTCTTGGTGGGCGAGACCATGGTGCCAGCCTATTGGTAGAGCGTGCCCGTGTTGACCACCGGCTGGGTATCACGCTCGCCGCAGAGCACCACCATCAGGTTCGAGACCATCGCCGCCCTGCGCTCGTCATCCAGGTGGACGACGTTCTTCTCGCTCAATTGCTGCAAGGCCATCTCGACCATCGAGACCGCGCCCAGGACCAGCTTGGAGCGCGCCGCGATCACCGCTTCGGCCTGCTGGCGGCGCAGCATCGCCCCGGCGATTTCGGGGGCATAGGCCAGGTGCGTGAGGCCGCATTCGTCAACCGTGATCCCGGCCAGACCCAGGCGGACATTGAGTTCGCTCCGCAGTTCCGAATTCACTTCGCCGTGGTTCGTACGCAGCGTCACTTCGTGATGCTCGATATCGTCATAGGGATAGCGCGAGCCGATCGCGCGGACCGCGGCTTCGATCTGGACTTCGACGAAGGCCTTGTAGTCATCGACATCGTAAAGCGCCTGCGCGGTATCGGCGACGCGCCAGACCACGTTGGTCGCGATCTCGATCGGATTGCCGCGCAGGTCGTTGATCTTGAGCTTTTCCGAGACGACGTTGTTGGCGCGGACCGAGATCTTGGTTTTGCCCATCCACGGCCAGACCCAGCGCAGCCCGGTGCTGCGATCGGTGCCGCGATAGGCACCGAACAAAGTGATCGCCGCGGCCTGGTTGGGCTGGATCATGTAGAAACCGCTGGACAGCACCACCAGCGCCAGTGCGCTGAGCCCGGTCGAGACGACGAAGCCGAGGATCTCGCTGTCGAGCGGGTCGGACGCGGCAAAGGCGATGATCCGGTAGATGGTCAGGGCCAGCAGCAGCAGGAAGGCCAGAAAAATCAGGTAGCCACTGGTGCTCCAGGCCTTGGTTTCGCGAATGGAATTCATCGCGGGATGCGAATCGGTCATGGGATACCCCTCTAAATGTGATATCACTTTAATATCGCCTTCTGCCGAACTGTCAAATGTTCTTGAAATTGGAGCGAATCACTCGTATTAAGGTTCTCGCAGGACCGGGCCCCTCTGGCGCGGCGCAGTTGCCCAATCGGGAACTGAGCCACGTGATGTCGGACTGCATCGGATGACGCCGATGCTTTGGGTCCGGATCTTGATCCCCCCTCCACAAGCACCGGCCCGGGCGCGGCGCATCCGATCAACGTTCAACTTCGTTGCAAGGGATGCAGACCATGTCCAACCAAGCCTTTCGCCTCCTCGAACATCACCAGAAGCTCGATTCGCGGCTACGCATGCTGCAATCATTGCGCTGGCCCGATCCGCTCGAACTGGCCCGGCTCAAGAAATTGAAACTGGCGATCAAGGACCGCCTCGCGCGCGTCGCGCGCCTGCCCGCAAGGTCACAACGCTAACCTGAAGACCGGCGCTTCCCCATGCGAAGCGCCGGTTCCTTTTGCCCAACAAGAAGGCCCACCAATCAATGGAATTCCTGTTCGCCGACTGGCTCGGTACGCCGCTGTGGTTCTGGCTGTCGTTTGTCAGCCTGGTCCTGGCGCTGACCGCATTCGACCTTGGCGTCCTCCACAAGGAGGACCGCGAGATGGGGATCGGCGAGAGCCTCAAGCTCACCGCTTTCTACATCGCCATCGCCATGGCCTTCGGCGCCTGGATCTGGTTCGCCAGGGGTGCCGACCTGGGGATGAAATACTACACCGGCTTCTTCATCGAAAAAGCGCTGTCGATCGACAATGTCTTTGTGATCAGCCTGATCTTTACTTTCTTCGCGATTCCCCCGCGCTACCAGTACCGCGCGCTCTTGTGGGGCATCCTGGCGGTGATCGTGCTGCGCGGGCTGATGATCGCGGCGGGTGCGGCGCTGGTCCAGCAGGCCGAATGGGTGCTCTATATCTTCGCCGCCTTCCTGATCGCGACCGGCGTCAAGATGTTCTTCGTCGGCGATGAAAGCCCCGACATTTCCAAGAACCCGGTGGTGCGGTGGATCTCCAGCCACATGCGGGTGACCAAGGAACTGCACGGCGAACGCTTCTTCGTGAAAGTGCCGGACGAGAAGACCGGCAACATGGCGCGCGCCGCAACTCCGCTGTTCCTGGCGCTGGTGGTGATCAACCTGGCCGACCTGGTCTTCGCGGTCGATAGTGTTCCGGCGATCTTCGCGATCACCACCGACACCTTCATCGTCTATACCAGCAACATCATGGCGATCCTGGGCTTGCGTGCGCTCTACTTCGCGCTCTCGGCGATGGTCCACCGCTTCTACTACCTGAAGTATGCGCTGGCCGCGGTGCTGGTGTTCATCGGCAGCAAGATCTTCGTCGCCGACTTTCTGCTGGACGGTACCAAGTTCCCACCGGTGCTGAGCCTGGGCGTCACGTTCGGCCTGATCGCGGCCGGCGTGGCCTACTCGCTGTGGAAGACCCGCCACGGCGAAGACGCCGCACCGCACTTGCCGCACGATGAGATCAGGCCCTAAGACAAGCAACCAAGAAGGAGAGTACCAACCATGAAACCGATGCTTGCAATTGCTCCCGCGCTGGCCGCAGCCGCTCTGATGGCCGCGGTCGCCCCGGCCGCCGCCAAGTCCAAGGCGGTCTGCGAAAAACTCACGAGCGCCCAACTCGACGCCAAGTTCGCCAAGTTCAACGGTGCCTGGGCGACCGGCAATCCCGACACCGTGACTGCCCTGTTCGACGATGACGCTGTCTTGCTCGCTACTGTCGCCAACGTGCCGCGCACCGACCATGCCGGGATTCGCGACTATTTCGTCAAGTTCCTCAAGGGCAAGCCGGTCGGCAAGGTTGATACGGCGACGATCAAGTCAGGCTGCAACTGGGCCCTGCAAATGGGTACCTGGACCGTGACCCTGACCGATCCGGCAACGGGCGCCAAGAGCGACGTCAAGGCCCGCTACACCTTCCTCTATCAGTTCGAGGGCGGCAAGTGGAGGATCGAGCACCTGCACTCTTCGGTGATGCCGGAGAAATGAGGCATCGGCAGAGGGCGTTGCAGCGCCCCCTGCCAGCCTTCCCGCGATCAACCCCAAGAAGGGCACAACATGACCCCGGATGAAGCCCTTGAGCGGTTGCGCGAAGGCAACCGCAGGTTCGTGGCCGACCAGCCAGTCCCGATCGACATTTCGACCCAGCGCCGCCTTGAACTGGCCAAGGGTCAGCAACCCTTTGCCGCACTGGTCGGTTGCGCGGATTCGCGGGTTGGCCCTGAACACCTGTTTGGTGCGGGACTGGGCGAGCTGTTCATTGTCCGCACCGCCGGGAACTACCTTGACGATGCCGGGTTCGGTTCGGTCGCTTTCGCGGTTTCGCAGCTCGGGGTCTCGCTGGTCGTGGTCCTGGGGCACGAACAATGCGGGGCGGTTGCAGCAGCCAGCGCGGTGGTGGGTGACAATGCCCAGCTGCCGCCCGCGCTGACCCGCATGGTCCAGCCGATCCTGCCCGCAGCGATCGATGCCCACGCCCGCAAGGTGCCTGAAGGCGACGTGCTCGATCTGGCCATCCACCTCAATGTCAAGCGGGTGGTCCGGGGCCTGCGCGAGGCATCTGACCCGATCATCGGCGATCCCGTGCGGCAGCGCAAAGTGCGGGTTGTCGGTGCCTACTATGACCTGTCGACGGGCTCGGTCGATTTCTTCGACACCTGATCAATACTGCCGGATCACGCTGAGGAAGGCAGCGCCATGCGCTTCAAGCTTGCGCGTGCCGACCCCGGTGATCTCGCCCAGGTCTGCGAGTGTCTGCGGGCGCCGCGCGGCCATTTCGCGCAAGGTGCTGTCGTGGAACACCACATAGGGCGGCACTCCGGCTTCGGCGGCGCGTGTCCGGCGCAGTTCGCGCAAGGCATCGAACAGCGGATCGCCGGTGGGATTGACTCCGCCGCCCACCCGCTCGCGCCTGGCCTTGCGGGTCTTCTCGCGCTTGGGGGCGAGCGCGATCAGCACCGCCGCCTCGCCGGTCAGCACCGCCTTGGCGTCGCCACCCAGCGCCAGTCCGCCATGTTCGGTCGGGACCAGGCTGCCGCGCGCCTGGAGTGCGCGGGCCAGCGGGCGCAGCAAGTGCGCTTCTTCGCCATCGACGATCCCGAACACTGACAATCGGTCATGCCCGCGGGCCATGATCCGCTCGTCGTTCTGTCCGGTCAGGACCTTTTCGACATGGCCGAAGCCATAGGTTTGCCCGGTGCGGTAAACCGCCGAGAGCAGCTTCTGCGCCAGCGTGGTCGCATCGACCACGCCGGGCGCATCGAGGCAATTGTCGCAGTTGCCGCAGTTCTGCGGCGGGTCCTCGCCAAAGTGGCGCAGCAGCAGCGCGCGGCGGCACCCGGCGGTTTCGACCAGCATGGCGAGCGCGTTGAGCCGTGCCTCCTCGCCCGCCCGTCGCTCCGGCTCGACATCGCTCAGGAACCGGCGGGCCTGGGCGAAATCGCCCGCCGCCCACAGCATGATCGCCAGGGCCGGATCGCCATCGCGCCCGGCGCGGCCGGTTTCCTGGTAATAGCCCTCGATCGATTTCGGCACCCCGGCATGGGCGACAAACCGCACATCGGGCTTGTCGATCCCCATTCCGAAAGCGACCGTGGCGACCATCACCGTATCCTCGCTGGCCACGAACGCCGCCTGATTGGCCTGCCGTACGCGCGGATCGAGCCCGGCGTGATAGGGCAGCACGGTGCGCCCGGTCGCGGCGGCAAGCTTTTCGGCAAGGTCCTCCACCTTCTTGCGGCTCTGGGCATAGATGATCCCGGGGCCGGGCTGTTCGGCCAGCAAGGTCTGGAGCTGCTTGGGCCCGTTTTCGCGGTGACGGATCGCG
>PNJT01000172.1 GCA_013822005.1 Novosphingobium sp. | reverse complement strand
TTCCGTCGCAAATCGCAGTCAACCCGCAGGCGCGGAGGCCCCAGCCGCCTTCGCCAGCCCTGCCAGCTGCTGCCCCAGCACGCCGTCAACCGCAGGGGCGATCTCTTCGGTCTTGAAGCGCATGTAGCCGCCGACGACGTATTCGAGCTCGATCCTGGTGCCGGTCTCGGTCTTGGTCAGCTGCACGGTCAGGGTGCCGTGGAGCGCCTCGCCTTGCAGCGGGCCGAGGCTGCCCACCATGCGCAGCACGCCGCGTTGGGGGTCGGCGAAGATGATGTGCATGTGCTCGACGCTGCCCATGCGTTGACCCTCGGGGGCATCGGCGGGCTTGGGCAGCTTTTCGCAGAAGCAGCCGGTGGCCTGGGCGTCGAGGTAGAGGTTGTCGGCGTTCTTTGACCAGGTGTGGTCGCTTGACCACCATTTGGCTGGCGCGATCAGGGTCTTCCACACGGTCTGCGGATCGGCGGTGACTACGGCGCTGTGCTTGATCACGAAACCGGCGTCGGACTGTTGGGCGACTTCGGCTTTGGCGGCGAGCGGTGCGAAGGCCAGTGCGGCCAGCAGTGCCGGTGCCAGGATTTCGCGGATCATCATGCCCTCCCCAATCGCGCCGCGCGGATCAGGAAGCGCGGGCTTGTCAGCCCTTGATAACCTGCTCGATCGCCGCTGTCACCGCGTCGATATCGGCCATGCCATCAACTCGCGATACGATCCCGCGCGCATCGTAGATCGGCAGGATCGGCGCGGTCTTGGCGCGGTATTCGGCCATGCGGGTGCGGACGGTGTCTTCGTTATCGTCGGGGCGGCGCTTGAATTCGTGGCTGCCGCACTTGTCGCAGGTTCCAGCAACCTTGGGCTGCTCGAACTTGTCGTGATAGCCCTTGCCGCAGTTCGCACAAGTAAAGCGCCCGCAGATCCGCTCGACCAGGGCGTCTTCATCGACGCCGAGTTCAATCACGTGGTTCAGGCTGCGCCCGCGCGCAGACAGGATCGCGTCGAGCGATTCGGCCTGGGCGGCAGTGCGGGGATAGCCATCAAAGATCGCGCCCTGCCCGGCGGCCATCGCGTCCAGCTCTTCGCCGATCAACGCCGAGACGATTGCGTCGCAAACCAGCTCGCCCCGGTCCATCACGGCCTTGGCCTGGAGGCCCACGGCGGTTCCGGCCTTGACCGCGGCGCGCAGCATGTCGCCGGTCGAGAGCTGGCGCATCCCGTGCGCTTCGACCAGTCGCTGGGCCTGGGTTCCCTTGCCCGCTCCGGGCGGTCCAAGCAGGATAATGTCCACGTCCAAACCCCCGTTTGAAGCTTACCGCATGCGGCCCTTGAGCTTGGCCTTCTTGATCAGATCGCCATACTGGTGCGCCAGCAGGTGCGACTGGATTTGCGTGATCGTATCGACCGTGACATTGACCACGATCAGCCAGCTGGTGCCGCCGGCAAAGAAGAACAGCAGTCCAGTCTGGACCATGATCAGCTCAGGCACGACGCAGACGACCGCCAGATAGAGCGCGCCGATCACGGTGATCCGGGTCAGCACGTAATCGAGGTAGTTGGCGGTGCTCTTGCCCGGGCGGATGCCGGGGAGAAAGCCGCCGTTGCGCTTCAGGTTGTCGGCGGTTTCCTCAGGGTTGAAGACCACCGCGGTGTAGAAGAAGCTGAAGAAGATGATGCCCAGGGCATAGAGGATCATATAGACCGGCTTGCCGTGGCCCAGGTACTGGTTGATCGTCACGATCCACGAGCCAACCCCCGAATCCGCCGCAACCGAATTGCCGGCAAACTGGCTGATCGTCAGCGGCAGCAGCAGCAGCGAGCTGGCGAAGATCGGCGGGATCACACCCGCGGTGTTGATCTTCAGCGGCAAGTGGCTGCGATCGGCCTGCATCATCCCGTTCTGGCTGGCGCGTTTGGGATACTGGATCAGCAATCGCCGGGTGGCGCGCTCCATAAAGCAGATGCCCACCACCAGCGCTACGATCATGCCGACCATCAGCGCGATGGTGAAGCCGCTGATCGCGCCGGTGCCGTACTGGGTGAACATGTTCGAGAAGAACATCGGCATCTGCGCGACGATCCCGGCCATGATGATCAGCGAAATGCCGTTGCCGATCCCGCGGCTGGTGATCTGTTCGCCCAGCCACAGCAGGAACATGGTCCCGCCGACCAGCGAGATCAGCCCCGCGATGTAGAACAGCGGCCCCGGATCGACCGCAAAGCCCTGAACCTCGGCATTGCGCAGCGCGGCATAGCCTTGCAGCACGGCGAGCATCACCGCGCCATAACGGCTGTACTGGTTCAGCTTGCGGCGTCCGCTTTCGCCTTCCTTCTTGAGGCTGGCGAGCGAGGGATGCAGCGATGCGGCCAGCTGCACCACGATCGAGGCGGTGATGTAAGGCATCACCCCCAGCGAGATCAGGCTGTAGTTGGCCAGCGCGCCGCCCGAGAACATGTTGAAGAAATCGAGGATCCCGCCCGAATTGCGCTCCATGAAGTCCTTCAGCGCGATCGGATCAATACCCGGCAGCGGCACGAAGCTGAGGAAGCGGAACACGATCAAGGCACCCAGAGTGAACCAGATGCGGTTCTTGAGCTCGGTGGCCTTGGAGAAATTGGCGAGATTGAGATTGCTCGCAACGTTGTCGGCGCGTGATGCCATCGGGACTATTGCCTTGTCTGGGTGCCGGTTGGTCCGGTCGTCGCGCTCCATATAGGGAGCGATCCGCGAAGTCCAAACCCCTCAGAACCGAAATCCCCGCCACTGGGGGCGGGGATCGGTTGCTGCGGAGTTACTTGGCTGCCTTGGCCGCCTTGTTGGCGTCGCGGCGCGCGGTCTTCTTTTCGTGTTCGCTCGGGCCCGCTTCGGGCACTTCAACCGAACCGCCGGCCTTTTCGACCGCAGCCTTGGCACCGGCCGAAACGCCAGCGACCAGGAACTTGACCTTGGCCGAGAAGTCACCCTTGCCGAGCAGGCGAACGCCGTCCTTGCCGCCGCGGGCCAGACCAGCGGCCTTGAGCGCAGCGTGGTCGATCACGGCCTTGGCATCGAGCTTGCCCGCGTCGAGTGCCTTCTGGACCAGGCCCAGGTTCACTTCGGCGAAGTCCTTGGCGAAGATGTTGTTGAAGCCGCGCTTCGGGATCCGCATGTGCAGCGGCATCTGGCCGCCTTCGAAGCCGTTGATCGAGACGCCCGAGCGTGCCTTGGCACCCTTCTGGCCGCGCCCGGCGGTCTTGCCCTTGCCCGAGCCGATGCCGCGTCCGACGCGCATGCGGGACTTACGGGCACCTTGATTGTCGCGGATTTCATTCAGTTTCATGTCTTGCACTCGCTTTCGCTTTGGTCGCGCTGATTAGGAGGCGCGCGCATAGGCGAAGCGGGCGGCGATGTCACCCCCCAATTTGCGCCGCGCCAGCCCGCGTCGCCAGGTGATGGCGCCACACTTCGATCCGGCGGTCGATGAAGCGCACCACCACCCAGGCCAGCGCCAGGCTTATCAGCGTCACGGCGAAGGTCCGCGCGGTCGTGCTGCCCGCCAGCAGCGGCCAACCCGCGAGCAAACCCATCACAAGTAACTGATTGAGATACAACGGATAGGATAGCTCGCCGATCTGCCGGTCAAGCGCCCAGTTGCGGCTCCAGCCATGGATCGCAGGCAGCGCGGCGGCGAGCAGCAGCAAGTAGCCGATCCGCACTGGCTCAAAGAACGCGGTTTGCGATGCCGAGCCCAGCAGCCAGGGGTAGGCGAGCGTTGCGGCGGGGACTGCCAGGGCCAGCAGCCGCGGCCCCTGCCCTTCCCAGCGCGCCCGGTTCGCGGCCCAGGCCTTGTAAGCCAGCACCCCGGCCAGGAACAGCGCCAGCTCGAACGGGAAGAAGCGATAGGAGAACGGGTCGGCGCTGTAGCCCAGCAGGGCCGCGCCGATCCGCAAGGCAACCGATGCCGCGAACAACATCGCAATCTGCTGCCACGGGCGGCGCGCGATGAACGGGGCGAGCAGGTAGAAGCACAGCTCAAGGCTGAGTGACCAGGCGACCGGGATCAGCATGAAGTGGAACACGTCCTTGGGGCCGGTGTCAAAGGCCTGGGTAGTCCAGGCCAGATGGCCTTCGTCGATCTTGAGCCACAGCGGCAGGTCCTGCCCGATCACCGTCAGGTTGAGCAGCGCCAGCCAGGCCTTCTAGGGCCAGGAGATCAGGTCCGAAAAATAGGGCTCAAGCGGCGAGCCACCGCTCTGGCCATGGGCCAGCGCGAAGACCGCCAGGTAAAGGGCCAGGAACAGGAAATAGACCGAGTAGATCCGGATCGCGCGGTTCAGGTAAAAGGCCTTGTTGAGCGCGGGCCGGTCGTACCGCTCGTTGAGCACCAGCCCCATGTAGAAGCCGGAAATCACAAAGAACGCCTGCACCGCCAGCGGCCCGCCGATCATCCAGTAGCCGCCAATGCCGCCGGTGTGCTCGAACAGTACGGCCAATGCCAGCAATACCCTGAGCAGTCCCATTGTCCGATCCTAGCCTATCGGGGTGGCGTGTGGGACTCCCTTAACAAAACTCTCCACCAGGACTGAAAGGGCAGATGGGCCCCTGCCTGCGCAGGGGCGACAGTTGAGAATTAAAGCCAGTATTCTGGTTCTCGTCGCCCCTGCGAAGGCAGAGGCCCATCCCAACTTTGCCCCGTCAACTGACGTCGTGAATGTGCTCAAACAGATCGTTCCAATGCGGATTGGCCTGACAGATCAGTCTCAACTTCCAGGCCCGCTTCCACTTCTTCATCGCCTTTTCGCGGACGATGGCATCGACGATCTGGTCATAGGGTTCAACATAGACCAGGCGAGTCAGCTTGTGTTTGTGGCAGAATTCCGAACCCGTGCCAGTTCGGTGCTGGTGGACGCGGGCAGCGAGATCGGCGGTGACGCCAATATAGGGCACTTCCCGACCATTCTGGGTCATCGTGACGGAGTCTATTATGGTTCAATGCAAGGAAGAATGGCGCAGGAATATGTCGATATTTCA
>PNJT01000171.1 GCA_013822005.1 Novosphingobium sp. | reverse complement strand
CTTTTCTTCAAGCGGTTGCGGGCGAGGCACGAAGAAAAGGGCAGTGCTTCGACAAGCTCAGCATAGACGGAATTTGGGTCAGGTTTTGCCCAAGTTGCGCTAGAACCAGTTCGCTTCAACCCGGCCAACCCGCACTTTCCGCCGCACCGGACAAACACTCCGCCGCCAAAGCGCCAGCAATCGTCCGTTTACTCACCTGTGTTGAACTTACCCCAGCCGGCACCGCGAAATAGTCCCCAACCTACGCAGCACCCCCCAGTTTTTTGCTGGCGAGTGGCGGCCAAGTTGCCTATTCATTGTCCGCTCAACCAGGGGAGGGACAGTCGGGCGCCGATGAATGCTGATCAGGCCTTGTCCTTGCTCGACCAGATGCTGTGGAATGCCGCGGCGATTTCGGGGCCGGTATTGCTGGCGATCCTGCTGACCGGCGTGATCATTTCGATCCTGCAGGTGGCAACGCAGATCCAGGAAATGACGCTGACCTATGTGCCCAAGCTGATCGTTGCCGGGCTGCTGATGGTGCTGCTGGGTTCGTGGATGCTGGGCCGGCTGACCGGCTTTGCCAAAGGCCTGTGGCTGGCCATTCCCGACCTGGTCGGCTGACATGCTGGAAACCGCGATCGCGATTCTGCTGGCCAGCCTGCGTCTGGCCCCGACGATCGCTTTCGCGCCGCCTTTCACCATGGTGCGGATGCCCGGCCTGGCGCGCGGGTGCCTGACGATCGCGCTGGCGGCCGGGGCAATGGGGCTTGGCGCCGGGCGCGGGGTAACCGGCTGGCAGGGCAACCTGGTGACCGCGGCGGCGAGCGAGCTGGCGCTGGGCCTGGCGCTGGCGCTGTCGTTGCAGCTGGCCTTTGCGATGATCGCGATGGCCGGGCGCGCGCTCGATATCCAGGCCGGGTTCGGGCTCGCTTTCCTGATCGATCCGACCACCAAGGCGCAGGTTCCGCTGATCGCCTCGCTGTTCAGCTATGCCGCGGCGGCGATCTTCTTTGCCACCGAAGGTCCCTACGATGTCTTCGCGGCGCTGGCGGCCTCGTTCGATGCCTTGCCGCTGGGCGCGGCGGCCTCGCCCGATACGGTGGGGCAGACGCTGTCGTTCCTGGGGACGGTCTCGATCCTGGCGCTGGGGGTGGTGGGGCTGGCCAGCACGGTGCTGTTCCTGATCGACCTGGTGATCGCGATGCTGGCGCGGACCCTGCCGCAGATGAACATGCTGGTGCTGGGCTTTCAGGTGAAGGCAATGGTCACGCTGCTGCTGCTGCCGGCGACCCTGGCGCTCGCCGCCGGAGTGATCGCCCGGATCCTGCGGCTGGGAATCGAAGCCATGGCAAGGGTGGCCTGAGCCATGGCCGACGGCGGCGAGGAAACCAACAAGAGCGAGGACGCCACCCCGTTCAAGCTCGACCGGGCCCGCCGCAAGGGAATGCTGGCACGCGGGACAGATCTGGGCTTCCTGGCTTCCTTGATCGCGCTGGCGATCGCGGCGCAGCTGGCTGGCGAAGGCCTGGTGACCGCGCTTTCCGGAGCCATGCGGCGGAGCCTGACGGCAAGCGGAGCCGGAGGCCGCGATCCCCTGCCGGCACTCGCCAAAGGGTGGAACGACTTTGCCGAGATTGCCGCGGCGCTGGCCTTGCCGCTGGCGCTGTTCGTGGTGATCGCGGTGACGATCGAGATTGTCCAGAACCGGGGGTTCATCTTTACCACTGAACCGCTCAAGCCCGACTTCACCCGGCTCAACCCGGCCAAGGGGCTCAAGCGGCTGTTCTCGCTGCGGATGCTGAAAGAGCTGCTCAAGAACCTGGTCAAGCTGGCGGTTTATGGCACCGCCGCCTACCTGTTCATTGCATCGGTTGCGGACGAAGCCGGACCCATGGCCCGCGACGGGCACCAGCTGGCCTCGGTCATGGTCCGCAACGCCGGAAATTTGTTGTTGCTGTTTATCTTCCTGGCAGCGGCAATGGCAATTCTCGATCAATTGCTTGCCCGAAGAGAATTCGCACGGCAAATGCGGATGAGTCGCCGCGAAGTAACCCGCGAAGTGCACGAACGCGAAGGGGAGCCCCGGCAAAAGCAAAAGCGTCGCCAGATTTTGAATGAGATCATGAAGCAGGCCGCATCGGCGGCCAATGTCAAAGGTGCGGATATTCTGATTGTGAATCCTGTGCATTATGCCGTCGCGCTGCGTTACCGCCCTGAAGAAGGCGATGCGCCTGTAATTCAGGCGCGGGGACGCAACCTGTGGGCGCAGCGCATGCGCAAGGTCGCCGAGCGCGAAGGCGTGGTTATTGTCCGCAATCCGGCGCTCGCCCGCGCGCTCTATCAGGGCGGACAGGTGGGCAAGCCGATTGGCGGCGATCACTTCGTCGCGGTTGCCGATATCTACATTGCCCTGCGCCGGGCGCTGGCCCAGGGATCGAACGGCTGATGCTGGGGAAGTTCTACTACAACAATCGGGACTTGCTGCTGGTCGGAGCCTTGCTGGCGATCCTGACCGTGCTGTTTGCACCGATCCCCCCGGTGCTGATCGATCTCGCCATCATTCTCAATTTCGGCTTTGCGCTGACCATCCTGCTGATGACTTTCTACGTTGCGCGGCCGGTCGATTTCTCGACCTTTCCGTCGATCCTGCTGATCGTCACATTGTTTCGCCTGGCGATCAATGTCGCGGCGACCCGGCTGATCCTGACCCAGGCCGATGCCGGTGAGGTGATCAATGCGGTTGGCGCGTTTGCAGTTGGCGGCAACTACATTGTCGGCTTTGTGGTCTTTGCGATCCTGGTGGTAGTGCAGTTCGTGGTGGTGACCAGCGGCGCCCAGCGCGTTTCCGAAGTCGCCGCCCGCTTTACGCTCGATTCAATGCCCGGCCAGCAAATGAGCATCGATGCCGATCTCAACATGGGGCTGATCGATCAGGTCGAAGCCCAGCGCCGCCGCCATGAACTGGAAAAGGAAGCCTCGTTCTATGGGGCGATGGACGGGGCCAGCAAATTCGTCAAAGGCGATGCGATCGCGGCGATCATCATCCTGCTGATCAACGTGATCGCCGGTTCGCTGATCGGGATCCTCCAGTTGGGACTGTCCTGGCGCGAGTCGCTCGAACGCTTCTCGCTGCTGACCATCGGCGATGGCATTGCCGCGCAGCTGCCCGCGCTGATCGTTTCGGTTGCGACCGGGATCATCGTCACCCGCAGCTCGGCCGACCGCGATCTTTCGACCGAGATTTTCGCGCAGCTTTCCTCAATCCCGCGAATTTCAAGGATCGTTGCCGTTGCGCTGTTGCTGCTGATGCTGCTGCCCGGGATGCCCAAGTGGCCGATCGTGATTGTCGTCGGCCTGCTGGCCCTGGCATGGTGGCAAACCCGGCCTGTCGCAGGGCCCGACACACAGGCCGAAGAAGCGATGCTCGAAGCAGCTGGTGCGACCCAACCCGATCGCAGCGACGGGATCGAGATATTGCTTGGTTCGGACCTGGTCGGAGCCTTTGCCGACCAGCGGCCTGCCTTGCTTGAGCGGATCGCCACGGTTCGCCGGGCGCACCTGGCCGAATTCGGCACTTCGCTGCCACCGGTCAAGATCCGCGAAGGCGACGGCATCGGCTTTGACGATTTCGAAGTGCGCCTGTTCGGCACCCGCTTCGCCACAATGAAGATCCGTCCCGACCGTCACCTGGCGATTGCCAGCAGCGACAAGGACCGCAAGATCGAAGGGATCGCGGCCGAGGCCGGCTTCCTCAGCGGATCGGCCTATTGGATCGAGGACGCGCAGATCGAGCCGGCCCGCGCTCGCGGGTTCACCGTGGTCGAACCGCTTGCGGTCTTGATTGCGTGCCTGGCCGACACGACCCGCGCCGAAGCCGCCCGGCTGCTTTCGCGGCAAGTTGTCGTCGAGATGATCGATGCGCTGCGTCAACGTCAGCCCGGGCTGGTCGAGGATCTGATCCCGGCGATGCTGTCGGTGGCCGAGATTCACCGGGTGCTGCGCGGCCTGCTGGCCGAAGGTGTGCCGCTGGCCAACCTCGACCTGATTTTCGAGAATCTGGTCGATCTGGCCCGGACCCAGCGCGATCCTGATGAGCTGGCCGAAGCACTGCGCAGCAGGATCGGCTTCGCAATCTGCGACAAGCTGCGTGGCCGCCACCGCGAACTGGCGGTGATCAGCCTCGATCCGCGGCTGGAGAATGAGCTGACCGGGATGCTGGGCACGCCGGGACGCGCAGTCGATCCACGGGTCGCGGAAGGCCTGGTGCGGCGGATGGCCCCGATTGCCGAGCGGATGTTCCTGCAAGGGCGCGCGCCGGTCCTGCTGTGCGGGGCCGAAATCCGGCGCGCGATCCGCACCCTGACCGCGCGCGCGATCCCGCGCCTTTCGGTGCTGTCGGTCGCTGAGATACCCGAACGGCTTGACCTGTCATCGTTCGACGTTGTGAAGATCGACGGCTAGGATGGCACGCCGCCCGCGCCGGTGAAGGAAGGAAATACCCGTGGACCAGTCTGCCAGACATCGTCTCGATACGCTGATGGGTTTCCTGGACCAGGACCCTGACAATCCCCGGCTGCTGGCCGATACGATCGAGGCCGCGCTCGCCGCTTCGGAGCCGGGCCGGGCGCGCGTGCTGATCGACCGGCTTGGCGAATTGCGACCGGGCAGTTTCGATGCTGGCTATTTCGCGGCCACGCTGGCGATGGTCGAACGCGACTTCCAGCGCGCCTGCGACTTGCTCGATCCCCTGGTCGATGCCGGCGCTCCGCCCAATGCCCGGTTTAACCTGGCCTGGAGCAAGGCCATGGTTGGGATCAAGGACCGTGCGCTCGAACTGCTCGATGCCGAAACCACCGCGACAATTCCGGCCGCAGCGATGCTGCGCATGCAGTTGCTGCACGAGGGCGAGCACTTCGAAGAGGCGCTGGAGTTCGGCAAGTCGGCGCTGGAGCTGTTCCCCGGCGACGCCGGTCTCAACTCGGCGCTGGCGACCCTGGCGCTCGACCTTGAGGATCTTGAACTGGCGCG
>PNJT01000170.1 GCA_013822005.1 Novosphingobium sp. | reverse complement strand
GCGCGGCTAATCCCGTTCAGGCACACATTGCGCCATTCAAGCGCGATTAAGCCTGCTTGGCGCAAGCTTTGGACGATCTTAGGATTTGCACGGGTCCGTCTGCGAGTCGCAGGCTTGCCGGATCAACAGGGAGTTTGGGTTCGATGACGCATAATCGCTTCACGCCGATGGGCCTGGTCAAGGCTGCGGTCGCATCGCTGATGCTGGCGGCGCTGGCGGCCTGCGCCACGCCGTTCAAGGCTGATATTCAGCGCTTCAACGCGCAATTTCCCGCACCGCAGGGCCAGACCTTTGCCGTGGTGGCCGAGGACAAGGCCATGGCCGGCGGGCTCGAATTCTCGCAGTACGCCAGCCTGGTTTCGGCCAAGATGCAGGCGCTGGGCTATGTCCCGGTCGCCGATCCGGCCCAGGCCGACATGGTGGTGCGCTTTGATTATGGGGTCGACAAGGGCCGCGAGAAGGTTCGCTCGACGGGTTACGTCAGTCCGTTCGGGAATCCGTGGTACGGCTGGGGCCACCGCGGCTATTGGGGCGGCTCCTACCGGCCATTCGGTGCCTGGGGTTACGGCTGGTACGATCCTTGGTTCGGCTATGGCAGTGGCTATGGAAGCTACACGGTCTACCTCAGCGGAATTTCGCTCAAGATCGATCGCCGCGCCGACGGCAAGCGTCTGTTCGAAGGCCGCGCCGAAGCCGCCAGCACCTCCAACCGCCTGCAATACCTGGTCCCCAACCTGGTCGAGGCGATGTTCACCGACTTCCCCGGCAACAACGGCGAAACGGTGCGGATCTCGGTGGCGCCGGAGAAGAAGCGGAAAAACTGATCCCGCAGTTGCGGGTCAAACCAAAGGGCGGGTTCCGAGAGGCGCCCGCCCTTTTCGCATAGGCAAGGTCAGAGCGTCAGTCCGTCATGGCATCCTGAAGGCCCAGATGGGTCACGAACGGCTCAAAATCCTTGTCGCTGAACAGCAAGGCGTGGCCGTCTGTTATGCAGCGGGTGGCAATGATGGTGTCGATCGTCTTGCGCACGGTCACCCCCAGGCTGCGCAGACGGCGAAAGTTGCGGGCTGCCTCGATCGCTAGCTCTTCGCCGCCCAATTCGATCATCTCCAGCGTGCCAAGCAGCTCGCGAGTGCGGTTGAAATCGCGTTCGCTGTCGATGCCCTGCAGCACTTCGGTGAGGATCAGATCACCGATCGCAAGCCGTGTCACCGGCAACAAGGCCTGCAATCGCGAAACCTGCGGGGTTGGATTTCCGCGCAGAAAATCAATCCAGACGCTGGAATCGACCAGGATCATCCATCGCGCCGCATGGCATCAAGATCGCCTTGCCAATCGATCTTGCCGTAAAGCGCCAGGACTTTTGACTGGCGGTTGACGTCGATCAGCAGCCGCAAGGCATCCTCCACCACCGCGCGCTTGGTGCGCTTGCCCGAAGCGGCCAGGGCATCGGCCATCAGCCGATCGTCAATTTCGATGTTGGTTCGCATGTGTATCTTTCCTTCAAATATACACATAACGCAATTTCAGCGGCGGTGCAACTATCCCTCCAGCGCCATCACGCCGCCGGTCGAGCCAAACCCGCCCTCACCGCGCGCGGTTTCGTCGAGTTCTTCGACCGGCAGCCAGGCGGCGCGGGTGACCGGGGCGAGCACCAGCTGCGCCACGCGGTCGCCGCGGCGCACTTCGAACGGGTGGTGACCGTGGTTGATCAGGATCACCTTCAGCTCGCCGCGATAGTCGCTGTCGATTGTGCCGGGGGTATTGGGCACGGTGATCCCGTGCTTGAGCGCGAGGCCCGAACGCGGGCGGACCTGGATTTCGTAACCGGGGGGGATTGCCACGGCCAGCCCGCTGGCCACCGCGTGCCGCGCGCCCGGCGCGAGCGTCACGTCTTCGGCCGCAAGCACGTCCATCCCTGCTGCGCCCTGGGTGGCATAGCCGGGCAGGTCGAGCCCCTCACCATGCGGCAGACGTTTGACCAGCACGGGAACGTCAGGTGTCGGCTTCTTCTCCGACAAGGGCATCGGCAATCCTTTCAACCAGGGCTTGGGCTACCTGGTCCTTTGCCATCTCGGGAAGCATTTCGACAGTCTTGGCGGTGATGATATGCACCAGATTGGCATCGCCGCCCATCACGTCGCCGGACACGTCATTGGCGACGATCCAGTCCGCGCCCTTGCGCTTGCGCTTTTCCTTGGCGTGTTCGACCACCTTTTCGGTTTCGGCAGCAAAGCCGACTACCAGCTTGGGGCGCTTGTCGCTGACCGCGACCATGGTCAGGATATCAGGATTCTCGGTCAGGCGCAGGGCCGGCGGGGCCGACCCGCGCTTCTTCATCTTTTCGGTGTGTTCGTCGGTCGAGCGCCAGTCGGCCACTGCGGCCACCATCACCGCGACGTCGGCGGGCAAGGCCGCCTTGACCGCATCGGCCATCTGCCGCGCGGTTTCGACATTGACCCGCTCTACCCCCGGCGGGGTGGCCAGGTGCACCGGCCCCGAAACCAGCGTCACCCGCGCGCCCAGCCGCGCGGCGGCGGCGGCGATGGCATAGCCCTGTTTGCCCGACGAGCGATTGGCGATGTAGCGCACCGGATCAATCGGCTCATGCGTCGGCCCGGCGGTGACCAGCACGTGCCGGCCCTTGAGCGGACCTTCGGGATCGATCGCCGCGGCTTCGTCGGGCGCGAAATCGGGCTGGCCGATCAGCGGATTGGCAAGGAAGTCTCCCGGCAGAACTTCGGGGGCGGCATCGGGATCGCCCTTGACCAGATGGTTGAGCGCTTCGGGATCGGTTGGCGGGGCGGCCTTGGCCTTGCCTTTGCGCGACAGGATCGGATTGCCCAGCAGCACTTCGGGCGGCGGCACATCGGGAAGCGGCTCGGGCTCAAAATCGACGTATTCGCCTTCCAGCTCGACCGCGTCGAGGTCGATCGTCTTGCCCTTGGTGGCGCGCGGGATAATGCTGCCCGACAGTCCGCCAAGCCCGGTATCGACGCTTTCGGGCGCTTCGAAAGCCCCCAGGTCCAGCTCAGGCTCGGGCGCGGGCAGCAGCATGGTTTCGAGGCCCAACAGCTGGCACACCGCATTCCACACCGCCACCGGCTCGGGCAGCCGCCCGGCCCCGTATTCGCCGCAAGCCATCGGCCCCTCATCGGGGTCGAGCACATGGACGCCGCGTTCGATCAGGCTCTTGACGTTGTCCTGCGTCGCTTTGTGCTCCCACATCCGCACGTTCATCGCCGGGACCGCGAGCACCGGCTTGTCGGTGGCGAGCAGCAGCGTGGTGGCCATATCGTCGGCGATGCCGTGGGCCATCCTGGCGAGCAGATCGGCGGTCGCCGGGCAGACGACCACCAGGTCGGCGCTGCGCGAGAGCTGGATATGGCCCATCTCGACTTCGCTGGTCAGGTCCCACAGCGTGGTGTGCACCGGGTTCTCGCTGAGCGCGGCCAAGGTCATCGCGGTGATGAATTTGGAGCCGCCCTCGGTCAGCACGCAAGTAACCTCGCCGCCGCCCTTGCGGATCAGGCGGACAAGCTCGCAGGCCTTGTAAGCGGCAATGCCGCCGCCCACGACCAACAGGATCTTCGGACCAGACATGGTCAGGTCACAGACCCACTACCAACGCCTTCGAGGCGTCCAAATGGCAAACATATCGGGCCGAAGCGAGCGCGGCAGGGGCTGGTTGCCCCTGCAAGCGAGTTTCGGTCCGATATGGAAGCCATTTGGACGTCCCGCAGGGATTTGGCCAAAATGGCCCATCCCGGCGTCGAGATGTCTTCAAATATCGACATATTCCTCAGCCATCTCTCCTTAGTGCTGGGCCATTTTGACTCAAACCTCGAAGGCGTTGGTAGTGGGTCTGTGACCTTACGCTTGTGCAACGCCATCCCTTCATGCGCAACAGGCTTTGCTTGGCCTTCGCCTTGAGGCAAGATGGCTAAATTGGGGTGTAGCGAAAGGGTTACCGAAATGCGAATTGCCGTTACCGCACTGATTGTCCTGGCCGGAATGTTCAACCTGGGACTGGGCGTGAGCTTCCTTTACGATCCAGGCGGAATGGGGCTGCAATTCGGGGTTTCGCCCAACGGCCCGCTGGGCTTTGCGGCGCTGCGCGCCGATTTCGTGGCTTTCTTCCTGCTGGCGGGCTTCTGCATGGTGCGCGGGGCCTGGCGCCGCAATGGCGATCTGCTGCTGGTCCCGGCCGCGCTGTTCGCCATCGCCTTCTGCGGCCGCGCGATCAGCGCCGTGGCCACCGGCACCCAGCCGGGGTTCTTCGAACCGATGGTAGCCGAAGCGGTGCAGTTCGTCCTGCTGGTGGTGGGCTGGAAAGTCGTGCCGCACCACAAGATCGACGAAATTGCGAGCTGATCAGCGGGCAGACTTCGCCAGCGAAGCGATAGCTCGCGGCACGAAAGCCAGCCCGACAAACATCGCCGGGGCAATCACCGCGCCCCAGTAGAAGTTGTCGGGCCGCCCGGCGATCATGAAGGCCAGGCCGTAGCCCAGGTAAAGCAGCGTCGCGGTGGTGCCGAGCGGGCTTTTCCAGCCGGCCCAGCCCAGCACCATCAGCATGACCAACGGCCCGGCGACGAAATGCGGCAGGAACCGCATGTTGCTGGACAGCACCACGTTGGAGAGCCAGCCCGACAGCCCGCGCAGTTCCAGCCAGGCCGGACCCAGCGGATCACTGGGCAGCACGTATTGCGCCACTTGCCCGAGATGCCAGGCCAGGTAGAGCCCGAAGGCCGCGACCAGCGCCCCCCAGGCCGCGCTTTCCTTCCAGTCGCGCCGCCACAGCGCCAGAGCGCCCATCAACAGCACATAGGGCAGCACATGCTCGCGGATCGCCAAGGCGAGGCCCGCGATCAGCACCGCGCCCAGCCACTTCTTGCCCGGCCGGTGCAGCGCAAGCGACAAGGCGATCAGCATTCCGGCCCACAATTCGTGCAGGACGAAGTAATAGCGGTTGAGACCCAGGCTGGCCCCCATGAACATCAGCGCGGTGCCGATCCGCTGGAACGCCGCCCCGCCCGGCTCCTC
>PNJT01000169.1 GCA_013822005.1 Novosphingobium sp. | reverse complement strand
CAAGGTCGCTTGATCTCACGCCAAAACGCCTCTGCCTTCCGTGAAGGCCGGAAGGTGGGGCGTGGAAACCCCTGCACACGCTTGCCCGAGCGCGTTGCCTCGACAACGATCTCTTCGCTTTCATCGACCGAACCTGGTTCCTGGCCCCGGGCCGGTGTGGCACAGCAAGCCGCCACAATCGCAGTCGCGTATTTCATGCACAAACCGTCATGGTGCTCCGGGCCAACTTCGCTGCGGCGGGGGATACAACCGCTCTGGCAAGCAAATAGCCAAACTTGAAGGCCGGGGTTGCGTGCGCCGCGTCAGCTGCGGAAGGCGGTTCTGAAACTTCCCCACAGCAGGGCCAGGATCGCGGCGCTGATGCTTGCGCCCCAGAACCAGTAAGGGAGCAGCAGGGCATCGGCGATGGCGCCGGTGTCCGAGCGTTGCATTTGGCCGCCGACCAGTCCGCCGGGGCTGAACAGATAGCCGAATTGCTTCCACACGCTGATGCAGGCCTGCACGCCAAGGAGCTGGATGGCGAATTTCTGGATTTGCGGGGACAGCCCGTGCGCGATCAGCAGGATCGCCAGTCCCAGGGGCGGAAGGACCAGCCAGCCGACCAGCGAGCGGACCCAGATTGCGGTGGACAGGACCAGCGCGGCACCCAGCACGGTCAGGGCGATGCGGGTGGCTTTGGGACTGCGTGAAGAGACAATCAGCAGCGCCCCGGCGATCGCGGGGCCGAGCGGACCGCTGGCCGCGATCACCGCGTCGGTCAGGGCCAGCCCATCCACAGGCCGCAGCGACTGGGCCACCCCCGAACCATCGGCGTAGATCACCAGGCGTTCAAACTGGTTGCCCGTCAGCATGGCACCGATGCCGTGGCCCATTTCATGGAACCAGGTTGCGAGGATCGTGAACGGGTAGAGGACCAGGCTGCCGAGCGCGGTCTGCCAGGCCAGCACCGAAGCGAGTGCGATTCCCCCGAGGACCTGAGCCCTTTGCCGATGGTCGTCAGTCATTGGCACGGCCAGTCCTTCCCTAGATCCGTTCCACCACCATTGCCGCACCCACGCCCATCGCGCCAGTGGTAACGACCAGCCCGTAACGGCCCTGGCATGCGTCCAGCGCGTCGAGCAGGGCCGAGGTCAGGATTGCGCCGGTGGCACCCATCGGATGGCCTTTGCTGAGGTGGCCGCCGCTGACGTTGACTTTGGCAGGGTCGGGCGCGTGGTCGCGCAGGAACTTGGCGATAGTGACCGCGAAGGCTTCCATGAATTCGATCCGGTCGATCTCGGCCAGACCCAGCCCGGCGCGGGCGAGGGCCTTGTCCATGGCCGCGAAGCCGGCGGTGAGCGAAGCGGCGGGATCGCCGCCACTTTCAGCGTAGGCGAGCACACGGGCGCGGGGTTTGGCGGCGAGGCCTGCGGTGCCGACCAGCGCCAGCCCTGCGCCGTCGCAGACCGGCGGGGCGTGGCTGAGGGTGTGAAGCGGCGCGAAAGCCGCGCCCTCAAGCGCCTCGGCATAGTCCTGCTGCAAGGCACCGAAAGCGCCGGGCAGCGCCGCGAGCGACTCGGCGCTGGTCGTCGGCCGCGGGCATTCTTCGCCGGTCAGGCTGCCCGCGGCGAGGCGCGAGGCCTGCAGCGCCGGGTCCCGGTCGCTGGCCTTGGCGCGCTGCTGTGATGTGAGCGCGCAGACGTCGAGCTCGGCGCGGGTGATCCCCTCGGCCTGGGCGAGGCGGTCGGCGGCGAGCACCGGGGGAAGGAACCGCTGGTGCGGGGCGAGGTCGGTGGCGGTGTAGTAGTCGGCGCGGTCCGAGAGGAACGGTGCGCGGCTCATCATCTCGACCCCGCCGGCCAGCACCGCGCGTTCCTGTCCGGAAGCGATCATGGCGGCGGCATGGCCAATCGCGCTGAGGCCCGAGGAGCAGTAATTGTTGAGCGTCTGCGCGGCGCAGCCGTCAGGCAGGCCGGACTTGAGCTTGGCGGTGAGGGCCAGATGCCCGCCTTGCGCTCCGGCCTGGGTGACGCAGCCCAGCAGCAGCGCGCCGGGATCGGCAGCGGCCTCTCCGCAACGCTCGCGCAGGCCATCGACCAGCACCTTGATCAGTTCCGGCGGAGTCAGCGCGGCCAGCCCGCCATCGGCGCGCGCCTTGCCGCGCGGGGTGCGCAATGCGTCGTAGAGGAAAACTTTGCTCACCCGTTCAGACGCCGACCACGAAGCTGACCGAAGTGGTGGCGCTGCCGCCGACGTTGAAAGTGGCGAAGTTCTTCGCGCCTTCGACCTGGTAGTCGCCGGCATTGCCGGTCACTTGCCGCCAGGCGTCGAGCATCATCCGAACCCCGGTGGCACCAACCGGATGGCCCAGCCCGATCAGCCCGCCCGAAGGATTGACCGGCAACTTGCCGCCCAGCGCAATCGTGCCGTCCTCCACCGCGCGCCAGGACTCGCCCGGCGGAGTAATCCCGAAATGGTCGATCGCCATATATTCGGTGATCGAGAAGCAGTCGTGCACTTCGACCCCGTCGCAGTGATAGACATCGGCCATGCCCGCCCGGCCCAGCGCATCCGTCATCGCCTTGCGCACCGAGGGGAAGACATAGGGCTGGCCGCGGCTGGCGCTGATCTTGGCGGAGTAGAGCAAGGGCGCGGTGGTGTGGCCCCAGCCCTTGATCCGCGGGATCGCATCGAGCGCGATCCCGCGCCGTTTGGCATAGCGTTCGGCCACTTCGCGCGAGGCGAGGAAGACCGCCGCCGCGCCGTCGGTCACCTGGCCGCAATCGGCCTTGCGCAGGGTGCCTTCGATCGGCGGGTTGAGTTCGTCGTTGCTGTCGCTCAGGTGCTCAGGCGTGATCGCCCAGCCGCGGGTCTGCGAGTTGGGATTGCGCTTGGCATTGGCGAAGGCGATTTCGCTGATCGCATTGAGGTGCGCGCGGTCCAGCCCGAAGCGTTCGGAATATTCGCGGGCAACGTCAGAGAACATGTAAGGCCACAGGTACTTGGCCTCTTGCGCCTCGCGCCCGGCCCAGGCGGCCGAGCCGAGGTATTCGGCGGCGCGCTGACCCGGAACGTTGCGCATCAGTTCGATCCCCAGCACCAGCGCGAGGCCATAGCGGCCGGCCTCGATCTCGGCCCCGGCAGCCAGCAGCGCGATCGAGCCTGAGGCGCAGGCGGCCTCGTGGCGGGATGCCGGAACCCCGGCCAGGTCAGGATGGACGTGGCCGAAGAACCCGCCGAGCTGGCCCTGTCCGGCGAACAGTTCGCCCACGAAATTGCCGACGTGGGCGGTCTCGACTTCGCGTGGCTCGATCCCGGTCGCGGCGAAAGCGGCTTCGGCGACATCGCGGAACAGCTCGAACATGCCGCCGCCCTCGCGCTCCAGATTGCGGGCAAAATCGCTCTGGGCGCCGCCCAGCACATAGACTTCCGCGGCCATCGTCACTCTCCTTGCTCGATCATCTTGAGCGCCAGTTCGCGCACTTCGCTGCGCATCACCTTGTTGGTCACATTGCGTGGCAGGCAGCCGAACACGAACATCCGTTCGGGCAGTTTGAAGACGGCCAGGCCCTGCTCGCGCAGGTATCCGGTGACACTGTCCAGCGACAATTCCGCACCCGGGCGTGGCACTGCGGCCAGCCCGATCCGCTCACCAAGGACAGGGTCCGGCAGCGAGAACACACAGGCCTCGGCCAAGAGCGGGTGCCCGCCCAACAGTTGGTCGATCTCTTCGGGCGAAATGTTGACCCCGCCGCGGATGATCAGGTCCTTGCAGCGCCCGACATAGCGCAGGAACCGCCCGCCCTGCTCGATCTGGAACAGGTCGCCGGTCTTGAACCAGCCCTCCTTGGTGAAGGCTGCGGCGGTCTGTTCGGGCGCTTTCCAGTAGCCTTCGAAAACCGCCGGCCCTCGGATCTGCAGCTCGCCGGGGACCTCTTCTGCGGCGATCGGATCCCCGCCCTCGGGCGGGACCAGCCTGCTCTCCATGATCCGCTGCGCTTCGCCGCCGTAGAATGGTTCGAGTTTCAGTCCGAACGGAAAGAAGTTGGCGCGCTCGATCGGGTCAGGAACGTCGTCGGGCCCGGTGATCAGCGTCATGCCTTCGTTCGATCCGAAGATGTTGATCACCGACAGGCCCAGCCGTTCCTGGAAACCCCGGACCATCGCCGGGGCCAGCGGGGCCGAGCCCGAGCCGATGGTGCGCAGGCTGGATAAGTCCACTTGCGCTAGCAACGCCTCGTTCTGCAACAGCATGTTGAGCACGGCGGGCGGGGCGATGGTGAAGCTGGGGCGTTCGCGGGCGATCTGGCCCAGATAGACTTGCGGATCGAACGGATGGTGCAGCACCATCGTGCCTGCGATCCTGAGCCAGCTCATCGTGATCCCGCCGATCGAGGCCATGTTGATCAGCGGGAAGGGGTTGAGCATCACGTCGCCGTCCTGCAGCCGGGCGGGGCCGTAAGTGCCCGGCGCGATCCCGACCCAGTGGTTGTGGCTGCGCGGCACGCCTTTGGGCACGCCGGTGGTGCCCGAAGTCCAGCAGATCGTGAAGACATCGTCGGCATCGACGCGGGTTTCGGCCAGGTGCGCGGCGAGCAGTTCGGGGCGGGCCGGCTGGTTCGACAAGTCGATCGCATCGGCGGGCGCGTCGGGGCCGACGGTCATCAGCGTGATGGCATCGCCCAGCAGCGGTCGCACCACCCCCAGGTGATCGGCGTGGTGTATTCGCGTGCTGCAGATGAACGCCTTGGGCTCGACGATCCTGAACATCGCCGACAGTTCGTGACTGCGGTACTGCACCGCCACCGGACTGACGATTGCCCCGATCCGCGCCGCCGCAAAGTACAGCGAAACGAATTCGCTGATATTGGGCAGCTGGATGACTATCACGTCATCCTTGCCCACTCCGGCAGCGAGCAGCGCCCCGGCGAAGCGGTCCACCTCCTCACGCATTGCGGCATAGCTCAGCCGCCGCTGCTCGCCAAAGGCGAACTGCCCGCGGTTGGGCGCATCGACCAGCGCCACCCGGTCCGGATGGTCCTGCGCATTGGCTTCGAACATGTCAGCCAGGGTCTTGTCGCCCCACCAGCCGCTGCGTCGATAGGCCTTGCGCTTGCTCTCCCCTGCAACGATCATCCTAGCCGGCCAGGACCGTGTTGGGG
>PNJT01000168.1 GCA_013822005.1 Novosphingobium sp. | reverse complement strand
TCATCCCCCGCCAGGATCGCCCGCTGGATCGGCGCAGCGCCGCGCCAGCGCGGCAGCAGGCTGGCGTGCACGTTGAGGCAGCCATGCTTCGTAGCATCCAGCACCGCTTGCGGCAGGATCAGACCATAGGCCGCGACCACTGCCACATCGGCCTTCAGCGCGGCAAACGCCGCCTGTTCCTCCGCGCCTTTCAGCGACACTGGATGGCGCACTTCGATCCGCAGTGCTTCGGCTGCCTTGTGCACCGGCGTTGGCGTCAGCTCCTTGCCGCGGCGGCCGCCGGGGCGGGGGGGCCGGGTATAGGCGGCCAGCACCTCATGCCCCGCGTCCACCAGCGCCTGCAGCGCCGGGACAGCGAAGAGCGGGGTTCCCATGAAGATCACACGCACTAATCGACCCCCTTATAACTCCCCTCCCCGTCGGGGAGGGGTGGGGGTGGTGGCTCTGCGCCAGAAGGTCAGCGCCGAACCCCCATCCCAACCCTTCCCCAGCGGGGAAGGGCTTTTCGGTTCATTTCTATTGCAAAGGCCCCTATCTGTCCCCCCATGGCATCGCAAGAGATCGAAGCACTGACCACCGCGCTCAGCCGCCTGCCGGGCCTGGGCCCGCGTTCGGCCCGGCGCGCGGTGCTGTGGCTGATCAAGCGGCGTGAGACTTCGCTGGTGGCCTTGCTCGAGGCGCTGGACGCGGTGCGCGAAGGGCTGGTCGAGTGCGCGATTTGCGGCAACGTCGATACCCGCAACCCCTGCGGGGTCTGCATCGACCCGCGCCGCGATCCGCGTTCGCTCTGCGTGGTGGAGGATGTCGCCGACTTGTGGGCGCTCGACCGGGCCAAGCTGTTCGCGGGCAAATACCATGTGCTCGGCGGGCGGCTTTCCGCGCTGGAAGGCGTGCGGCCCGAGGATCTGGCGATCGGCAAGCTGATCGAGCGCGTCAGCCAGCGCGGAGTGGACGAAGTGGTCCTGGCGATGAACGCCACGCTGGAAGGCCAGACCACCGCCCACTACATCGCCGAGCGGCTCGAGGCCTATCCGGTGCGGATTACCCAATTGGCCCACGGGCTGCCGGTTGGGGGTGAGCTCGATTACCTTGACGAAGGCACTTTGGCGCAGGCTTTGCGCGCGCGGCGACCGATGGGTTGATTGGATTCGCGCAAAGGCGCAAAGGGCGCGAAGGTGTCGCTCTTGGCCGGAGGCCCTTCAGAAACTGAGTGGTTGCGGTTGATCGAGCGGAATGAAGAGAAAGCGGCTTCGCCGCAAACACAACACCTTCGCGCCCTTTGCGCCTTTGCGCGAACCAAAAAATCCCACAGTTGAAGCCGAGGCAACCTCGCACTATGTGACCCCGCATGGCTATCCGCGAAATCCTCGAAGTTCCCGATCCCGTGCTCAAGCAGGTCTCGGTCCCCGTAACCGAGTTCAATGCCGAGCTGCGCACCCTGGTCGATGACATGTTCGAGACCATGTATGAAGCGCCAGGCATTGGCCTGGCCGCGATCCAGGTCGGCGTGCCGCTGCGGGTGCTGGTGATCGATCTCCAGCCCGAGGACGAAGACGCAGAGCCGGAGCCGTGCAACCACGACGGCCACCATCACCACCACCAGCCGACCAAGCGCGAGCCCCGGGTTTTCATCAATCCCGAGATCCTCGATCCCTCGGCCGACCACGCGGTCTATCAGGAAGGCTGCCTCTCGGTCCCCGAGATTTACGCCGAAGTCGAACGCCCCGCACGGATCCGCGCGCGCTGGCAGGACCTGGACGGCAAAGTCCACGAAGAGGACATGGACGGACTGATGGCTACCTGCCTGCAGCACGAGATTGACCACCTCGAAGGGATCCTGTTCATCGACCACCTCAGCCGCCTCAAGCGCGGCATGGTGCTCAAGAAGCTTGAGAAGTTGCGGAAAGCTGCCTGACAGGGCTGGCGTTCTCGCTCCGTTCCGGTTAGCGTGCCGGGATGGACGGACAGATTCTCTCGATCGTACTGCTTTTGCTGGGCCTGGCGCTGGGCGCGCTGGGCGGCTGGTTTGCCGGTTCGCGCCCCGCGGCGGAACTGCGCGCGCGGCTGGATGAGGCCGAGGGGGAGGGGCGGGAGCTCGACACCCGGTTCCGTGCGGCGGTGAAGGATTTGACCGAGGCTTCGCTCGAACTGGCGACGCTCAAGGCCAATGCCGCGAATTTCGAGGAACAGAAGCGCGTCCTTATCGAGGCGCAGGACAACCTGAAGAAGGAATTCGAGAACGCCGGGGCAAAGGTTCTGGCCCAGGCGCAGGAAGCCTTGCTGACCCGCGCGCAGGAGCGCTTCGCCCAGTCCGAGGAGAAGAACGAGGCGCGAATCAAGGCGCTGCTCGATCCGGTCGGGCAGCGGCTGGCGAGCTATGAAGCGCAAGTCAGCAAGCTGGAAAAGGAACGCGTCGATGCCTTTGGCCAGCTGACTTCTCAGATCGAGGGAATGCGACTCGGCCAAGAGCAAGTTCGAGTTGAAGCAGCTCGATTGGGAAATTCGCTCCGGAATGCACCGAAAGTGCGTGGCCGGTGGGGGGAAGAGCAGCTAAAGAACGTTCTTGAGCAGTGCGGACTATCAGAACACACAGACTTTTTGACCGAACATTCAGTTAATTCTGAGGAAGGGCGACTTCGGCCCGACGCCATCGTGAAGATACCCGGCAACAAGCAGCTCGTCATCGATTCCAAAGTATCTTTGAATTACTATCAGGATTCATTTGAAGCGAACGATGAGATAGAAACTCAGAACGCACTCAATGCCCATGCTTCAGCAATGAGGACTCATGTTCAACAACTGAGTGCTAAGAGCTATCATAGCCAATTTGCGAATGCGCCAGACTATGTTGTGATGTTCGTTCCAGGTGAGCATTTCATCACCGCGGCGCTCGATCAAGATCCAAAGCTGTGGGACTATGCTTTTGAGAGAAGAGTATTGATTGCCAGTCCAACGAACCTAGTGGCGATCGCAAGAACAATTTCTCAAGTTTGGCAACAAGACGGGTTGACAAAGGAAGCTCGCGAAATTGGAAAGCTGGCAAGTGATCTCTACGAGAGTCTGGGAAAAACGCAGGACGATCTCTCAAAGGTGGGTATTCATCTTGGGCGGGCAGTGAATAGCTTCAATGACTTTTCCAGAACCTATGATGGAAACGTCTTGAGTCGCGCGCGCCGGCTTACTGAAAAGCACATCAAAATCGGAAAGCGAGAAGTCTCAGACGAAATACCCTTCGTCGAAGTCATGCCGCGCCATGCCGACGGCGGGACGCTGGAGATCGAGGGGCCTGGGGAAGAAGCCGAGGCCTGAAACGCAGAGCTTTCCATCCAAACCCCGTCCATGCTGAGCTTGTCGAAGCACTGCTCTTTTCTTCAAGCGGTTGCGGGCGAGGCACGAAGGAAAGGGCAGTGCTTCGACAAGCTCAGCATAGACGGAATTGGGTCAGGTTTTGCTCAAGTTGCTCGAGTCGAGGACCGCCAGCACCTCATAGGCCAGCACGGCACCTGCCACCGCCGCGTTGAGGCTGTCGGCGCGGCCCTTCATCGGCATGGTCACGCGCAAGTCGCAGGCCAGCTCGTAGTCCTCGGGCAGGCCGCGGCTTTCGTTGCCGACCAGAATGAAGCACGGCGCCTGATAGGGCGCGCCGCGATAGGGCACCGCATCGCGCAGGCTCGCGGCGACCAGCTGGCCTTGCCCGGCGCGCAGCCACGGCAGGAACTCATCCCAGCGGGCCTGCGCGACCTTTTGCGTGAACACCGCGCCCATGCTGGCGCGCACGGCCTCGACGCTGAACGGGTCAGCGCAATCGTCGATCAGGATCAGCCCGCCCGCGCCCACCGCGTCACCGGTGCGCAGCATGGTCCCCAGGTTGCCCGGATCGCGCAGCGCCTGGGCGACCAGCCAGATCTTGGCTTTCGACCGGTCCAGCGCGGCGAGCGAGGTATCGAACTCGGCATAGACCGCGCAAACCGCCTGCGGATTGTCCTTGCCGGTGACTTTGGCCAGCAGCTCCGCGCCCATTTCGATCACTTCGCCGCCGGCCGCCAGCACATCGGCCTGCAGCGCGTCCAGCAAGGGATGCGGATCGCGCGCCGTTGCCATCGCCAGCAGTTCGGGGATATGCCCCATCTCGCGGGCATCGGTCAGCAGCCGCAGCCCCTCGGCCAGGAACTTGCCCGCGGCCTTGCGGTGCTTCGCGCAGGCCCGCAGATACTTGACTGTGGGATTGGAAAACCCGGTGATCTGGCGGCGCGAACTCATACCCAGTCCCCGTTCGTGTCGAGCGAAGTCGAGACACCTGTGCGCGGTGTCTCGACTTTGCTCGACACGAACGGAGGGTGGGCTGCAGTCACCGCCCTAGTCCTCGCCGAAGCCGTCCTTGACCAGGCCGACCAGCTTGAGCAGCGCCAGGTCCGCACCTTCGCCTGAAACCGCGATCTCGACCGAATCGCCCTTGGCCGCACCCAGCATCATCAGCCCCAGGATCGACGCCCCGGCCGCGTCGTTGCCGTCCTTGTGAACCGTCACCTGCAGCCCGTCGCCCAGCTTGGCCACGGCATTGACGAACTTGGCGCTGGCCCGCGCGTGGAGCCCCCGGTTGTTGACGATCTCGACGCTTGCGCGGTGTTCCGACATGCTACCCCTCGTTCGTTCTTATAAGGCGTGCGTTCTGGTTAGGCATCCTGACCAAGGAACTCCGAGGCGACAGTGATGTAATTGCGGCCGGCATCGCGCGCCGCGGCGACCGCCTTGGTCAGGTCCATGCAGCTGCGCGCCTTGGCGAGGCGGATCAGCATCGGCAGGTTGATCCCGGCGATCACTTCGACCTTGCCCTTTTCCATCAGCGAAATCGCCAGATTCGAGGGCGTTCCGCCGAACAGGTCGGTCAGGATGATCGCACCCGCGCCGCTGTCCACCGCTTTCACCGCCGCGCCGATTTCGGCCCGGCGGGCTTCCATGTCGTCGTTGGGGCCGATGCAGACGGTCGCGACCATTTCCTGCCGGCCGACGACATGCGTCATGGCGCTGACGAATTCCTCTGCCAGCCTGCCGTGCGTAACCAGGATCATGCCGATCATCAGGGGGATGCACTCCGTATCCGAACCCCGGCGAGTCGCACGGGCGAATGGGGCAGCGCCATGACGCCAAGCGCGGCCA
>PNJT01000167.1 GCA_013822005.1 Novosphingobium sp. | reverse complement strand
GAAGTGCCCTAGCCGCGCCAGGTGCTGCAAGGCTCCGGCCCGGTCGCCGCGCTCCAGCTTCAGCTCGCCATAGTATTCCAGCGCGCCGCGATGATCGGGGGCCACGGCCAAGGCCGCGCCGTACCAGCCCGTTGCTACGTCAAAGTTCTGGAGCTTGCGGTTGGCGAAGCCCAGATAGGTCAGCAGGTCCGGGTGCGGTCCGGCGTTCCACAAGCTGTCCTGCAGCAAGGCGATGGCCGGTTGGTACTTGCCCTCGTTGATCAGCGAAACCGCCCGGACATAGGCCTGGTCAACACTGGCCAGGGTAGAGATCGGCCGACTCGGCCCCAATGCCTGCGGTGTTGCTCCGGCCAAAGCAGCGTCGATATCGGCCAGCGCCGTGTCGATCTGTCTGGCCTGCGGGCAGGATCCTGCGCAGCTGGTCTTGAGCGCCGCGATCTTGTCCCGCTGGGCCTGGGCTCTTGCAGTATCGCCCAGCTTGGCATTGGTCACCCCAAGATCGCGCTGGGCGTCGAGCAAGATGGGATCGGCCTTGATCGCCAGTTCGAGCGGCTTCCTGGCCTTCCTGTAATCGCCAAGGCCGATATGACTCGATGCCAGCAGGTACTGCGCCGGGGCATGCCCGGGCACCACTGTTACCACGCGCTGGAACGCCTTGGCCGCGTTCTTGCAGTCCTTGGCTTGGGAGGCTTCGGTGCCTTTGCGGTATTCGGCCACCGGATCGCACTGCGGACCCGACTCGCTGGGCATTGCGGCACCGCCGCCGCCCGCTGAAAAAGCTGGCGCGGCCACCAGCGCCAGTGCAGCCGCCAAGGGGGCCGATGCGAGCATTGCGCGATTCGCCAGCGTCATTCTTCCACCAACCGACCGTAAGCGACTGAAACGCTGTTGCGCTGGATGCCGGGAACGACCGTTCCCGGAGTTCACCGGGGATACCCCGACATTACTCCGGTCGAGCGAAAAACACAAACGATCCGCCCGGCCTGACCAGGGGGCCGCTGATTGGCCTGGAGATGGCTCCGTTTCAGAATGGATTTGTTACCAGTCCGCGCCTGGGCTATTCTCTGATTCAGATGGCTGACGTCCTTGAACAAGCTGCGCTGCTCGATCGCCTCACAGCGAAACAGAAAGAGGTGCTCGGCTACATTTCCGATGGCCTGACCAGCAAGGAAATCGGCAGAAAACTGGGTATTTCCGAAAGCGCGGTCAACCAGCGGATTGAGACGATCCGGCAGCGCCTGGGCGGTATGCCGCGCGCCCAGATCGGCCGACTCTATCGCCGCCAAAGCACCCTGATGATCACGATTCCACCCAGTAATTCTCTTACAGGTAAGACGATCCAGCTTCAGGCCAGCCGAAAGCGGGCCCAAGCATGGTCGTCGGAGGGTGTCGTTGATCTCGCCGCGCCCGATGCCGGCGAGGGCAATGACAAGTTGCAACCCTCCAACTTTTCCTCGATCTGGAATGGACCCGGTGCAATCTGGGTACGACTGGGGGCAATCGTTGCCATGGCTTTCGGAATGATCGCAGCGGGGGTCCTGCTGCTCGATCTGATCGACAAGCTGGCGCGGCTGCTGGCACCGAACGCTTGACCCATGTCCGGTTTCGCCCAGTCCCTGGCCGATCTTCCCAACCACCAATCCGGGCTCTTGGCTGTGTTCCTGCTTTACGGCCTGCCGCTATCCTGGCGCAGCGCGGGCCCGCCCGAACGGGCCGCGTTGCTGACGCTGACCGGGATCGCAGCGATGGATTTGCTCGTCTTGCTCTATGCCAACGGCTCGGCCCTGCTGCACTTAGTCGCGGACGGGCTAGCGCTCAGTTGGATGCTGCCGGTGGCATTGCGCGCCAACCGGTTCTACCCCGCGGTCATCGCGGCGGCCCTGTTGGTCGCGGTCCTGGCCCAATTGCTCAATCTGCTTGGGCTGACGCGCGACGCGGGGAGCGTCACCTTTCTGGTCAATGGCTTGCACTTGCTGGCCGTTCTGGCCTTGCTGGGCGGATCCCTGGTTCACCGCCGGATAGTGGCCGAAGGTGCCAGGCGCCCGGCCTGGCGCATCAGCTTGTCGCAAGGGTGATTGCGGCGGGACGCAGCGCAGGTTAGGATGCGGCAAGCAAGGCGGGATTGCATGATAAATCAGCGCGATGCATCAAAATCTCTGCCCAAACTCTCGGCCAAGCAGCGCGATGTGCTGGCGCTTGTCGCCGACAATCGCACCAGCAAGGAAATCGCCGGACTGCTTGGAATTTCCGAGAGCGCGGTCAACCAGCGGATAGAGATCGTACGTGCCCGGCTGGGCGGGCTGCCGCGCGGCGAGTTGGCGCGGCTCTATCGACAGGAATTTTCTTTAGGTGAATCCGAAGAAGAGCCAACATGGCAAAAAATTCACCTACCGGCTGGCTCTCCAGTCGTTATCGGCGGCGGTGTGGAGAATATCTCCCCAGTTGCCCCGTCCGGGGAAACCGGTGGAGATGGGTCGCAATTCTCCGCCATCGTTTTCAACTCGCCATCGAGCTGGCTGAACAGCGAAACCCGCGCCATGAACATGGCGCGGGTCAGCGCTGTGCTCGGCATCTTCGTGCTCGCGCTCTTGATCGCGGCGCTGGTCACCCAATTCCTTGCACCAAGTATCGGCGGCAACTAGAAATGGGGCAATTCCCGCCTTGCCCTGCCAGTCCAAATCGCTAGAGAGGGCGCCAAGACCGGCCTGATGGCCCTCAGCAACAGGGATCGACATGGCGAGCTTCACCCTACCCGCAAACAGCAAGATCAGCGGCACCGGCACTGCATTCAGCGCCAAGGACGCGGTCCGGGTCAAGAAGTTCGCCGTCTATCGCTACGATCCCGACAGCGGGCAGAACCCGCGTTATGACACTTTCGAGATCGATCTCGACAAGTGCGGGCCAATGGTGCTCGACGCGCTGATCAAGATGAAGTCGGACATGGACCCGACGCTGACCTTCCGCCGTTCCTGCCGCGAAGGGATCTGCGGCTCCTGCGCGATGAACATCAACGGCAGCAATGGCCTGGCCTGCACCACCGCGATCGAAGACCTGGCGGGCGATGTGCGGATCACTCCCTTGCCCGGGATGGACGTGATCAAGGACCTGGTCCCTGATTTCACGCACTTCTATGCCCAGTACGCCAGCATCCGGCCCTGGCTGCAGACCGTCAGCACCACGCCTTCGGGCAAGGAGCGGCTGCAGAGCCCCGAACAGCGCGAGAAGCTGGATGGCCTCTATGAGTGCATCCTGTGCGCCTGCTGCTCGACCAGCTGCCCCTCCTACTGGTGGAACAGCGACAAGTTCCTTGGTCCGGCGATCCTGCTCCAGGCCTACCGCTGGCTGGCCGACAGCCGCGATGAAATGACTGGCGAACGGCTCGACGAGCTGGAAGACCCTTTCCGGCTCTATCGCTGCCACACGATCATGAACTGCGCCAATGTCTGCCCCAAGGGCCTCAGCCCTGCCCGCGCGATCGCCGAGATCAAGAAGATGCAGGCGGCCAAGCATGTTTAAGGGGCGCCACGATTGAGCGTGACCGCGAACGGCGACGATCGCGGTTTCAGGAGCGAGCCCGATCCGGACTATCCCGGCTGGCATACCTGGCAGCTGCACGACAGCACCCGCTTCAACAGCTGGATGTTTCCCAAACTGCTGGTCCGCGCCGATAGCGACGGCAAGGCGCGGCTCAGGATGTTTCCCGAGCATCGCCACACCAACCTGGGCAACAATATCCACGGCGGCACGGTGATGGCACTGATCGACATCGCGCTGTTTGCCTGCGCGCGGCAACTGGGGATCATCGAAGCCGGCACCGCGGTAACGCTCGACCTGTCGGTCCAGTTCATCGGCGCGGGCAAGCCCGATGTGCCCTGCGATGCTGTGACCGAACTGCTCAAGGAAACCCGCCGCCTGGTGTTCCTGCGCGGGGTGGTCGAACAGGGCGAAGCTAACCTGATAGCCGCCTTTTCCGGAACGATCCGCAAGCCCACCGCGCCGCGATGACCGGGGTTCTGGGCCGCTACCGGGAGCTGGTCGCTTCCGGAGAATTACGCCCCGATCCTGAGCAACAAGCCGCAGCAGAGAAACTGGATGCGCTGCAGCGCCAGCTTGAGCAGCCTCCCAGGAAACGTCGTTGGTACGCCCGGCTGATCGGCACGCCGCCCAGCGACCCGCTGCCGCGCGGGATCTATCTGTGGGGCGGTGTCGGGCGCGGCAAGTCGATGCTGATGGACCTGTTCCACCAGTGCCTCGACATCCCCGGCAAGCGCCGCGTCCATTTCCACGCCTTCATGATCGAAGTGCACGCGCTGCTGCGTGAAGAGCGCAAGAAGGAGGCGGGCGACCCGATCCCGCCGGTCGCCATGACAATCGCCAAGGACCTGCGCGTACTGGCCTTCGACGAGATGGTCGTGAACAATTCCGCCGACGCCATGATCATGAGCCGGCTGTTCACCTGGCTGATCGATATGTGCTGCCTGACGATCGTCACCACCGGCAACCGCGCGCCGAGCGAACTCTACAAGGATGGGCTCAACCGCGAGCATTTCCTGCCGTTCATTGCGCTGATCGAGCGCGAGCTTGACGTCATGGCGCTGAACGGCCCGCACGATTACCGGTTGGAACGGTTGGCCGGGATCGACACCTGGCACACCCCGCTGGGCGACGCAGCCACCGCGCAAGTCCGCGAGGCTTTCTTCCGCCTGACCGACTTCCCGCCCGAAGACAGCGCCAATGTCCCCTCGGCCGATCTTGACCTTGGCGGCGGACGCAAGCTGCATGTCCCCAAGAGCCTCAAGGGCGTGGCGGTGTTCAGCTTCAAGCGGCTCTGCGCAGAGGCGCGCGGCGCGGCCGACTACCTGGCGATTGCCCAGACCTACCACACCGTGATCCTGGTCGGAATCCCGCGGATGGGCCCGGAAAACCGCAACGAAGCGGCCCGTTTCGTCACGCTGATCGACGCGCTTTACGAGAACAAGGTCAAGCTGTTCGCCACGGCTGCAGCCGAGCCCGATCAGCTTTACATCGCAGGCGACGGCGCGTTCGAATTCGAACGCACCGCCTCACGCCTGAACGAGATGCAAAGCGCCGAGTACCTCGCCGCGGGACACGGCGAAGACTAGGGCACTTCCCGACCATTCTGGGTCATCGTGATTGGGCCAGGAAGGCCGCTGGCGAGGCGCGGCGCGTGGCAGGGGCTGGTTGCCCCTG
>PNJT01000166.1 GCA_013822005.1 Novosphingobium sp. | reverse complement strand
CGACGATCAGGGTCTGGCCGGGGAAGGTCTTGGCGAAGTGCAGGATCCCGCTGGTGCTGCCCACGTAATCCGCGTGGTCGATGATATGCGGCGGGCATTCGGGGTGCGCGGCGACGGGCGCGCCGGGGTATTGGGCCTTGAGCTTCAAGAGCTCGGTCTCGCTGAAAGCTTCGTGGACGATGCAGACGCCCGGCCACAGCAGCATCTCACGGTCGAACTTGCGGGAGAGGTAGCCGCCCAGGTGCCGGTCGGGGCCGAAGATGATCTTCTGGTCCCTGGGGATCTGGGCGAGGATCGTCTCGGCGCTGGAACTGGTGACGATCACGTCGCTGAGCGCTTTCACTTCGGTCGAACAGTTGATGTAGGTCAGCGCGATGTGATCGGGGTTGGCCTTTCGGAACTGGGCGAATTTTTCGGGCGGGCACGAATCCTCAAGGCTGCACCCGGCGTCGAGATCGGGCAGCACCACGATCTTTTCAGGTGCAAGGATCTTGGCGGTTTCGGCCATGAATTTGACCCCGCAGAAGGCGATCACCTCGGCATCGGTCGCGGCGGCCTTTTTCGACAGTTCCAGGCTGTCACCGATATAGTCGGCCAGGTCCTGGATCTCGGGCTTCTGGTAGTAGTGCGCCAGGATCATCGCGTTGCGATCCTTGCGCAGCCGTTCGATCTCGGCGCGGATGTCGATCCCGGAGAGGTTTTCGGTCTGGACGGTCATCTTGGGCCCTTCGTTTGATGGACCCCAGATGGACTGTCAGGCTCGGCTAATCAAGGCAGGTAAGCCTCCATCGGCCGCGCTGCGCCGGGGTAGCCTTCCATCACAGAGCGGGTCAACTCGATCGCCCACGGCTGGTAGGCCAGCACCTGGCCCAGCACGATCCAGCCAAGGCCTGCCGCCAGGCCGACGAACCACGCGGGATGGACCGCGCCCTTGACGCGGCTGTCGCGCCACATTCCGGCCAGCACGAACAGCATGCCCAGCGCATTGGTGATCTCCCAGGCCCAGGGCACCAGCAGCGGGGTGGGCAGCAGGCGGCCAAAGCCCGGCCCCATGATCGAGGCCATCGCCCCCAGCATCAGTCGCCGGTGCCAGTCGGTGCGCTTGCGCATCCTGACCGCGAAGCCAACCATTCCGGCAAAGGCCAGCAGTCCGATCGGATTGCTGATCATGAACTCGTTCGCATCGAAGAAGAACGGGCCGCCGGTGCGGCGCATCGAAGTCACGGTGATCGCGATCCCCATGGCCACCATCAGCGGCACCCACACAGCCGAGAGCCAGCCGAGCCGCCGGTGCTGCGCCAGATTGCCGCCCGCCACCAGGTGGACCTGGGTGACGAACAAGGCGATCCAGCCGAAGAAGACTGCCGCGTGCAGATGATAGACCAGCGGCACGGCAAAGCTGGAACGGCCCATCGCCAGGTTCACCGTGAACCCGGCGACCAGCACCGCAGCCATGGTGCAGGCCATCCTGAAGAAAAAGCGCTCCTCACTGCCGGCAAGCGCATCGTCGGTGGAATTGGGTGCAAGAGTCGCCATCGAGAATTCTCCCCCATCTCGGCGCGACCCGTGGTTGATACCTGTCAGCGCGGAGTTTGCTCTCCGTCGAAGCGCACTTCTACCGTGACATTGCCATATCCTGCAACCTGCAAGGGGATCGCCAGGTTCTGGCGCATCGCGCCCTTGGCGGCGTCCCTCGCCAGGCCCAGCAGCACCGGATTGCGCGCCTGGTCGCCCGCCAGCTTTTCGGCCAGCAGGGTATTGTCGCGGGTCAGCTTGGCCTGGGCATCGCCGGTGATCCACACCCCTTCGCGCAAGTACTGGGCATGGGCCTCGTCAAGGTTGGGCTTGGACAGTTCGAGCGGAGGCAGAGTGACGCTGAGCCGCTGGCCCTTTTCGTCCCAGGCCATCCGCGCCTTGTCCATCTTCGACAGGTCGATCGTGTAATCGACCCGCGCCGGGATCACCGCGATCTGGCGGCTCTTGAGCATGCCGAAAATCCGCACGTCATCGGCGCTGACCACCGGGGCGAGCTGCGCGGAAAACACCGTCAGCCGGTCCTGCTTCTCGAACGCGAGCAGGCTCGCGGCGACCGGATCGCCGTGGTCGGGCGAAAGCGATTTGATTGCGTACCAGCCGCCCAGCACCGCCAGGGCCAGCGCGGCAACCGCGGGCAGGGTAATCAGCGGGCGGGATCGGGTCAGAGGCTTGTCCATAGGTCGCCCTCACAGGCTACCCGGCCCTGGTGCCGCAGGTCAATCAGGTGCGCGAGCACTGACCGCCCCGCAGCCCCGGTCAGTCGCGGATCGAGGCCCTTGTACATGGCCGTGACCATATCGGGGATCGCGTGCGGGCCTTGCCCCAGCAGTCGCAGGATCTGCGCCTCGCGCTGGCGGCGGTGGCCCAGCATCCCGCGCACCAGCTGGCGCGGCTTGGTCACTGCCGGGCCGTGGGCGGGATAATAGACGGTGTCCGCGCGGGCATAGAGCTTGTCGAGGCTGGCCATATAGGCGGCCATGTCGCCATCGGGCGGGCTGACCACGCTGGTCGACCAGGCCATCACATGATCCCCGGTGAACAGCGCGCCGCTTTCCACCAGCGAATAGCACAAGTGGTTGCTGGTATGCCCGGGGGTAGCGACCGCCTCGATCGTCCAGCCCTCGCCCGAAATGCGTTCGCCATCGGTCAGCACCCGGTCAGGCGCGTAGTCGGGATCGAAGGCGGCATCGGCGCGGGGGCCGTCATCGTCCATCGCCAGCGGCGCGCAGCCGATGATCGGGGCACCGGTCAGCGCCTTGAGCTCGGCGGCCGCGGGGGAGTGGTCGCGGTGGGTGTGGGTGCATAGGATCGCCGCAATCCGGGATTTGCCCACGGCGGCCAGGATCGCAGCGACATGGCCCTCGCCGCGGGTGTCTGCATGGCCTTCCACCCCGGTGCCGGCGGGCCCCGGATCGATCACGGCGACATCGCCCTGGCTGCCCACCAGGTAGGTCTGGGTGCCGGTGTAGGTATAGTGCGAGGCATTGGGTGCCAGCACGCGGCGGACCAGCGGCTCGCAGAATTCGGAAAGGCCGGTCGGCCAGGGCTTGGGGGGCGCATCCATTGCCAGCGATATGGGGACGCCGCGCCCCGCTGTCGAGCCGCAATCAGTGGGGCCCGCGCGCTTCCAGCCGTTCGCGCAGCGCCGCAATCGCGCTGGGCCGGGCCGGATCGCTTGTCCGCCAGCCGTTGTCGATCCGTTTGAGCCGCGCGTGGAACCGCTCGGTCGCCTGGACCAGCGCGCGGGTATCGGCATCGAGCAGCGCCAGGCGCGCCGGATCGCTTTCGGGAAAATCGGCCAGCTTGCCATAGCGGCGCAGCTGGAACTCGCTGAGCTCGCCTGCGAAATAGGCCCGGTGATTGAGCAGCCAGGCAACCGCGTGCATCATCCGCGTGGTGGTGCGCAGCGCCTCGCACGACAAGGCAACCCGCGCCTCGTCTTCTTCGCCAGCCGCGTCCATCCGCCCCGACAGCGCAAAAGCCGCGCGCACGTCGTCCGACAGGACGAGCGCTTCGCAGTACAGACCCTCGATGATCCGCGGATTGATACTTGCCGGTTTGGCCATGCGGCCTGCGATAGGCGCAGGTATGGCCCATTGCCAATCGGGAGACGGCGCAGTTTTGCACATCATATTGGGACTGTCCCCAAAGGGAACGATTTTTGCTGGTGCGGACAGGCATCCGCCTGTCCTTGCAACACCGGCCCGCTCCCCCTCCCGGCCACCCATATCCCAGGGATACCCTAATGGGTGGTCGGGCCGGGGGAGCGGGCCGGCTAGGCCAAGCCAATCGCGGAGGCGATTGGCGCACCAAACAAACTACGCGATAATATCCGGGATCAGATAGTCCTCGATCATCGCGATCTGGTCCTTGAGTTTCAGCTTGCGCTTTTTCAGGCGCGCGATTTGCAGCTGGTCGTTCGAACCGGCGGCGGTCAGCGCGTCGATTGCGGCATCGAGGTCGCGGTGCTCGGTCCTGAGCACTTCGAGCCGCTTGCGCATTTCCTCTTCGTTCACGCCGCTACCTCATTTGACCCGCTTGGCGCGGGGATGAATCGCCCTGTCGCAAAAGCGCTGCAAAGCTGCAATCTGGTGCTTCGCAAGATAATCGTAATGTGCTTCGATGACAATCGCAGTGACCCGCCGGTAACCGAGTCGGGAATCGGTCGGGGATCCGCAGCCCGAAGGGGGCTAAACCAAGGAGAATCCCCTATGGAACAGTCGCATGTCAGCGCATTGCAGTTCAAGCACGCCGGTCTGGAACGCCAGATTGCCGAGGAATTGAGCCGCCCGATGCCTGATCTCGCGACGATCCAGCTGCTCAAGAAGCGAAAGCTCAGGATCAAGGAAGAGCTGGAACATATCTAGCAGCCGGTAGCGCGGCGCCCCGCCGCAAGGCGGGGCACTTGCGCCGCACAAATTCGAATGCGCAGCACAGGGTTGCGCTTGCCGGTTCGCAGGCACTGGCCTAGCTATTGCCCATGACCGTCACCAGCGCCGTTTCCGCCGCCCGCACGATCCTCACGCGCCTGCATGACGTGATGGCCTCGCGCTCAGGTGCGCAGGCCAAACTCAACACCGTGGTCGATGTGATCGGCGAAGGCCTCGATAGCGAGGTCTGCTCGATCTACCTGCTGCGCGAAGGCCAGCTTGAACTGTTCGCCACCCGGGGCCTTGCCCAGGAAGCCGTCCACGTCACCCGGCTGGGGATCGGCGAAGGGCTGGTCGGCACGATTGCCGAAAATATCGAGACGCTCAACCTGGCCGAGGCGACAGCCCACCCGGACTTTTCGTATCGGCCCGAAACCGGCGAAGACAAGTTCCATTCCTTCGCCGGGGTCCCGATTGTGCGGCGCGAGCGTTCGGTGGGCGTGCTGTGCGTCCAGCATGTCGAGCCGCGGCGCTATGAAGAGGTAGAGATCGAGGCGCTGCAAACCGTGGCCATGGTTTTGTCCGAACTGATCCACAACGCCGACCTGATCGACGAGGAAGTGGGCGCGCTGGGTCCGCAGCAGACCGGGCCGGTGCGGCTTGAGGGGCTGCCACTGGTCAAGGGGCTGGCGGCGGGGGACGCGGTCTATCACCAGCCGCGGATAACCATCGAACATGTCATGGCCGAAGACCGCGATGCCGAACTGCAGCGCGTTTACCTGGCTTTTGACAAGATGCGCGAACAGATCGACCGGATGGCCAGCCAGGCCGAATTCGGCGTCGGCGGCGAGCATGAGGAAGTGCTCGAGACCTACAAGATGTTCGC
>PNJT01000165.1 GCA_013822005.1 Novosphingobium sp. | reverse complement strand
CGGATGATCCGGCTGCGCATTTCATGGATCAGGCCGTACATGCCCGCTTCGTCGCTCCACGCGCCTTCGCCGATCCCGTAGCCGGCCAGCGCCTTGGGGGTCGATCCGCCCGACTGGTCAAGCGCGGCGATGAAGCCCTTCCCGGCGGCCATCTTGGCGGTCATTTCGGCGGTGTTCATGGGGATCGATTCCTTGCGTTGCATACGTATGTGGCGGCGCCCATAGCGGCCCCGGCGCGGTGCCGCAAGTGCGGTAACCTCAGGCTGTCTGAAGTGCGGTGACCCCCGGCAAGTCCTTGCCTTCCATCCATTCAAGGAAGGCCCCGCCAGCGGTCGAAATATAGCTGAAGTCCTGCGCCACCCCGGCATGGGCCAGCGCGGCGACGGTATCGCCCCCGCCCGCGACCGAAACCAGCGCGTCTTCCTTGGTCAGCGCAGCGGCGCTCTTGGCCAGAGCGACGGTGGCCGCATCGAACGGCTCGGTCTCAAACGCGCCCAGCGGTCCGTTCCAGACCAGCGTGCGGCAGGTCTTGAGTACATCGGCCAGGGCTTCGGTTGCCTGCGGGCCGACATCGAGGATCATCTCATCCTCAGCGACTTCGTGGACGTTACAGATGCGCAAGCTGGGCGGATTGGCGGCAAATTCCTTGGCCACCACCACATCGTAGGGCAGGTGCACGGTGCAACCGGACTTGTCTGCGGCATCGAGGATCTGCTCGCAAGTGGCGGCCAGTTCGTGCTCGCACAGGCTCTTGCCGACCGAAACCCCGCGCGCGGCGAGGAAGGTGTTGGCCATGCCGCCGCCGATGATCAGGTGATCAACCTTGGTCACCAGGTGGGTCAACACGTCGAGCTTGGACGAAACCTTGGCCCCGCCGACCACTGCCGCCACCGGCCGGACCGGATCGCCCAGCGCCTTTTCCAGCGCCTTGAGCTCGGCCTCCATCGAACGCCCGGCATAGGCGGGGAGCAGGTGGGCGAGCCCTTCGGTGCTGGCATGGGCCCGGTGCGCGGCGGAGAAGGCGTCGTTGACGTAGATGTCGGCATTGGCAGCGATTGCCTTGGCAAGGTCCGGATCGTTCCTTTCCTCGCCCTTCCAGAACCGGGTGTTCTCCAGCAGCGCGATATCGCCGGGAGCGAGGATGCCGATCGATTGCGCGACCACCGGCCCGGCGATTTCGGGCACGAACATCACTTCCCTACCCAGCACCTCTTGCAACGCGTCGAGCGTCATCGAGACCGACATGGTCGAGACCTTCTCACCCCCCGGCCGCCCGAAGTGCGCCAGCAGCAGCACTTTGGCGCCCTTGGCCGACAATTCGAGGATAGTCGGTGCCGAAGCCCGCACGCGGGTATCGTCGGTGACGTGCGCATCCTGCATCGGCAGGTTGAGATCGACGCGCACCAGCGCGACCTTGCCGGTCAGGTCGCCAATATCATCCAGGGTCTTGAACTTGGTCATCACCTTCTCCAGTCCCCCTCCCGCTTGCGGGAGGGGTTAGGGGTGGGTGAGTCAGTTCAACTGCGGAGCATGGCCGCACACTGACCCACCCCCGACCCCTCCCGCAAGCGGGAGGGGAGATACTAGATCAACTTCCCCATCGCCCCGGCGGTATCGACCATCCGGTTGGAGAAGCCCCATTCGTTGTCGTACCAGCTGAGCACGCGGACCAGCTTGCCGTCGATCACCGCGGTTTCGAGGCTGTCGATGGTCGAGCTGTTGGCGCAGCCGTTGTAGTCAATCGAAACCAGCGGCTCGTCCGAATAACCCAGCACGCCCTTCAGCGCACCTTCGCTGGCAGCCTTGAGCAGCGCGTTGACCTCGTCCTTGGTGGTGTCGCGCTTGGGCTGGAAGGTCAGGTCGACCACCGAGACATTGGGCGTGGGCACGCGGATCGCCGAGCCATCAAGCTTGCCCTTCAGTTCGGGCAGCACTTCACCCACCGCGCGGGCCGCGCCGGTGGTGGTCGGGATCATCGACATCGCCGCCGCGCGCGAGCGGCGCGGATCTTCGTGGATCTGGTCAAGGATCTTCTGGTCGTTGGTATAGGCGTGGATCGTGGTCATCAGCCCGCGCTCGATCCCGATCGCATCGTTGAGCACCTTGGCCACCGGCGCGAGGCAGTTGGTGGTGCACGAAGCGTTGGAGACGATGATGTGGTCCGCGGTCAGCTTGTCGTGATTGACACCGAACACCACCGTCAGATCGACGCCTTTGCCCGGGGCCGACAGCAGCACGCGCTTGGCACCGGCGGCGAGGTGCTTTTCGCACGAAGCTCGGTCAGTAAAAAAGCCGGTGCATTCGAGCGCAATATCGACCCCGTTTGCGGCATGCGGAAGGTTGGCCGGATCGCGCTCGGCAGTCACGTGGATGCGCTTGCCGTTGATCACCAGATCGTTGCCATCGACTTCGACCGTGCCGGGGAAGGCACCGTGGACGCTGTCACGCTTGAACAGCATCGCATTGGCCTGGGCCGAGGCGAGATCGTTGATCGAAACCAGTTCCAGCCCGCAATCGGGCCGCTCGATGATCGCGCGCGCCACATTGCGCCCGATGCGCCCGAAACCGTTGATCGCAACCTTGATTGCCATTGGGGAAACTCCTGTCTGTTTAGCCCAGCCGGGCCTTGATCTGAGGAACAATCTTGTCGGCAGTGAGGCCGAAGTAATCATAGAGCTGGTCGGCCGGGGCCGAAGCGCCGAACCGGTCGATACCGATCGCCAGCCCGTCGCCGACATATTTCTGCCAGCCCAGCGTCACCCCGGCCTCGATCGAGACCTTGAGCACGCCCGCAGGCAGCAGACCGGCGCGGTAGGCGGCGTCCTGTTCGTCGAACAGTTCCCAGCACGGCATCGAGACGACATCGGCGCCGATCCCTTCAGCCTCAAGCGCGGCTGCGCTGGCGAGCGCAATCTCGACTTCCGAGCCGCTCGCCACCAGCACCACCTGGCGCGCGGCTTCGGCGGCCTTGAGGCGGTAGGCACCCTTGGCGGTCTTCATCTCGGCTTCGAAGCGCACCGGCGGCAGGTTCTGGCGCGAGAGCGCGAGTACCGAAGGGCGGTTTGCCTGCTTGAGCGCCAGCGCCCAGCTTTCGGCAGTCTCGATCGCGTCGGCGGGGCGGAACACCAGCAGGTTCGGGATCGTGCGCAGGCTCATGACATGTTCGACCGGCTGGTGGGTCGGGCCGTCTTCGCCAAGGCCGATCGAATCATGAGTAAGCACATAGACCACGCGGGCATGCTGGATCGCGGACATCCGGATCGCGTTGCGGCAATAGTCGGCAAAGACCAGGAAGGTCCCGCCATAGGGGATCACCCCGCCGTGCAGCGCCATGCCGTTCATCGCCGCAGCCATGCCGAATTCGCGGATCCCGTAGTGGACGTGGCGACCGGCATAGTCGTTCGCGCTGAACGTTGCGGTGGCTTTGGTCTTGGTCAGGTTCGAGCCCGTAAGGTCGGCGCTGCCGCCCAGCAGTTCGGGGATCGCCACGGTCAGTGCTTCAAGCGCCATCTCGCTGGCCTTGCGGGTGGCGACCTTGGGCGGATTGGCTACCAGCGAGGCCATGTAATCGCGCGCCGCGCTCTTGTCGGCCGGCAGTTCGCCAGCCATCCGGCGCGAGAATTCAGCGCCCTGCGGATCGGCAGCCAGACGGGCTTCCCATTCGGCCCGGGCAGCGGCGCCCTTCACGCCCAGCGAGCGCCAGTCGGCCAGGATCTCGGCCGGCACTTCGAAGGCCGGCGAAGTCCAGCCCAGCGCCTCGCGGGTGGCAGCCACTTCGTCGGCACCCAGCGGGCTGCCGTGGACCGAATGGCTGCCGGCCTTGTTGGGTGCGCCCTGCCCGATCACGGTCTTGCAGGCGACCAGCGAGGGGCGCGGATCAGCGGCGGCTTCGGCCAGCGCGCGGGCAATATCGGCGAAATCGTGCCCGTCGCAGCGGGTCACATGCCAGCCGCTGGCGGTGTAGCGGGCGGCAATGTCTTCGACGGTGGACAGACTGGTGTCGCCGTCGATGGTGATCCGGTTGTCGTCCCACAGCACGTTGAGCTGGCCCAGCTTGAGCGTCCCGGCCAGGCCCACCGCCTCGTGGTTGATCCCTTCCATCAGACAGCCATCGCCTGCGACCACCCAGGTTCTGTGATCGACCAGGCCATTGCCAAACACCGCATTGAGGTGGCGCTCGGCCATGGCCATGCCGACTGCCATCGCCAGACCCTGACCCAGCGGGCCAGTGGTGCATTCGACTCCGGCCAGCTCGGTGTTTTCCGGGTGGCCCGCGCACGGGCTGTGGAGCTGGCGGAAATTGCGGATATCTGCCATGCTGGGCGCTTCATAGCCGGTCAGATGGAGCAAAGCGTAGATCAGCATCGAGCCATGTCCGGCCGACAGCACGAAGCGGTCGCGATCGGGCCACTTGGGGGCCTTTGGATCGAACTTCAGAAACTGGCTGAACAGCACCGTGGCGACATCGGCCATGCCCATCGGCATGCCGGGATGCCCCGAATTGGCCGCCTGGACAGCATCCATCGAAAGCGCGCGAATGGCGTTGGCCATAGGCGCGAGGCGGGCACTATCGAGGGTCATGCGGTGCAGCTCCCGTGGGCAGGCAGGGATCGCGCGCGATTCGGCGCGAGGCCTCCTTTGCCAAGGCGCAAGGCGGCGTCAAGGCGCAGGCCCGGCGCGGGCTTTGCAAACGGTGGGAAATCCCTGCTCCAACGCTTTGCGCTGCCGCGTTTTTGCGCTAGGCACAGTTTATGGACGCCGATCGCAGCAAGGCCGCCTTGGCCCGGATCGAAGCGGCGCTGGCCCGGATCGAGGGTGCGGCGCGCGCTCCGCATGCCGCCGCCGCGGGGCCCGAACTCGCTGATTTGCAAGCCAGGCATGACCGTTTGCGTGATGCAGTTCAGGACTCGCTCGAACAACTCGACCAGCTGATCGAAGGGGCCCAGGGGTGAGCAACGTCACGCTCCAGATCGGCGGTCGCAGCTATCTGGTGGCCTGTGCCGCTGGCGAGGAAGAGCGGGTCCAGGAACTGGGCCAGATGATCGAAGACAAGGTTCGCGAGCTGGGTCCTTCCGGCCACAACGAAACCCGCCTGCTGCTGTTTGCCGCCCTGCTGCTGGCCGATGAATTGCACGAAGCCCGCAAGAAGGGCGGCCCCGCTCCCACCCCAGATCAGGCCGACGCTCTGGAGGCCTTGGCCGCCCGGCTTGAGAAATGCGCCTCCGCCCTTGAGAGTTGAGCCGCACTGCCCTATCTGGGGGACGACGGGTACTGCCCGGTGCGAGCCTTTGAAAATCCCTGAGGCTATAAGCAAATCCATGGGGGCTGTCCCTGGTCGGATTCCGGTCCGGCACACACGGTTCCCACCTGACGTGAACGCGTCAGAGGATTTCCTGGCAACGGCCCATGGTGGTCCCGTCACCTTCGCCA
>PNJT01000164.1 GCA_013822005.1 Novosphingobium sp. | reverse complement strand
TATGGCCCACTGCCGCGTCAGAATGTCTTGAAATATCGACATATTCCTGCGCCATTCTTCCTTGCATTGAACCATAATAGACTCCGTCACGATGACCCAGAATGGTCGGGAAGTGCCCTAAACTGCCAAACGCCGCAGTGGGCGGATCGGCACCTGTGACGGAGGCGGAAGAGTGCGCCGCTGCTTGATCTGCGATGACCATCCGATGATTGTCGATGCCATGGCTTTGATGCTTGCGCAGCGCTGGCCGGACCTCGTCGTGGACAAGGCGACCGACTGTCCCGGTGCTCTGACGCAATGCACCGTCGGTCCGGACCTGATCTTGGCCGATCTGGGCATGCCGGGTGCCGAACCGGGCGAGGGGATTGCAGCCTTGCGCCGAAGCGCGCCGTCCGTGCCGATCATCGTGTTTACCGGCATGGCAGACGATGAAGTCCTTCTCAGGCTGCTGGCTTTGCCGGTCGGCGGTTTCATTGCCAAGACCGAACCGCCATCCTTGGTTCTGGCCGCTATCGAGCTCGTCCTGGCAGGCGGACGCCATTTTCCGGCCCGGATTGCCGAACTTGCACTTCGCAGGTCCGGCTACAATCCGGCGGGGAGCGAGACCCGGATCACCGCACGGCATCAGCAGGTCTTGCGCTTGCTTGCAGCCGGGCGCTCGAACAAGGAGATCGCTATCGCACTCGCGCTGTCGCCGGCGACTGTCGAGACTCATGTCGCACAGTCGATGGCAGCAGTCGGCGCTGCCCATCGTGCCGAATCTGCATCTCGGGCGATCAATCTGGGTCTGATCTGAGGCCCGGTAAAATACGCCTTCTGGCTGCTCTTATCGAGTCAGCTCGAACAACCCTTCGGCGTTCCGCGCCGCCTCACCCCGCACCATCTTGCCAAGCCGGGCCTGCATCGCTACATGCCCCAGTGTCTTCCGACACAAGGAGAATCACTTGCCCCTCCCGGCCACCGCGGCCGGGGCGGCGATGAGCCCTAGGCGGAAGGCGCGAGGAAATGGCTCGAAGTGAGAGTGACAGGCTGATGGCAAAGTTCAATCCCGGCGAATTCATGCGCCAGGTCCAGGCAGAGGCCCGCAAGGTGGTGTGGCCCAGCCGCCAGGAAACCACGACCACGGCGATCTTCGTGGGCATCATGATGGTGGTGCTGGCGATCTTCTTCCTCGGCGTCGATTCGCTGTTCGGCTGGATCGTCAGGTCCTTGCTGTCGCTGGCCTGAGCGCCGGCCAACCTCCTTACTGAAGAGATTCACGCATTATGGCTCGCTGGTACATCATCCACGCCTATTCCGGCTTCGAAAACAAGGTGAAGGAAGCAATCCTCACCGAAGCCGCGCGCAAGGGGCTTGAGGCCCTGGTCGAAGCGGTCGAAGTGCCGCACGAAACCGTCACCGAAGTGAAGCGCGGCAAGAAGGTCCAGGTCGAACGCAAGACCATGCCCGGTTATGTGCTGGCCAAGCTCTTGATGAACGATGACGTTTATCACTTGATCAAGAACACCCCCAAGGTCACCGGGTTCCTGGGCCACATGGGCAAGCCGCAGCCGATCACCGAACGCGAAGCCGCGCGCTATTTCGGCGCCCGCGACGCCGCCGCGGCCGAACCCAAGAAGCACATCCACGTCGATTACGAAATCGGCGATTCGGTCAAGGTGCTCGACGGCCCGTTCAACTCGTTCACCGGGATCGTCGAAGAACTCGATTTCGACAAGAACCGGGTCAAGGTCTCGGTCTCGATCTTCGGCCGCGCGACCCCGGTCGAGCTGGACTTCGAACAGGTCGAACTGGCGAAGTAGGGCTGAGGGCAGGTCACGCAGAATCTTGACATTTTCCATATATGGCGGTAAAGTCATATCAAGATTTTCGGATTTGTTTCGGCATTGCGAGATAAACAAGTGAGCCAGCCGATCCTCTATGCAACGCATAAGCGCTGTTTGGGTCGGTTGGCTCCAAGGTTTTATGCCTAAAGCGCAATTTGCCATTTTGCTTGATGGCGGTTTTGTCACCAAGAAGCTCCAGGAAAAGCTCAAGGAGCCTGCCAAGGCGGACGATGTTGTCGCGCTCTGCGAGGAAATCCGCAGCCATGAAGAGCTAAAGGACTACGAGCTTCTTCGAACCTACTTTTACGATGCCCCACCCTCGCTCGCGACGGTGAAATATCCGGTTTCGGCGGAAACCTATAACCTCGCAGCAACTGAGCGCGCGAAACATGCGCAGAGCCTTTACGATCAGCTCGAACTGCGTCCTGGCTTTGCTCTGCGAATGGGCGAAACGCGTCTGACGCCCTAAGCCTAAATCTGTTGTGCAAATCACCAAGGAACCGCGGGCTCTTGAGGATCGAGACTTCCTCTTGGATATCAATCAGAAGGGAGTCGATATCCGAATTGGCTTGGATATGGCTCGATTGGCGCTACGCGAAATGGTCAGGGCTGTCGTTGTTGTCACGGCGGACAGCGACTTCGTGCCGGCCTTCAAATTCGTACGACGGGAGGGTGTCAAAGTGATGCTCTGTACGCTTGGCCACAAGGGTGCGCGCAGAGAGCTCAAGGCTCATGCTGACTTCGTGCTTTCCTGATTGAACGTGAGGTCAGCCCTCGCGCCGCCCACCGCTACTTCTTCTTCAAACCCTTCTTCAACGCGGCCAGCTCGTCATCGAGGCGGGCTTCGCGTTGCAGCGCGGCCAGTTCCTCGTCGAGCGAGGCGGCCTTGGCGCCGCTGTCTTCGCTGGCCTGGGCAAAGTCGATCCGCTTTTCCAGCGTCGCGATGCGCTCGCCCAGGGCATCGACCTTGCCTGACGCGGCGACTGCGCCTTGCCGAGCGGCTTCGGCGGGCGCGGAAGCGGCCTGGGCGGTCTGCTCGGCGCGCAGGCGCGCGCGGGTTTCGCTGAGTTTGCTTTCCAGATCGGCGATGGCGCTGCGCAGGGCGGCAGCCTCGGCTTCGGCATCGGCCTGGGCCTGACGCGCGGCCTTGGCCCCGGCTTCGGCCTTTTCACGCTCGGCCAAGGCACCCCGGGCGAGGTCTTCGCGGTCCTTGGACAGCGCCAGCTTGGCCTTGTCCTGCCAGTCCTTGGCGGCCTTGTCGTGCGCCCGCGCGCTGGTTTCGGCATCGCGGCCGCGGCGTTCGGTGCGCGCGGCATCGCGGACCAGCGCGATCACTGCTTCTTCGATCTCCAGCTGGAGCAGCTGCAGCATCTTGGCCGGGCTCGCGGCCTTTTCGACCAGGTTATTGATGTTGCTCGACGCCAGTTCTTTGACGCGCACGGCTATTTCGAACATCATTTCCCCCTGCGAGGTTACTTCACAGTTGGGGTTAGCCTAATCCGGTTAACAGTCGATAGCCAGCGTCAGTTTTTGCAGGCGGTGTTGTTGCCCTTTTCGGTGCCGAGCCGGGTCATCGTCTGGGTGGTCGAGATCACCACGCCCTGGTTCTCGCACTTGCGCAGCTGGAAGCGGACCTTGCGGCCATGAAAGTCCAGGCTGACCCGGCGGAAGGTTTCCATCAGGTCGGTGCCGAGCAGCAGCGAGGGCTGGTCCTGCAGCCCGAACACCGCGAACGGCGGGACATCGGCGAAAGCGATCGGCACGTCGGTCAGGATCACCTTGCCCAGCCGCAGTTCGGGCACGATCGCGATATCGACCTTCACCGTCGCCCCGGTGACGCCCATCAGCTCGACCTGTTGCATCACGATCTTCTTGTTGCGGGCGATCTTGCGGTGCAGCGCCATGTTGCCGATGGTGATTTCCGAACCGGTATCGATCACCGCATTGAGCGGCAGCCCGTTGGCCCGGACTTGCGTGAGGATCAGCTGCCCGCGCTTGAGCCGAGCGGTGACGACGATCTCGCCGTCCATCCGCGGCTGCGGGCGTGAACCATCGCTGATGGTGATCTTGCGCTTGTCGAAATCGAGCACCATGCGCTGTTCGACCAGCGCGTCGAGCCCGATCATCCCGGCCGCGCCGACGTGGTAATCGTCGAGCCGCGGCAGCTCCAGATCGCGCACCACGCTGGAGCCCAGGTGCAGCGAATCGACCAGGACCCGGTCAACCCGGCGGCTTTCGGTGATCCCGTGGAGCATTGCCGGCTCTCCGGCGGGCAGTTTGAGCGCCTTGGCCAGCCGCTCGCCAATCACCGAGGTATCGGCCCCGCTATCGACCACGAAGCGGTAGGGTCCGGTGCCGTTTATCCCGACCTCGACCGTCAGGCGCGAGCGCAGCTTCCTGGCCGCCAGCTCCTCGCCGGTAATCGCCAGGCTGTCATCGATCACTGCGGGCTTGAGCGGCGGGAGGCTCGTTTCGGGTGGAGCCTTGCGCGGGGCCGGCACGGCGGCGCTGGCCGAAAGCAGGGTGACGGCGACCGCGAGCAGAACGCGGGTGAAGGGTCGCTGGGCTGTCATGGAGCGGATTGAGGCCACGAATGCGCCCAAAGGTCCAGCATTTGTCGACGAATGTTGCATTCGCGGCGCCTTTCGCCTAGGCGCGCGCCTTCGCTTCGGTTTGCCGGGGTGATTCCACGCGGGAGCCCCGGATCAGGTCCGGGGTGCTTGACCGCTCGCTCTGCGGCCCTCGAATGGGGGCCAACAGGAAGAAAGGAGGCCCTTCGTGGCCAAGAAAATTGAAGGCTATATCAAGTTGCAGGTGCCCGCGGGCTCTGCCACGCCCTCGCCGCCGATCGGCCCTGCGCTGGGTCAGCGCGGCGTGAACATCATGGAATTCTGCAAGGCGTTCAACGCCGCCACGCAGGACCTGGAAAAGGCGATGCCGATCCCCACGATCATCACCGTCTATGCCGACCGTTCGTTCACGTTCGTCACCAAGACCCCGCCGGCCTCGTTCCTGATCAAGAAGGCCGCCGGCCTCAAGTCGGGCTCGAAGGAACCGGGCAAGGTTTCGGGCGGCAGCATCAAGCGCTCGCAGCTCGCCGAAATCGCGTCGGTGAAGATGGCCGACCTTTCGGCCAACACGATCGAGCAGGCGACCAAGATCATCGAAGGCTCCGCGCGTTCGATGGGTCTCGACGTGGTGGAGGGCTAAGACCATGGCAAAGCTGACCAAAAAGGCCAAGGGCCTCACCGAAAAGCTGGGCGACAACCAGAAGCTTTATGGCGTTGCCGAAGCGATCAAGGCGCTGAAGGACCTCAAGACCACCAAGTTCGACGAAACGCTGGAAGTTTCGCTCAACCTGGGCGTCGATCCGCGCCACGCCGACCAGATGGTGCGCGGCATGGTCGTGCTGCCCTCGGGCACCGGCAAGGACGTCAAGGTTGCAGTCTTCGCGCGCGGCGACAACGCCGAAAAGGCGCTGGCCGCCGGTGCCGACAAGGTTGGTGCCGAAGACCTGCTCGAAGACATGCAGGCCGGCAACCTCGACTATGGCCGCGTGATCGCCACGCCGGACATGATGGGCGTTGTGGGCCGTCTGGGCAAAGTGCTGGGTCCCAAGGGCCTGATGCCGAACCCCAAGCTGGGCACCGTCACCCCGAACGTCGCCGAAGCGGTCAAGGCTGCCAAGGGCGGCCAGATCGAATTCCGTGTCGAAAAGGCC
>PNJT01000163.1 GCA_013822005.1 Novosphingobium sp. | reverse complement strand
CAACCGCTTGAAGAAAAGAGCCATCCTTCGACAAGCTCAGGATAGTCGGGGCTGGGGCGAGGTGATTCAGATTTTCCAATCACCGCTCTAGAGCCGCGCTGGATCGCGCAAGAAGTATCGCTTTGACTATCAGCAGCAATCAAGCGACGTCATCGGCGTGCAGACAAAAAAAGGGTGCCGAACCAAGGTCCGGCACCCGCTTCATTGAACCGCGATCACTCAGAAGTCTTGCGATACGCCAAGCTTCACCGTCAGGCCCAGCGGGCTGGCAGTGAACGGATCGTAGTTCTGGTCCAACCGCGCGAACGGCGGATCCTGGTCAAGTATGTTCAGCGCTGAAAGGGCGATCACCGTCCCGGTGTCCAGCTTGAGCCGGTAAGTGAAATCGAGCGTAGTGAAGCTGCCGATTTCCTTGCCGGTGGTAACCGAAGCCCCGGCCAGCGCCCCGGTGTTCGGCCCAAAGATCGCAGCCCCGCGCTGATCGGTGTAGCCATCGAGATAGTTCACCTGCAAGCGAAGCTGGTGGTTGCCGAAACCGCCCTGGAGATAGGCATTGCCCTTCCATTGCGGCAGCGGATAGGCGGTGGTCTGGTAGTTGAGCAGGCCCACGGCATCGAAGGCCGGTTGCACCACGATCCCTTCCACGGTCACCGCATCGGTCTTGTAGTTGATCACGTAAGTACCGGCCGCGCCCAGCGTCACCGAACCCGATCCCATGCCCAGCTCGTAGCTGGCCTGGAAGTCGATCCCCGAAGTGCTGACATTGGCTGTATTGACATACTGGGTGCGCAGCCGCTGGACGTTGCCCACACCGCAACCGGCACCGGTGAAGGTGAAGCGCGATTGCAGTGCTGCATAGGCCGGGTTGCCGCAGTTGGCATTGCCGGTAGCGCCAAACAGCGCCGAGACGATGCCCGAAACCGGCTCGCCTTCGATCGGCCCTTCAAAGTCGTACCGGAAGTAATCGACGCTGACCTTGAACCCGCCGGCGCTGATCAGCACACCACCGTTATAGGTGTTGGCGCTTTCCGGAGCCAGATTGGGGTTGCCGTTGATGTCGATCGCCCGGAACGAAGTGCCGATGATCTGCAGCGAGGTCAGGTTTCCGCCCAGGCTTTGCGAAGGCGGACCGCGAAACGTGGTGCCCCAGCCGCCGCGCAGCGCCAGCCACGGGGTAACCTGGAACTTGGCGCGAACCTGCGGATCGAAGGTCGAACCCACGGCACCGCCATAGTCTTCAAAGCGCGCCGAAAGCTGGACGTCGAAGGCATCGGTGATCGGCAACTGCAATTCGGCGAACGCCGCCCAGACGTCGCTGTTGCTCGAAGCGTTGCGGTTGGTGCCAAGGAAACCGAGCGCGCCGGTCTGCTGGGTGCAGGTCGCGGCCGGATTGAGCGGAGTGCCCGGGCACGGATTGACATCGAGGTTGCTGACATCGTTATAGAACCGGCTATAGCTGTTCTTGCGATATTGCCCGCCCAGCGCGAAGCCAACCTCGCCGCCCGGCAGCGACAGCCCGGTCTTGCCCGAAATCACCCCTTCGAACACGGTCTGGCGGGTAAAGGCCTGGGTCCGGGTGTCCTGGAAGAACCAGTCAAACAGCGCCGGATCGTTGACCAGCCCGGCACCAGGCGTTGTCGAGAAACTGCCGGTCGAACGCGATCCGGCAAATTGCGGGTTGACCTGCCCGGTTGCCGAATTGACCTGGACTGCGGTGGAAAACGGGTTCCAGTATTGGCAACCGTTGGTCCCCGCGAGGGCCGCCAGCTGGACCGGAGTCAGCCCAACCCGCGATGCGGTGGACGAATAGGCGCAGTTCGGGCCGCCAAACCCGGCAATCGCGTTCTGGAACAGGTCGCCAAAGGTATCTGTCCCGCCAAAGCTGCGGTCATATTCGCTGTGGGTGAGGCTGAGCCGCAGATCCACACTGGCGGTCAGTTCGAACTCGAGATCGGCCGAGAACATCAACTGGTCCGAAACGCGCGGCGAGGTTGACGATCCGCGCCCGCCGTTGAGCGGATTGCCGCCCAGCAGCACCGGCCGGAACAGCACCGGGAAGGCGACCGCCGATTGCAGCACGCCGCCCGGAGCCAGGCAGTTCGCTGCCGCGCCATAAGTGGCGCAATAGTCCTGCAGCGCCGGGGTATAGCCCGGAATTACGAACAGTCCGGCCCCGCCGAAAGCCGCATTGGCCGAAGGCGGCAGGGTAGGCAGATAGCTGGGCGAAGTGGTGATGCGCGTTTCGGAATGGCCCCACAGCCCTTGCAGCCGCAGCGAAATGCCCTCGGACAGATCGAATTCGGTATCAACGAAGAACTGGAACCGGTCCTCCGGCTCGACCAGATTGCCGAACAGGCCGTACTGGTTGAAGCAGCGATCGGTGGTCGATCCGGGCAAACTGCGGAAACCGCCCAGCGCCGTACAACCCAGATCGGTCGTAAAGCTGAGCCCGTTGCCCGGGCCGCTGAAGTCGAAGTTGCCGGGGTTGCCGCCGCCGGTCCACCCGCCTTGCGGGTTGTCCTGATAGTCCTGGATCACGAAATCGCGATCAAGCGTCTGCAATTCGCTGCGGCGCTGGAAGCCCCCCGAAACCAGGAATCGCCAGTTTTCGCCCGTGTGCCCATAGCTGAGCGCACCGCCATAATCGCCTTTCGAGCCGCGGATGTAGCGGTAGTCAGCCGATGCGCGGAAGCCGTTCTGGTTTTCGCGGGTGATGAAGTTGACCACCCCGGCGATCGCATCCGAACCATAGGTTGCGGCCGCGCCGTCTTTCAGCACTTCGATCCGGCCGATCGCGCCCGACGGGATCAGGTTGACGTCAACAATCGGAATCCCGCTGCCGCCCGAAGCGACAATCCGCTTGCCGTTGAGCAGCACCAGCGTGCGCTGCGGACCGAGGCCACGCAGGTTGACCGAGGCAACGCCTTCATTGCCTTGTGCGCGTGCATCGAACTGGTTTGCATCGCCAATCACCCCGTTCGAGGTTGGCAGGTTCTTGAGCAGATCGATCACCGACGGGCTGCCCTGGCGCGCCAGTTCTTCAGCCCCGATCACGTCAATCGGTGCTGGTGCCTGCTCGCTCGAACCGCGGATCAGCGAACCGGTAACAACGATATCCTCAGCCGCGGGGGCTTCCGCGGGCGGAGTTGCATCCTGTGCGAAAGCCGGGGCTGAAAGACCGCTGACCGCAATCGCAAATATGGAAACCAAACCACGCTGCCTGAACCTTGCCATTTTCAATGCTCCTACTCGCCAAGACAAATTGTTACCCAGGCAGGACGGACACCGGCATCCCCTCTTACGCGCGGTTATCCTCCAAGGGCGCTTGCTTCTGTTTGAGCAAGTCGGCCTAGGTGTAACGCATGTGTAACGCCCGTCAATCGCCACTCTCGATGCGGCACCGATTTCTCCGGCAGCGCCCTCACGCGCTTGCACGACAGCCAGCCGAACGCTTTGGTGAATTCGACAGCCTGTTCGACACTTGATCAATGACGTTCGTCGAATGGGCAGTTGCCCTTGGCGGCGTCAGCAGCCAGTCTGGTTTCAACAATATCCTGAGAGGAAACCCATGCGCCACATCCTGCTTGCCATGACCGCACTCACCCTGCCTGCCAGCGCCTTGCTCGCCCAGGACGCCGCGCCCACCGCGCCCAAGCCCGCCGCGCTGGTGGCCGATGGCATTCCCGCCGTGCCGCAGGCGCTGGTCGAGGAAACCCGGCCCTATATGGAATTCCGCACCGCAGCCTTCCAGGGCTGGGACCCGGTGACCAAGTCGATGCTGATCTCAACCCGCTTCGGCAATGTCGCGCAGCTGCACACTGTCGCCGGCCCCGGCATGGCCCGGCACCAGATCAGTTTCGAGGCTGAGCCGCTGGGCGGCGGGTACTTGCCCGGCGATGGCACGCTGGTCGTGCAGAAGGACAAGGGCGGGAACGAATTCTTTCAGCTCTACACGCTCAAGAACGGCAAGCTGACGCTGCTGACCGATGGCAAGAGCCGCAATGGCCTCGGCGCGGTGAGCAAGGACGGCAAATGGGTCGGCTACAGCTCGACCCGCCGCAATGGGGCCGACACCGACCTCTACGTGATGGACCCGCGTGACCCATCGACGGGCCGGATGGTCAAGGAAGTCAAAGGCGGCGGCTGGGCGATTGCCGGCTTTGCCCCCGGCAATACCCATGCAGTGGTCGCCAACCGGATCTCGGTGGCAAAGTCCGATCTCTATTGGCTCGATCTTGCCAGCGGGGCCATGACCCCGATAGGCGATCACAAGAAATCAATCGCTTATGGCGATGCCGGCTTCGCCCCGGATGGCACGCTGTGGGTGACCAGCGACGAGGGCAGCCTCTTCCAGCGGCTGGGCACGCTCGATCCCAAATCCGGCAAGTTCTTACCGAAAAGCCCCGAAAAGAAGTGGGATATCGAACAGTTCGACATTGCCGACGATGGCAGCTTCATTGCCTATGTGGTCAACGAAGCCGGAGTGGCCAAACTGCGGCTGATGGACCCCAAGACTGGCGCGGTGCGCGAAGTGACCGGCCTGCCGCAAGGCTCGATCGGTTCGGTCAGCATTGCGCCGTGGAGCACGATCGGGCTGACCGTGACTTCGGCCAAGGTCCCGGCCGATGCCTATTCGGTCGATCCCGCCAGCCTGGCGGTGACCCGCTGGACCTTCAGCGAAACCGGCGGGCTGGACCCGGCGGTCAACGTCGAGCCCGAATTCGTCGAAGTGAAAAGCTTTGACGGCGAGTCGGTCAGCGGCTTCCTCTATCGGCCTGATGCTGCGAAATTCCCCGGCAAGCGCCCGCTGATCGTCAACATCCACGGCGGTCCGGAAAGCCAGTTCACCCCAGGCTTCCGCGGCCGCACCAACTATCTGCTCAACGAACTGGGCGTAGCGGTGTTCTATCCCAACGTGCGCGGCTCGACCGGCTTCGGGAAACGCTTCGTCAGCCTTGATAACGGGCCGTTCCTGCGTGAGAATTCGGTGCTGGATATCGGCGCTTTCCTTGACAAGCTCCAGGCCGATCCTGCGATCGATGGCACCCGTACGGCAGTGGCCGGCGGCTCATACGGCGGCTACATGTGCTATGCCGTAGCGATCCGTTACGGCGAGCGGCTGAAGGCGGCCGACTGCATCGTCGCGATCAGCAATTTCGTGACCTTCCTCGAAAACACCCAAAGCTATCGCCGCGACTTGCGCCGGGTTGAATACGGCGACGAGCGCGATCCCAAGCAGCGTGCCAAGCTGATGGAAATCTCACCGCTGACCAAGATCGACAAGCTCTCGATCCCGCTGCTGGTGGTGACCGGTGCCAACGACCCGCGCGTGCCCAAGAGCGAGGCCGATCAGGCCGTCGAAGCGGTCCGCGCCAAGGGCCGCAGCGCCTGGCACCTGGTCGGGATGAACGAAGGCCACGGCTTCGGCAAGAAGGAGAACCAGGACTATCAGTTCTGGGTCGAGCTGATGTTCTGGCGGGCGAATTTGCTGGGGAACTAGGGCACTTCCCGACCATTCTGGGTCATCGTGACGGAGTCTATTATGGTTCAATGCAAGGAAGAATGGCGCAGGAATATGTCTATATT
>PNJT01000162.1 GCA_013822005.1 Novosphingobium sp. | reverse complement strand
AAGGGTAACGAGGATTTAAGGATGAATTGGCATAGCGGTCCCGAATTCTTGGGGGAACACGTGCCATGAGCATGGAATTTGGAAACCTCGCGGGCGCGATCGCCGGTGACGGTCGCATTTCGGCGGAAGAGATTCTCGAACTGCGCCGCCAGGGCTGGGCCGATGGCAAGATGGACCCGGAAGAGGCCGAAGCGCTGTTCGCCGCCAACGATGCCTGCGTCTCGCCGACCAGCGAATGGTGCGACTTCTTCGTCGAGGCGCTTTCGAGCTTCATCGTCCAGACGGTCGAGCCCAAAGGCTATGTCGATGATGAAATGGCCGACGAGCTGATTGCACGGATTGACCGCGACGGGCGGGTCGGCACGATGGCCGAGCTCGAACTGCTGGTCCGAGTCTCCGAGATTGCGATCAACGCGCCGGGCCGGCTCAAGGCCTATGCGCTCAAACATATCGAAGACGCGGTGCTCCACGGTGAAGGCCCGACCCGCCACGGCGAGCTCAGCCCCAAGGGGATCAACGAGACCGAATGCAGGTTGCTGCGCCGCCTGATCTTCGCCCCGGCCAGCGACCGCCCGGCTGCGGTCAGCAAGAGCGAAGCGGAAATGCTGTTCCGGATCAAAGATGCCTCGCTCTACGAAGCCAATGCCGCCGAATGGGAGAAGCTGTTCGTCCAGGGCGTCGCCAATTACCTCCAGGGCTTTGGCGGGAAAGAGCCGCTGAGGGATGAGCGCGCCGCCGAACTGGAAGCGTTCATGAACCGCGAAGGCGCCGGGGTCGGCGGTTTCCTCGGCCGGATGTTCACTTCGCGCCCCGATTTCGACGGCGCATTCGGCAGCCTGCTCGACCTCAGCCCGCATGCTCCCGATGTCGAGGACGATGTGGCCGAGGCCGCCGAAGTGACTGCGGAAGAAAGCCACTGGCTGACCGACCTGCTCGAAGCCGACGAAGAGCTCGACCCGCTGGAAAAAGCCCTGCTGGCCTTTATCGCCGAAGATGGCGGTGAGGTGTTTGGGCTCTAGGTCTGAGGGTCAGACCGTAAAGCTCTCCCCGCAGCCACAGCTTCCTTTGGCATTGGGGTTCTGGAACACGAATCCGGCCATGAAATCGTCTTCCTGCCAGTCCATCGTGCTGCCGATCAGGTAGAGCACCGAGGCACCGTCGATGAAGAACAGGCCGCCCGGAGTCTCGATCCGCTCGTCGAGCGGATTGGCTTCGCTGACATAATCGACCGAATAGGCCAGCCCCGAACAGCCGCGGCGCGGGGTCGAGAGCTTGACCCCGATGGCTCCCTCGGGAGCCTCAGCCATCAGCTTTGCGACCCGCGCTTCGGCGGTGGGGGTCAGGATCACGGCGGCGGGCAGCGGGCGGCGGGTCGTGGTGGTGGTCATCACAGCATCCCCAGTTCGAGGCGGGCTTCATCGCTCATCTTGGCGGGGTCCCACGGCGGGTCCCAGACCAGATTGACCTCGGCATCGCGCACGCCAGGCACGGCGCTGACGCGCAACTCAACCTCGCCCGGCATCGATTCGGCCACCGGGCAATGCGGGGTGGTCAGCGTCATGGTCACCGCGACGCCGCCGTCATCGGCAACATCGACGCCGTAGATCAGCCCAAGGTCATAGATATTGACCGGGATTTCAGGATCGAAAATGTCCTTCAGCGCGGCAATCACCGCTTCATAGAGGTCGCCGCCCGGCTCGCCCGCGGCGGCAGCGGCCGGTTTCTCGGCCAGAAAACCCTCGAGGTAGTCGCGCTTGCGCTCCAGCTTGGCCGCGGCGGGCTCGGCATCTTCCACCCGCGCGCGCGGCGGGGCAGGCACGCTGTCCACCGTTTCAACCGTGAATTTGGGTTCGCCAATATCTTCAGAAATGCTCATCCGAAGATCCTCCGTGTCCGTTCAATTCCCGCCAGCAGGGCGGCGATGTCGTCTGCGTCCGAATAGAGCCCGAAGCTGGCCCGCGCAGTGACGGGCACGCCCAGGTGCTCCATCAAGGGCTGCGCACAGTGGTGCCCAGCGCGGATCGCCACTCCGCTTTCGTCCAATATGGTGCCGAGGTCGTGCGGATGCACCCCCTCCATCGCGAAAGAGACGATTCCCGCCGCATTGTCAGGCCCGAACAGCGTGATATCGTTGCGTCGGCGCAGCGCATCGCGCAGCTGGCTCACCAGGGCAGTTTCGTGGGCGTGGATCGCTGGAAGGCCAATGTGTTCAACATAGTCGATCGCCGCGTGCAGCCCCATCACTTCGACAATCGCCGGGGTTCCCGCCTCGAACCGGGCCGGGGCCGGTGCATAGGTCGTCTTCTCGAAAGTCACCTTGTCGATCATCGAGCCGCCGCCTTGCCACGGCGGCATCGCCTCAAGCAGCTCGGCCCTGCCCCACAGCGCGCCGATCCCGGTCGGGCCGTAGAGCTTGTGGCCCGAAAACACGTAGAAATCACAGTCCAGCGCCGCGACGTCGACTTCCATGCGCGGCACCGCCTGGCAGCCGTCGAGCAATAGCTTGGCCCCAACGCCGTGCGCCAGCTTGGCGGCACGCGCCGCATCAAGGGTCGAGCCGAGCACATTCGAGACATGGGCGAAGGCCACCATCGTATGCTCGTTCGTGAGCATTGCTTCGGCCGCGTCGAGATTGATGCAGCCGTCCGTGGTCAGCGGGCAGACATCGACTTGCCAGCCGGCCAGCTGCCAGGGGACGATATTCGAATGATGCTCCAGCACCGAGAGCAATACGCGGCCCTTGTTCGGATAGGAGTGAGCGACAAGGTTGATCCCCTCGGTCGCGCCGCGCACGAAGACCACTTCGTCGGCCTTGCCGCCGATGAACCGCGCCACCCGCTCGCGCGCCGCTTCATAGGCCACGGTCATATTGGCCGAGCGGGCATAGACCCCGCGGTGGACCGTGGCATAGTCCGCGCCCATTGCCCGCACCGTGGCGTCGATCACCGCCTGCGGCTTTTGCGCGGTGGCGGCGGTATCAAGGTAGTGCCAGCCGCCGGCGAGGCCGGGAAATTCCGCCCTGATCCCGTTCGTGTCGAGCGAAGTCGAGACACCTGTGCGCGGCATCTCGACTTCGCTCGATGCGAACGGAGCTTGGGAGTGGCCGTTCACAACATCGCCTCCAGCGCGGCCAGCGCCTGGGCCTGCAGCGCTTCCTCGTCCGCCGCCCCGACAAAGGCCTCGGCAACGAAGGCCTGGAGCATCAGCTTCTTGGCGGCCTCGGGCGGCAATCCGCGCTGGGCGAGATAGAACAGCGCCTGCTTGTCGAGCTCGCCCACCGCGCAGCCGTGCGCGCATTTGACGTCGTCGGCGTGGATTTCGAGCTCTGGCTTGGCATTGGCGGCTGACTGCCGGTCGAGCAGCATGGCCCGCACCGACTGCGATCCGTCGGTCCCGTCCGCGCCTTTGGCGACATGGACCTTGCCGAGATAATTGACAGTTGATCCCCCACCCGCGACCGAGCGCACGGTCTGCTGGCTAATGGCATCGAGGCCAAGGTGCGCGACGTGGGTTACCACCTCCAGCACTTGCCCGCTGCCCGCGAGTTGCGCCGCGCCAAAGGTGAACTGCGAGCCAGCGCCCAGCTCGGCCCGCAGCGAAAGGCGGCCATAGTCTTGCCCAGCGTTGAGCACATGCAGGTCAAGCGAAGCGCCCGGTGCCAGCACGATCGCCAGCTCACGCACGCCGCTATTGACCATCCTCAGCGCGCGATGCTCGCCTTCAGCAAGCGCAATCGTCTCAATCGCCACCGGCCAGACGCGCTCAAGCGCGGCCAGGTCCGCGTAGCGGAAATCCTCATCCTTGCGGGTAGGAAGAAGGGCTGCGGCCGAAGTCACCCGGCAACTTCCTCGTAGCCATGCTCTTCGAGCTCATGCGCCAGTTCCGCCCCGCCGGTGCGCACGATCCGCCCGCCCGCCAGCACGTGAACGAAGTCGGGCTGCACATAGTCGAGCAGGCGCTGGTAATGGGTGATCAGCAGCACCGCCTTGTCGGGGGCGCGCATCGTGGCGTTGATCCCCTCGCCCACCACGCGCAGCGCGTCGATGTCGAGGCCCGAATCGGTCTCATCCAGCACCGCCAGCGAGGGGTTCAGGATCCCCATCTGGACCATCTCGGCGCGCTTCTTCTCGCCGCCCGAGAAGCCGACGTTGACCGGCCGCTTGAGCATTTCCATGTCCATCTTGAGCAGCGCCGCCTTCTCGCGCGCGAGCTTGAGGAAGTCCCCGCCCGACAGCGGCGGCTCGCCCCGGCTCTTGCGCTGGGCATTGGCGCTTTCGCGCAGGAACTGGACGAAAGAGACGCCCGGAATCTCGACCGGATACTGGAACCCCAGGAACAGGCCTGCCGCGGCGCGCTCGTGCGGTTCCAGCGCGAGCAGGTCCTGCCCCATGAAAGTTACCGAACCGTCGGTCACTTCATAGCCGGGCCGGCCCCCAAGCACATAGGACAGCGTCGATTTGCCCGCGCCATTGGGGCCCATGATCGCATGGACTTCGCCCGCACCCACCGACAGCGACAGGCCCTTGAGGATTGGCTTGTCGGCGACAGTGGCGTGAAGATTGTCGATTTTGAGCATAACTATCAATTCTCAGCCTTGAGCCCCTCCCCTTCAGGGGAGGGGTTGGGGTGGGGGCTCTCCCAGCGATCCGGCGTCTCGTGCAAGACGCCAAGGGTCGCGTTCAGCACCCCATCAAGATTGCCCATCACATCGGGGTTGGCGAAATGCAGCACTTTGACACCGAAATAGCCCAGGGCCTGATCGCGGCGACGATCATGCTCGAAGTCGTGAGTCTCGCCATCCACCTCGATCGCGAGCGCCTTTTGCGGGCAGAAGAAGTCAACGATGAACGGGCCAATTTCGGTCTGGCGGCGGAATTTGTGCCCGCCCAATTGCCGGTTAGACAGCGCGCGCCACAGGCGTACCTCTGGTTCGGTGGGGTTGCGACGCATTTCGTGAGCGAATTGCGCGATCTCAGCCATGCGTGCGGCGGAGAGCCCCCACCCCTTACCCCTCCCCTGAAGGGGAGGGGAATTCGTTCGCGCTGAAGTGTCTCTGCTACTCAAGCCCCTCCCCTTCAGGGGAGGGGTTGGGGTGGGGGCTCTCGGCAAGGTCTGGTCCATGTTGGCACCAACAGGTCGCTTTGAAGATTCGCCGATCATCGCCGCTCTCCCTGCGATTGGTAATGCTGCCGCCGCGCCTGCCCGCGTTCGTCGTAGCGGGCCTTCATCGCCGCAACAATTTCGGCCACCACCGCGTCTGGCTCTTCCAGCACGCGTTCGGCCGCGAAGCGCAACAGCAGGACGCCAACCGCCTCAAGGCTCTTGTCGCGCCGGGCGATCAGCGCCGGATCGCCGCCCTCATCAATCGAGACCGCGACCTTGAGCGGGTTGCAGGCGAAATCGAGGATCGCCGAGCCGATCACCTGCTGACGGGTCAGCTTGTACTTGCCGAGATTGGCCGCGGCGAGCTTTTCGCCCAGCAGCTTTTGCGCCGGGCTGGGCTCGCGGCGGTTCTGCCGGGCCTGCTCGTGGATCGCATCGAGCCGCGATTCCGAAATCGCCCAGCCCCGCCCGCGCTTTTGCAGCTCGGGGGCCTG
>PNJT01000161.1 GCA_013822005.1 Novosphingobium sp. | reverse complement strand
TTGATGATCGCTGCGCGCCGACCGTGGTGCCGGAGGGTCGGCAGCAGCGCGTGCGCCAACAGGGCTGGGGCAATGAGGTTGATTGCGACTTCGGCCTCCATCTGTCGCGGATCGAAATCCGGGTCGGTCAATTGTACCGGATATTGAAGCGCGGCATTGTTGATCAGCACTGTCGTATCGGGATGGTCTGCCGCAAGCCGGACACTTGCCGCCCTGACGGCTGCGACGTCGGCAAGATCGACATCCATCGGGATCAGGCCAGGCTGCGGCGACAGGGAAGACGCCCGCCTCGCAATCACGACAACTTTGTGCCCACCGTCCAGCAAGCGGCCAAGCAAGTCATGCCCGATGCCGGAAGTACCGCCGGTGAGAACGATGGTCGTTGGCACTTTTAGTGGTTGTCGGTCCAAAGACATCGGCGTGCTTTTCCTTCCCCATCTGTGTCTAGCTTGCTAATCTCTGAAGCTGATGAACCGCGGTTTAGTCCCTGAACATTTTTCTGCGCCTTGGCTGATCGAGCAGTTGCAGCGTCGGGCTGAGCGCGAGGGTCTTTGGCGTAACCGAGTAATTGCGAAAGGAGAGACGATCTTTGGCCCGGAGACGGACTGCCGGGATGTCTTCTTGTTGCTCAGTGGCCTTGTGAAACTCTCCTACCTTTCTGTCGGCGGGAGTGAAACGATCAAGAGTTTCGTGTTTGATCAGGGCATTTTCGCAAGAGAGTACGGCGGGCCCGAATTTGGCGCTTATGCCATTGAGGGTTCTCATCTGGTGCAATTGCCGCAAACGTGGGTTCTAAGGCAGATAAGCGAAAGCAATGAGCTGCAGCGAGGCTACGCCCAGTTCATCGACTGGATACGGTTGCGCAAAGCAGAACGCGAGCAGAGCCTGCTGTGCCTGACCCCGCAAGAGCGGCTTGTGCATTTCCGCGAGACTGAGCCTGACCTGGCAGATCGTCTGCCCCAAGGCGACATCGCGCGCTATCTTGGGGTCACACCGATCGCCTATAGCCGCATCAAGCGGCGGATCGACCTTCAGACTGCGGCGATGAAGCTGACTTAGCGCCGCCAATCCTGCCGCGCGCCTCCTAGATTGTTGGCGCGGCAACGAGGCGGGATCTAGTCGGCCATGTGCTCGCGCAGGCCCGCCAGCAGCAGCCAGCCGATCGCGAAGACCGTCGCCAGGCCCAGGAATACCGCCAGTGTCAGACCGAGGGGCTGCGGCCAGGCCGGTTTGTCAGGCAGATTGGCTGACACCACCGGAACCAGGAACAACCGCTCGCGCGCGGCCTGATCGTTGGCGCGGCTCAGCCGTTCGCGGGCGTCGTCATAGCGTTTGGCCGCCAATTCCTGTTTGAACTTGAGTTCCTCGTAAGCCGCCAGGCGTTTGTTGACCGCATTGGCCCCGCCGGTCAGGCGGCTGCGCAGCGCGCCGACCGTGCGCTCCAGCGTGGCCACGCGGGCCTGCGCGGCGATCACCAGCGGGCTCGATCCCGACAGGCTGGAGCGCATGCTGGTCAGTTCGGAGCGCTGGGCGATCAACTGGGCCTCGGCTTTTTCCAGCTGGGCCAGGGTGCCTTCGCCCGAACTGGCCGGATCAATATCGCGGGTCAGGTCGCGGAACGCGGTGAGCTTGCCCTGGATCGCCGCGATCTCGGCCTCGGCGCTGGCGAGGTTGGCCTGGGCATCCTGCTGCGCCGCTGCGACCGCGCGCTGGTTGAAGCTGTTGACCCGTTCCTCGCCCAGCGCGATCAGCGCCAGTGCAATCCGCTGGGCATCCTGCGGGGCAAAAGCGCGGACGCGGATCTTGGTCATGCCCGACTGTTCGTCGAAATCGACCTGGACCTTGTCCTGATAGAATTCGAGCAGTTCCTCGGCCCGGGGCTGCGTAGGTGTAAGGCGTGCAAACCAATCAGACCCACTGTCGGTATAGTGCGCGGCCAGGTCGATCCCCTTTGCCTTGAGCGCGGCGATGGCATCGGCGCTGCGCATGAAATCGCGCACCGCCATGGATTCACCTTGCGCCGGCGCGCTCGCGCCTTGTGTCACCAGGCTGGCGAGCAGCCCGCCATCGGGGTTCTTGCGCTCGGTCCCGCGGATCATATAGGCGGCGTGCGAATCGTACTGCGGGCTGGCCAGCGCCAGCGTGTAGAGCAGCACCAGCAGCGTCGGCAGCAGCACCAGCAGCCCAAAGGCCAGCCGCCGCGTCAGGCGCGGACGGGCCTTGGCCTGGCCTTCGGCTTCTGCTTCGGCGACCTGCATGTCCATCTGTGCGGGCTAGTCCTGTTGCATGGCCAAGGTCAATTGATCTCAATCCGCGGCCGCACTGCGCGCAAGGCAGCGAGGCCCAGCAGGGTCAGCAGCGCGGTGCAGGCGAGCGGATAGGCGAGGCCTGCTTGGTCCGCCGGATAGTCCGCAAACAGCCCCACCCGCATCAGCTCGAACATCGGCACGGTTGGCACCCAGCTCAAGATTTCCTGCAAGCCGGGCGAGAACCACTGCATCGCAAAGAACGCGCCGGACAGCGGCATCGAGAGATAGAGCAAGGGGTGGACCAGTCGCCCGATCAGCGGGCTTTGGTGCGACCCCGCCATGACCAGCATCGACAGGGCGAAGGAAAACCAGCCGAGCAGCACGGTCGCGCCCAGCACCATGACCGGATTGGCGGGCAAGTCGGCATAGCCCGCCAGCCAGGCGACCGGAAGCAGCAAGGCCAGCACCGCCACCGTGCTGCCCAGTTCGAGCAGCGCGCGGGCCAGCAGCATATCGAACAGCGTAACGTGGCGGTGATTGAGCAGCGGGCGGTTGGCCTCGAGCAAAGTCTCGGCGCGCGAGACCATCGAGCGCAGCATGATGAACAGCGCATAGCCCGCCAGCGCAAAGGGCACCGATTTGGCGCTGCCGGTCAGCGGCAAGTGCTGCGCCGAATGCAAGGCCCCTACCGCCACGGCCAGCAGCAGCGGCTCGCCAAAGATCCACAGAAAGCCGATATTGGCGCGGCCAAAGCGGGTGTGCAGCTCGCGCAGGATCAGCGCGCCGACCACGTTGCCCTGGGTCCTCAGCGCGCTGGCGATCGACTGGCTCATCCGCAAAGCTCGCCTAGCATGGCATCCACTGCCGCGAAGTGCGCGGGCCAGCCGGGTGCCTGCCAGCCCTTGAGGCGGGCGAGCTGGGCCTGGCGTTCGGGAGAATTCGGCTGGGCATGGGCCAGCACTGCGCGTTCCCAGCCCGGCCCGTCAAGCGGATCGAGGGTGAGCGGGATGTCGCCAGCGGTCTCGCGGAACACCGGCAGGTCCGAGGCGATCACCGGCACCCCTTGCGCCAGCGCCTCATTGACAGGCATGCCGAAGCCCTCGGCAAAGCTGGGCATCAGCAGCGCCGCCGCCCCGCCTAGCAAGCTCGCCAGCGCGCCATCGCCCAGCGCGTTGTATTCGGTCACATGCGCCAGCACCGCCGGATTGCGGTCGAGCAGGTCAAGGATCTGCTCGTTCTCCCACCCGCGCCGCCCGACGATCACCAGCCGCGGCACCGCCTCGCCGTGCCGCTCGGCCATGGCCCGCCAGGTGTGGAGCAGCAGCAAGTGGTTCTTGCGTGGTTCGATCGTGCCGAGGCAGACGAAATAGGGCCGCTGAGGCAAGGCGAAGGCCGGGTCGGGCGCAGCGGGCTGCAAGGTGCCAAGCGGGGCGACCAGCACCTTTGGCCGCACCGCTTTCGGCGCGGCATAGCGGGCCAGCGCCTGCGCGGTCGCCGCCGAATTGACCACCAGTGCGTCGGCCTGCCCCAGCGCATTGTCCAGCCGCTGGGCGTGCCGCGCCGCTCCGCCTGCGCGGGCATATTCGGGGTAATCGACCGGGATCGTATCGTGCAGGAACAGCACCAGCTTGCCGCCCTTGCCCTTCAGCTGCTCCAGCCAGGCCGGGCGGTGCCAGTTCTGGTGCGAAGGGATCAGCCCCAGCGCCGCGCCGCCCGGCATCGCCCGCGAGGTGGCGAGCAAGGCAGCGGTGCGGCTGAGCGCGCCCTCGCCCCCCGCCTGCCAGCTCGCCTCAAGCCACTCAAGAAACCCTTCAAGCCGTTGCGGATCGAGCAACCGCCCACCCATCGCCCCGGCGCGGATCACGAATTGCGTGTCGGCCCGGCCCAGGAAATGCCGCGCATAGGCCAGCTCGACCCGGTCGATCCCGCTGGGCGTGGCATGCCGCGCGCGCCAGACCAGCCGCGACAGATCGAGGCGCAGCGGCAGGATCATGCCGCCTTTTCCAGCATCCGCGCGGCCGCCAGCGGGGCGAGGCGGGCCAGGCCAGCGCGGCTGTGGAAGCCGGCATTGAGCAGGCACTCGCTCCACAGCGCGCGGGCGAACAGGTCGTAGGCTCCCGGCTGGGGCGGTTGTGGTTCGTTCCAGAACTGCGCCAGTGGCCCCGGATCGGCCAGACCGGGGATCGCATAGAGCGCGCGGCCCAGCGCATGGACAGGTTTGCCCTTGGCCAGCGCCAGCGAGCCGACCGTAGAATTCACCGTCACCACCCCGGTGCAAGCATCGAGCAACGGATCGAGATCACCGTGTTCGATGAACTGCACGCGCGGATCACCGCCCGCAATCCGCATGGTCACCCGCCGCCAGCCCGCCAGGTCGGGATCGAGCGGATGGCGCTTGACCAGCAACATGGTGCCTACAGGGGCGTGCGCCTTGAAGTCAGCCACCACCGCTGTGATCGCCTCGGCCATCCCGGCAAAGGGCGAGCGGTGGACCAGCGAGGCATCGCCGTCGATCTGCAAGGGCAGCAGGAAGAACCGCTTTCCCGCCACGTCGGCCAGCGCCCGCTTGCTATCGCGCCGCTCACCCCATGCCCGCGACCAGCGGCGGTTCCAGGCGAGGAATTCGAAGAACGAATGGTGCGGGCGGTGGCTGCGGAAATGGGGGTAGAACGGGCCGAGCAGGAAGCTCGCCAGTGCATAGGCGATCCCTTGCATCATGCGCGGGAAGAAGTAGCCGGGGATCGGCGCTTCGGCGGCGACGGGTCGGGCGCGTCGCTGGCAGTCCTCAAGGCTTTCCGGCCAGGGCCAGGCCTGCCCCTTCGGCCAGTGCTCCAGCGTCACGCTGTTGGGGCGCAAGTAGCCTTCCTCCAGCACGAAGATGTCGATCCCCAGCCCCTGCGCCGCTGCGATTGCCGCGCGGTGATACGCCCGGTCTGCGCCGAACAGCACCAGCGCGGTCGCGCCCTCACGCTGGTACAGCACGTCCAGCCAGGGGCCGAATTGGTCAAGTTTGCCGCGAAACGACAATCCGCCAAAGCGCCAGTCGAACAAGTCACCGCCATTGCAGTTGACCCGCACCACCCGCGCCCCGCCCTTCTCCAGTTCGCCCGCGATGCGGCGCGAGGATGGGCCGGGTAGCCCCTGCAGAAACAGGAAGGTGGGTGCTGTCACGTTTGCACGCCTGCAAAAATCACCACCATCACCCCAAATCCGACTGTCCTGAGCTTGTCGAAGGACTGCTCATTTTTCTGGCGCCACCGAACGACGCACGAAGAAAAAGGCAGTGCTTCGACAAGCTCAGCATAGACGGGTTTAGGGCACTTCCCGACCATTCTGGGTCATCGTGATTGGGCCAGGAAGGCCGCTGGCGAGGCGCGGCGCGTGGCAGGG
>PNJT01000160.1 GCA_013822005.1 Novosphingobium sp. | reverse complement strand
TCAGATCGATAGGATACGTCGAGGATCCCGGCTGCTGGCTGTTCCCGGAACTCGCCGTCCATCATGGCCGCACGCTCAAGGTCAACGCCGAGGATTACTTCGACGTCGGTTCGCGCGCGCTCAAACTCCGCAGTTCCGAGCGGATGCTCGATATCGATTACGACCCCGACCAGATCGCTTTCGACTGGCTGCCTCATGTCTGGCATGCGTTCGGCCCGCGCGGCCTGATCGTGCTCAGCTTCTTCGTCATGTCGCTGTTCGCGGTGCAGATCCGCAAGCGGCACAAGTCGCTCGGCTTCCTTGAGATCACCGGCCCTCCGGGTTCGGGAAAATCCACCCTGATCGAGTTTCTCTGGAAGCTGACCGGCCGCGCCGGATACGAAGGCTTCGATCCGAACAAGGCCACCCGCGCGGCGCTCGCGCGGTCGCTGGCGAAGGTCAGCAATCTTCCGGTCGGCCTCATCGAAGGCAAGCGCGCCGAGGGCCGGGAAAACCACGCCAAGCAGTTCGATTACAACGAACTGCTGGTGCTGTTCAACGGGCGCTCCGCTCGGTCGATCGGCAAGAAGACAGACGGGTTCGAAACCGACGAAGCCCCGTTCCTCGGCACGATCTACCTCATGCAGAACGAGCGGATCGATGGCGACCCTGCGGTCCTCGAGCGCCTCATGTCGATGCGCATCGACAAGTCGCTGTGGAGTGAGAGCAGCCGCGAATCCGCCCTGAAGCTGGAAAGCTGGCCGATGGAAGAAATCAGCGGCACGCTGGTCCATGTCGTGCGGCAGGAAGCTGACTGGCTCACCTTCTTCTTCGACCGCTTCCAGCACCATGATCGCGCGATGGGAAAGCGCGTCGCCGGGCTGACCAACGCCCGCCCGATCAAGTGCCACAGTCAGCTCGCCGCTGCGCTCGAGACGCTGCCCCGGCTCTTCCCCAACTGCCAGAACGAATGGGTCGCCAAGGCGATCGCCGAGGTGGATTGCATGGCGCTTGATCGCCAGCAATCGGCGGGCGGGGATCACCCGCTGGTCGCCGACTTCTGGGAGAAGTTCGAACACCTGCTGCGCTACGAGGCGGCGGATGCCGAGGACGCTGGCGACAGCGTCAACCGCAGCCGCAAGGCCGAGAACCTCATCGCGATCAACTGGCCCGATTTTGAGGCGCGGTGCCGCAAGGCCAACCTGCTGCCACCGAACGATGGCGTGAAGCGGCTGCTGCCGACCAGCAAGTCCCGCAAATTCATCGCCTACCGGAAGGTCAATCCGCCGAAAGGCAGCCCGCAGTGGTGCTTCGTCTTCCAGCGCCCGGCCGAGCAGGAGTTCCAGCCATGAGCGCGGCCTTTGCCTCCCGCCCCACGGGTCGCTGGTCTTCGCCCGCAAGCAGCGAAGCGGCCGCGCCAGATGAACGCCGCTGGCCTGCCGAAGGTCGCCCCGCAATCATCCTTCCCGAACCACCCCCGGCATGGCGGGACTTCGAGGAACTGCGCAACCAGGCGCAGGCAATGCTCGACAGCCGCCGCCAGTCCTTCCCCCAGCGGATCGCGGCGGGGAAGCTTTGTCCCGACGAAGCCGCGCGCGAGCTGCGCGCCTTTTCCGATCTGGTGCGCGACTGGGAATTCATCTGCGACGGGGAAGGCCAGCCTGCCGACACCGGCAGCGAGCAGCTGCGGCGCGATGCGCTCGACCAGGCGATCGAGCGCATCGCCGCCTACGCCGCCCAGCACGGCGGCTTTTCCGAACAGCTCGAAGTGCAGGCGCATCGCGTGATCGCCCTGCGCTGGCACCTCGAACCCGGGCGCCGGACCATCGCGCGCGCCCGCCTCACCCACGAACTGCGGGCGGAGGCCCGCGCCACAAAGGGAGAACCCGCCCGTGCCTGATTTCAACCGCCAGCAGCCGATCCACCCGGCCGACTGCGCCTGCCCCCGCTGCGATCCGCTGCTGGCCAAGGGACGGCCCGTCACCTGGCCCGAGATCGTCGTGATCGCCCTGATAGTCGCGGGCTCCTTCGCGCTCGCCTTTTCCGCCTGACCCAAGGGAGTTTGTCCGATGCAACAGAGCTATACCTTCGAATGCGGCTGCGGAAAGCAGCACACCAGCCCTACCACCGCCACGCCCTCGGGCTGGCAGATCGGCCGCGACGGCAAGCCCGTGTGCGACGATTGTGTGAGCGCCAAGAGCGCCCGCCGGCAGCGGAGGGCGGCATGAAGCGCGGCGCTAAGTTTGCGAGCGGTGCAATCGCCGCAGCCGCCACCATTTTTGTCACGTTCAACTTGGCGTTCGAATTAGGGGCTGACACCGCTCTTTGCGTCTTTGAGTTCGATCAGACCCAGCAGTCTCCGCGGGCAATCAGCGCCTGTCGCCGCGCGCAGATTATCGAATGGCGTCCGTTGCTCGGTCTCCGAGTGGCATGGCTTTGGCTCGCTGGCGATGAGGTTCAGAAGTGAGCCGCCCGCTTCCCTCCCTGCGCATCGGCAGCCACCCCGACCGCGGCGGCAGCGAAGCCGACATGGCCCGCGTGAACGCGGCCCGTGATGCCGGGCTAAAGGCGGCAATCGGCAGGAGGTCGGAATGAGCGGCGCGAAGAGCAATCCGTGCCCGATCAAGGGATGCACCGCGCACGCTAAGCCCAACCAGCTGATGTGCTGGCCCCATTGGCGCCGGGTACCCAAGCCGCTCAATCGCGCCGTCTTCGAAACCTACGCCGATGCTCGCGGGCGGGAGCTTGGCGGCGAGGCACGGATCGACGCGATCCGCCGCTACCAAGAAGCCCGCGACTCCGCGATTGCGGCCGTCGAAGCCAAGGAAGCGGAGGAACGTTCATGATCCCCCGCCTCACCATCGCCCGCTGGTCGGGTCAGGACGACGGCCTGCACGATTACGCCGGCCGCTCGATCGCCATCGAATGGCTGGGCCTCATCCTCGAACTCAACTTCGGAAAGGCGCGCCCATGAGCCGCTCGCCCGTCACCTCACGCGGCGCCCTCTACCGAGCGTCCGTCCGCCGCCAACTCGCACAGGAGACCGCACATGAAGAACAAGCTTCCGGATCTGAACAATCACCTCTTCGCCCAGCTCGAAAGGCTCTCGGAAGAGGGGCTCACCGCCGAGCAGATCGAGCAGGAATGCCAGCGCGCCGACGCGATCGTCGACCTGTCGGACCAGATTCTCGAGATCGCCAACACCCAGTTGAAAGCGGCGCAGCTGATCGCCAACCACGGCGACCGCTTCGCCAAGATGCTCCCGGCGATCGACGGGACCGAGCAAGCGACGGCACTGCCGGGACCGGCCGGGGCCGCGCAATCGCCTACAGCGCAGAAGAGCTGAGCTGGCTCGAAGCCCGAGCAGACTGGCCGCGCGCCGATCTGCACCGGGCCTTCGTCGCCCGGTTCAACCGGCCCGAACTGACCGCCGACAACATCAAGTCGCTGTGCACCCGCAAGGGCTGGAAGACCGGGCGCACCGGGTGCTTCGTGAAGGGGCAAGCCTCGCCGAACAAGGGCAAGCAATGCCCGCCCGGGAAAGGGGGCAGGCACCCCAACGCCCGCCGTACCCAGTTCAAGCCGGGCGAGCGCACCGGAATCGCGCAGAAGAACTACAAGCCGATCGGCTTCGAGCGGATCACGCAAGATGGGTACCGCGAACGGAAGGTCAACGATGATCTGCCGTTCAACAGGCGGTGGAGGCTGGTGCACCTGATCGAGTGGGAGGCTGTCAACGGCCCGATCCCGAAAGGCCATGCACTGAAGTGCCTCAATGGCGACAAGCTCGATTGCTCCCCGTCGAACTGGGAATGCATCCCGCGCGCTCTGCTGCCCCGCCTCAGCGGGCGCTGGGCGCTGCCGTATGATCAGGCCCCAGCTGAATTGAAGCCGCTGGTTCTCGCCACCGCCCAGCTTAAGCACGCCGCGAAGACGGCACGCCGCGCGGGTGGGGAGGGGGCGTGATGGCAGCCCAACTCGACATGATCGAAGGGATCGAGCGTCGCGAGCCGCAGGACTTCGGCGAGAAGGGCAAGCGCGCGTGGTTCTGGCAGGATGCGCAGTGGCAGGTCGGGACCGCATGGGAAATCGACCAGCAAGGGCGCGTCGCTGGCATGTGCCGCGACTATGGCCCTTGGGGCTCACGCTACCCCGGCTCCATGCCACTGCAGACCCATGGCCGCTGGCCGCAGGAAGAAGTGCGCTGGAAGCGCCCGATCGACCAGTACCGGGGGCCGCGCCCATGATCATCGGCCTAGATCCCGCCCGCCCCGGCTCGGAACGCCACGTCGTCACGATCGGCCCCAGCGTCACGCTCTACTGCGGCGACGCCTACGCCATCCGGCCCACCCTGGGCTGGATGGACGCCGACGTCATGGATCCGCCCTACCTCTTCGACAACAGCGGCGGCGGGGCCTTCCGCAAGAGCCGGGAGGGAAGCAACCGCATCGTCGAAGAGCAGCTCGACCAGGGCTTCGATCACCGCATCATCAACCCGCTGCTGTGCGGCGCGGCGGTGGTATTCTGCCACAACGACCAGCTGCCTCAGCTGCTGCCCTTCATGGCAGGCAGCTTCAGCCGTTTCGCGCTGCTGGTCTGGGAAAAGCCCAACCCCATGCCGATGCGCAACAAGCACTACCTGCCCGACACCGAGCCCTTCGTTCACGCTTGGTCGAAGGGCTATGCACCGGTGGGCGATCACCACGACATGCACCGCGTGATCAAGGCGCAGTCGGTAAAGACCAGCACCTTCAACCACCCCACCGTCAAGCCCGACGCCGTCATGGACAAGATCGTCCGCAACGTCGCCGGCAGCACCATCTGCGATCCCTTCATGGGCACCGGCTCCACCGGCGTCGCGGCCGTGAAGGCAGGCAAGGCCTTCGTCGGGATCGAGCAGAACCCCACCCACTTCGAAACCGCCTGCCGCCGCATCGCGGCAGCACTGGAAGGAACCGCAAATGGCTGACGGCACCCACATCGAATGGACCGACGCGACATGGAACCCGATCACGGGTTGCTCCCTAGCCTCGCCCGGCTGCACCAATTGCTATGCGATGCATCTGGCAGGCACCCGGCTCAAGAATGAGGCCAAGCGCGCCGGGCTGACCCGCGAAGTCAACGGCAACCACGTGTGGACGGGCGAAGTCCGCTTTAACGAAGCCGAGCTGCTGGCACCCCTGCGCTGGAAACGCCCGCGCATGATCTTCGTCTGCGCCCACGGCGACCTGTTTCATGAAAGCGTGCCCAGCTGGTGGCTGGACCGCATCTTCGCGGTGATGGCCCTCTGCCCGCAGCACACCTTTCAGGTGCTGACAAAGCGGGCCGACCGGATGCGTGTCTATCTGACGCTCGGCCGCCATATCGAAATCCAGCAGCAGACACGAGGCTTGGGCCTGCACGAGCTTGACCGCCGCGAGCGGATGGAAAGCCACGTTCAGCGCGGTGCCCTCTTGCCCCTCCCGAACGTCTGGCTCGGCGTCAGCGTCGAGGACCAGCAGCGCGCCGACGAGCGCATTCCCGACCTCCTCGCCACCCCCGCCGCCGTCCGCTGGATCAGCGCCGAACCCTTGCTCGGGCCGGTGGACCTGACCAACATCAGCGGCGCGGAGAAGTCGCGGGAATACGGCAGCCCCGTGCACGGATGGTCTGCGATCTGGCGAAACAACGGTATCGGCCGAGCCTGCCTCGACTGGGTCGTGGTCGGCGGCGAGAGCGGCA
>PNJT01000159.1 GCA_013822005.1 Novosphingobium sp. | reverse complement strand
TCGAGCCCCAGCGCGGTGTCGGGCACGCCAAAGGCCAGCTGCCCCTGCCCGCCGCCCGCCTGCACTTCGCCCGGCAGGCTGACGTAGTAGGCGCTGCTCATCCACCCGGCGGGGTGGATGTGGCTGACGTGGAAGCCCTGGCTGGCGAGGCGCACCGACCACGATGTCGGGAAACAGACCCGCCCGGTGATCCGCGAGAGGAACGGATGGGTGGGCTCGGGCCGCAGCCGGGCAATCCGGTTCTCGATCGTGTCGCGCACCGCCAGCGCCAGACCGTAAATCACCGGATCGTTGGCTTCGAACAGGTTGCCGCGGGTCCGCGTGCCGCCACGCAACGATTGGTCGGCCGGGTGGGCGGCAACATCATGCCGTGCTTCGAGCACGCCGCGCATGTCCTCATCCAGCCCGATCTCGATCGGCATGACCAGATTGTCATAATCGCACAGCCAATGCTCGCGCTCGTCGCTCAGCAGCCGCCAGGCGACGCCAAGCAGCGACCAGCCCGATTGCTCGCGCGGGTTGAGCCGGGTGGCTTCCTCGGCGGCGGCGGCAGCAGCGGCGGGATCACCCAGCTTGAGCAGGCAATGCGCGCGAATCACGTGACCCGAAGTGTAGTCGTGCTGCAAGGCCAAGGCCGCGTCCATCCGCGCCAGTGCCTCGTGATCGCGGCCCAGCGCCGACAGGGCATTGGCGGCGAAAGCGGTGATCATGGTGTCGGAACCAAACCGCGCTTCGGCAAGGTCAGTCCATTCGAGCAATTGTTCATGCGCCCCGTGGCCTTTGGCCAAGGCCATCGCCTCAACCCACAGGATCCCGTGTTCGGGTGCGCGCAGTAGCGCATCCTGCAGGCTGCGCATCGCCTGATCGCCCAGCCCCAAGTGCGGCAGCAGGCTGGCCAGCGCGACATGGGCTTCGACCAATTCGGGTTTGATCCGCACCGCCTCGCGATAGGCAGTTACGGCGGCATCGAACTGCCCCACATCGGCCAGCAAGTGGCCAAACATCGTCGCGGTCTCGGCGCGGTGCAGGCCTTCGTTCCAGGCGCGTTCGATTTCGGCCAGCGCCTCGCCGCTATGACCGCATTTGCGCAGCTCCACCGCCAGGTTGTGCCGGGTAATCCGGTCGGAGGGATCGCGGGCCAGCTTGCGGCGCAGTTCCTCGACCAGCTGCGGCGATCCGCTTGGTCCCAATCCCTGAATCACCGCATTGTCCTTCGCATCATCATGAGGCACCGCCTCTAGCGCGTCACAGCCGCCAGCGAAAGCGCCCGGTCAGCTTATGGGCGAACAGGCTGTCCTCTTCGCGCGCGCCGGCACCGATGTTGTGGATCACCAGCGGATTGCCGTTTGCGGCCGCCCGGTCCGAAATGATCCCGGTGTGCGGCAGGCGGCCGTCGATCAGCAGAGTGAACAGGTCACCCGGCTGCCAGTCTTCCTTGCGCGCCGGAAGCGGCAGCCGCGCCGCCTTGCGCGCCCAGAAAGTCTCCAGGTTGGGAACGCGGCGGTGGTCGATGTTGCGATCGGCCCGCCGCAGCCCCCAGCGGCGCGGATAGCGGGCGAAGTTGGCGGCCATGTCCTCGTGCACCTCGCGCTGGAGGTCGATGGCGAAAGCATCGCGGTAGGCGCGGATCACCATGTCGGTGCAGACCCCTTTGGCGCGCGGAACATCGCCGCCGGGATAGGCCAGCCGGGTGTAGGCCGGATCATAGCTGAGCGTCACGCCCAGCTGCCGCCGCGCCGCCGCGATCAGTTGCTGCGCGCGCGGGCTGGCACTGCGGGCCTGCGCCGCAGCCTGGCTGCCGCAGCCCGCCAGTACCAGCGCCGTAGCGCCAATCAGCGCGTCGCGGCGCGAGAGCGCGGTCACTGCCCCTGCTCCTCTGGCATGGTCCGCTCAACGAAGGCAAAGATCGTGGCGGCAGGCAGGACGGCGGCAAGGCGCATGATGATGTCATTCTTCCCAACAATCTTGTCCCGTTCGCCCCGAGCGAAGTCGAGGGGTCGCCGCGCACGCGACCCCTCGACTTCGCTCGGGGCGAACGGTTTTGGGATCAGGTTGTGGTCCTGCTCCCAGAAGCGAAAAGGCGCCCCGGTTGCCCGGGACGCCTTTCCTAAGTCGCTTTCGCGCTGCAGCGCCAGTACGTTTTCGCCCGTCAGACGATCAGGCTCACTCGCCCGGACGCGGATCGCGGCGTTCGGCGATGCGCGCGCGCTTGCCGGTGCGGCCGCGCAGGTAATAGAGCTTGGCCCGGCGCACCACGCCCTTGCGGACCACGGTGATGCTGTCGATGTTGGGCGAATAGAGCGGGAACACGCGTTCCACGCCTTCGCCGAAGCTCATCTTGCGGACGGTGAAGTTGCTGGCGATGCCCTTGTTCGCACGCGCGATGCAGACGCCTTCATAGGCCTGCACACGGCTGCGTTCGCCTTCGATAACCTTCACGCCAACGCGCACGGTGTCACCGGGACGGAATTCGGGAATGTCCTTGCCGGCCCCGGAAGTTGCCTTCGCAATTTCCTCGGCCTCGATCTGCTGGATCAGGTTCACTGGTCCTCAGTCCTTCTTTTCACGCCGCGCGCCAGAGGCAGGCAGGACCCGAGCGTCCTCATGACGCTCCCAAAGATCCGGCCTGCGTAACCGTGTATCGACCTCAGACTGAGCCTTGCGCCAGCCTGCGATCTTCGCATGATCCCCCGATCGCAGCACTTCAGGGATCGTGCGCCCCTCCCATTCCTGGGGCCGGGTATAGTGGGGATATTCCAACAAGCCGTTCTCAAACGACTCCTCGGCCCCACTCGAAGCCGCGCCCATTACGCCGGGAAGCAGCCGAATGCAAGCGTCGAGAAGCATGATCGCCGCAGGCTCTCCGCCCGACAGAACAATGTCGCCGACCGAGACCTCTTCGACATCACGCCCGGCGAAAATCCGCTCGTCAAAGCCCTCGAACCGGCCGCACAGCACGATCACCCCCGGACCTGCCGACAGCTCGCGCACGCGGGCCTGGCTGAGCGGCTTGCCGCGCGGGGTCATGGCGAGGACGGGGCGTTCCTCCCCGGCACGGGGAGGGGGACCATGCGAAGCATGGTGGAGGGGCACGGGCGGGTTTTCCTGAGGGTGCTGGCCAGCGGCGTTGGGATCACTCGCACGTGCCCCTCCACCCCCGACTTCGTCGGGCATTTCGAGTCGCGCGCCTCGAAATGCCCCCCTACCCGTTCCGGGGAGGATCATCGCCCTAGCATGGTCAATCGCCGAGGCCAGCACGTCAACCCGCAGCACCATCCCCGCCCCGCCGCCGGCCGGCGTGTCGTCGACGGTCTTGTGCTTGTCGATCGCAAAATCGCGGATCTGGACCGTATCGAGCGCCCAGATCCCCTCCTCCCGCGCCCGGCCCGCGAGCGACAGACCCAGCGGCCCGGGGAACATCTCGGGGTAGAGGGTGAGGATGGTGGCGTGGAAGGTCATTCAAATCGTCCAATTCTCTATTGCCAACCCCGGCACATCCGCAAAGTCCGCTTCGTTGTTGGTCACCACCGTCGCCCCGATGCTCACGCATGGGCGGCCAGCAAACGATCAAAGCGGGCGCGCTTGAAGGGCAGCCGCGCGTATTCGCGCGCGGCTGCCTGATCAAAGGGCACCAAAGGGACTACGGCCACAAAAGCTTCGAGCAGTTGCTCGGTGGGCGGTTTTCCGATGTAAGTCCCATAAGCAACCTCTGCATAGCTGATCGCCGAGATGGCGATCTCGCCGGGTTCGCAGGCGATCATGCGTTCGCGCAGAGCCAGGTTGCTACCGTCCATCGCATAGACAGCGATATTGGCGTCGATCAGGTATCGGATGGCGTCTCTCCTGCCGCCTTGCGCGCAGCTTCACGCGCCGCGATCGTGCTGGGGCGTTCATCGAAATCCCTGCGCGGTGCGAGTTTCAGCCCTTTGGCCTTGCCCCAAAACCGCTGATATCGATCTTGCGTTTTGCCGGTTCGGACTTGCGCAGGATCATCGAGCCGTCGGGCTGCAATTCGACTTCCATTTCCATTCCTTCCGCCAGTCCCAACGCCTTGGGCAAGCGCAGTGCGAGCGAGTTGCCCGATTTAAACACCTTGAGCCGGTGCACCGCCTTGTCCGCACCAAGTCGATTGCCAAGCGCCGAAGCCCCGGTAAGATCGAATTCCTGCCGCGCATCGCGGACTTGATCGGGATCGGGCTTGTTCATGGCAACCTCCGTATATACATGCCGTATATACATCGAAAGCGGACTCGTCAATTGCGCTCCCTGACCATTGCCTCCATTTCCGCCGCAATTCTACTCGCCGCCCCCACCAGCGCCGAGATGATCGGCGGCTGCAAGTTCGATCGCGACACGCTGACTTTCGCGGGAACGCCGGTGGAGCAGGCCACTTGCCTGCTGCGCAAGGTCAAGCTGCGGGGCGTGAAGGAGGATCAGCCGCTGCCGCCGGTGATCCGCCAGCTGATGGAAGTGGGCGGCGCGCCTTCTGCAGCGCAGAAGGAAGCTGCCATGGCGGCCTTCCCGCAGCCTTACCAGGCCTATGCCCGCCAATATGCCGACTGGCCCGCGTCAAAGACCGAGGCCGGGCTGCCGGCGGCCTACTTCGTGATCCACGATACCTCGACCCCGTTCTATGGTGCAGACAAGTTCCCCAGGCGGCTCGATACCGACCACCGGATCAATGCCTTCACACCCTATATGGACGGCACATTTGCCAAGGCGCCGGTCGCGCATATCTTCCTGTCGCGGTACGGGCAGATCTGGGCCGGGCACGATTTCAGCGAGGCCTGGCGCGCGACCAAGCTGGAGAGCCGGGTGATCGGCCCGGCGGCGCGCGGGCGGTTTGTCCATATCGAAACGATCCAGCCGCGCCGCTTTATCGAAGGCTTCACCACCCGCGGCCACACCCACGGCCCCACCCCGGGCTTTTCCAAGCGCCAGTACCGCCAGCTCGCCGCGCTCTATGTCTATGCCAGCGTGCGGGCCGGGCGCTGGCTGATCCCGGGGTTTCATGCGACCGTGGACGACGGGATCCCCGACGCCCACGACGATCCGCAGAATTTCGAGCTGGAGCGGTTCGCGAAGGAGCTGGAGAAGCTGGTCAGTCCGCCGCAAATCCCGCACTGATCACCAGTCGCGTCGCATCCCATTCGGGCACGGCCTCGATCCGCATCGGCACCATGAATTTCTTGCCGGGCTTGCCATCGACCGGCGGTCGCTCGATCTCGATCACATCGCCGGCGCCGAAGTTCTCGACCGCAATGCAGGTGCCGAGCGCCTCGCCTTCGGTCGATAGGGCGGGCAGGCCGATCAGGTCGGCGTGGTAGTATTCGCCCTCGCCCAGCGGCGGCAGTGCCGAACGCGGGACGGTGAGCGCGGTGCCGCGCAGCTTTTCGGCGGCGGTGCGGTCGGGCACTTCGGCAAAGCGGGCGATTGCGCCGCCTTTGCCGTCGTCCTTGAGCTTGGAGAGCGTTAGCGCAGAATCGTTGAAGGCGCGGAACCGCTGGAGCGATTCCACGCCTTCACTGAACAGCTTGAGCCGAACCTCCCCGCCAAGGCCATGCGCGCCGGTGATGGTGGCCAGCGTGACGGGGCGGTCAGTCGACATAAGCCCCTCCCGCTTGCGGGAGGGGTTTGGGGTGGGTCAGGCCGAGTGCGCTCATTCCTGACGCACCCACCCCCGACCCCTCCCGCAAGCGGGAGGGGGGAGAGTCCATCAGCCTTCAGCCTGTTCTTCGCTGGCTTCGGCAGCCGGAGCT
>PNJT01000158.1 GCA_013822005.1 Novosphingobium sp. | reverse complement strand
GCCGCGATTGCCGAATCCGCCCATGCGCATGGCGCGCTGCTGGTGGCGGTGGTGACCGAGCCGGTTGCGCTTGGCCTGATCGAGGCGCCGGGCAAGCTGGGCGCAGATATCGTGGTGGGCGAGGGGCAGTCGATTGGCGTCGGGCTGCAATTCGGCGGGCCGTATCTGGGCCTGTTCGGTTGCAGCGAGAAATACGTCCGGCAGATGCCCGGGCGGCTCTGCGGCGAGACGGTCGATGCGGAGGGCAAGCGCGGCTTCGTGCTGACGCTTTCGACCCGCGAGCAACATATCCGGCGCGAGAAGGCGACCAGCAATATCTGCACCAATGCAGGGCTTTGCGCGCTGGCTTTCAGCATTCACATGACCTTGCTGGGCGGAACCGGGCTGAACAAGCTGGCCCGCCTCAGCCACGCCCGCGCCCAGCAGACAGCAGCGCGGCTGGCCAGGGTGCCGGGCGTTTCGGTGCTCAACAATGCCTATGTGAATGAGTTCACCGTGGTGCTGCCGGTCGATGCGCGCGATGTGGTGCGCAAGCTGGCTGACGAATTCATTCTGGGCGGGGTTTCGCTGGGACGGCTCTATCCCGATGTGCCGGGGCTGGCGGGCGGCCTGCTGGTCTGCACCAGCGAAATGACCACTGACGCGGATATCGAAGCGCTGGGTGCAGCGCTGGAAGGAGTGCTGGCATGAGCGGCGTGAATGCAAGCGGTTGGCGCCCCGAAATGGGCAGCGCTGAAGCGGGCGGGCAGGCGACTGCCTCGGGCGACAAGGCGCTGATGCTCGAAGAGGCGCTGATCTTCGAGCTGGGCCGACCCGACACTTACGGCGTCGATATCGACGAGGCCGATGCCGAGCCTATTGCCGGTCTCGCCAGGTTCCTGCGCCAGCAGGTGCCCGCGCTGCCGGGACTTTCCGAACCCGAAACAGTGCGCCACTACACCCGGCTCAGCCGCCAGAACTACGCGATCGACCTGGGGCCGTTCCCGCTGGGATCCTGCACGATGAAGCATAACCCGCGGCTCAACGAGAAAGTCGCGCGGATGGCGGGCTTCGCCGATCTCCACCCACTGGCCCCGCAGCAGGCCGCGCGCGGGGCCTTTGAGGTGATCAACGAGCTGGCGCATTGGCTGATCGAGCTGACCGGCATGCATGGCGTTGCCATGACTCCCAAGGCCGGCGCCCACGGCGAACTGTGCGGGGTGCTGTGCATCAAGGCCGCGCTGCAGGCCCGGGGTGAGGACCGCAAGGTCATGCTGGTTCCCGAAAGCGCGCACGGCACCAACCCCGCCACCGCCGCTTTTGCCGGGTTCACGATCGAGAACATCCCGGCCACTGCCGAGGGCCGGGTCGATCTCGAGGCGCTCAAGGCCCGGCTGGGGCCGGACGTTGCCGGGGTGATGATCACCAACCCCAACACCTGCGGGCTGTTCGAACGCGACATGAAAGTCATTTCCGACGCGGTCCATGCTGCGGGCGGATATGTCTATTGCGACGGGGCCAACTTCAACGCGATCGTCGGCAAGGTCCGCCCCGGCGACCTGGGCATCGATGCGATGCACATCAACCTGCACAAGACCTTCTCCACTCCGCACGGCGGCGGCGGGCCGGGTTCGGGGCCGGTGGTGCTGTCCGAAGCGCTGTCGCCTTTTGGCCCGCTGCCCTTCACCAGCCGCCAGGCCGATGGCACCGTGCTGCTGGTCGAGGAAGAGGACGCTGCCGCTGCGCACCCGCACTCGTTCGGACGCATGGCCGCGTTTCACGGACAGATGGGCATGTTCACCCGCGCGCTGGCCTATATCCTCAGCCACGGCGCCGATGGCCTGGCCCGGGTGGCCGAGGATGCGGTGCTGAACGCCAACTACGTGCTGAGGTCACTCGAAGGGCACCTTGAGGCACCCTTTGGTGCGAGTGGTCCGTGCATGCATGAGGCCTTGTTCAGCGATGCGGGGCTCCACGAAGGCTTCACCACGCTCGACATTGCCAAGGGCCTGATCGACGAGGGCTTCCACCCGATGACGGTCTATTTTCCGCTGGTCGTCCACGGCGCGATGCTGGTCGAGCCGACCGAGACCGAAAGCAAGGCCGGGCTGGACCGCTTCATCGGCTCGCTTCGCAGCCTTGCGGAGCGTGCCAAGGCAGGCGATGACAGCCTCAAGAGCGCGCCCCACTTCGCCCCGCGCCGCCGCCTTGACGAGACCCAGGCGGCACGCAAGCCGGTGCTGGTGTGGAAGGGTTGATTTCCTCCCCCTTGATGGGGGAGGGATACCGCAGCTTGCCCTCGTCAGAGGGCTAGCGCAGGTTGGATGGGGGTGATGTCGCGCCATGACGCGCCATCACCCCCATCCAACTGCGACTAGCGAGCAAGCTCGCAAGTCTTCGTATCCTTCCCCCATCAAGGGGGAAGCGAGCTGGGAGAATTAGCCGATGTGGTCAGCCTTGTTTTTCGCAGCCAATGGCATAGCGCTGGCAGGCTGGGTGCTGCTCACCGCCTTTCCGCGCAAGCCTTTGACTCACAGTGCCATTCTCTACCTCGGCGTGTCGCTGCTGTGCCTGATTTACACGGTCTGTTTTGCGCTGGTGGTCGGCGGTGGATGGGGCGGAGGTCTCTCGCCGGAAGCTTCGGGATTCTCGATCGCTGGCGTGCGCGCCTTTTTCGCGACTGACGGCGGGGCCTTCATCGGCTGGACCCACTATCTGGCGTTCGACCTGTTCACTGGCCTGTGGATCGCGCGCGATGCGGACAGCAAAGACGTCTCACGGATGGTCCAGCTGCCGTTCCTGATCCTGACCTACCTGCTGGGCCCGATCGGCTTGCTCAGCTGGCTGGTGTTCCGCGAACGCAAGGCCCGCGCTGCCGCCAGAGCCTAGTCGGCCTTCGCCACCTTTTCTTCTTTCGCCAACTTTTCCTCGCCAGCATCTGGGGTCAGCTCGAGCATTTCGATCCGCGGGCGGGCTTCGCGAATACGCAGCCGCGTGCCGGTTTCTTCGCCCTGGGCAACCCGCGCGGTCAGCGTGTAGCGCTCGACCATGTAGAAACCGGGGGTTGAATCCCCGTTCTGGCGCAGCGGGGCATAGACCCGGCGGGAAATGCTTCTCATCACCGGCTTGGCCCACTGGGTCGAGCCCTGCTGGCGCAGCACTTCGACATCGCTGACCTTGCCGTCCTGGCCGATCCAGAAGCCGACATCGACCCATTGGCCATAGCGATTGTTCGACCAGCGGGTCCAGGCCGGAGCCTGGCCATTGACGCCGTCGGCGCGCCCTGCGAACGGATCGATCTGGCCGACCGGCTCGGCAAACAGCAGGACCGGGCGGCTCACGCCGCCTGCGCTGGCGAAAGTCCTGACCAGTTCGTCGGTGCTGGCGGTCGATCCGGTGCGGCGGTCCTTGCGGGCACGCAGCACCTTGGCGGCCATCACGAAGTCGCCGCTGTCCGCCAGCGGGCTGTCGATCAGTCCGGCCAGCCGCGAATCGAGCGCGGCGGCGTTGCGCGAATTGGGATCGTCCTCAAACCGGGCCTGGGCCAACAAGGACAGCCGCAGCCGGGCAAAGCTGGCGATGCGGAACTGCTTGGCTTCCAGCGCGCGCTTTTCGACATCGCGGTAGATCCGCTCGGCCTCGTCCGGATAACCCAGCTTGGCGCGGCTGTCGCCAACCTCAACCTGGGCCACAAGCGTGCGGAAATCGTTCTCGCCGAAGCCGTCCTTCAGCGTGTCGCGCATGTCGAGCGTGGAGAGCTGAAAGTCCTTGGCCTCGCCCAGATGCTCGGCCACGCGGCCATTGGCGCGCAGCACATTGGACAGTTCGACCGGGTATTCCTTGGCGTGCTTGCGGTTGCGGCCCAGCGAGGAATGCAGCGTCTTGCGCGCGCCTTCGTAATCGCCCGAAACGAACTGGTTTTCGGCATGGACGATGGTTGCCGCCATATCCTCGTTCGGCGGGCAGCCGCGCTTGATGCATTCGGCAAGGCCAGCTGCGGTATCCTTGAGCGGCTTGCCGGTAACGACAATGTCCTGCGCCAGGGCGGGCTGGGCTGCAAACAGGGCAACAGAGGCAAGCAGCAGGCGGCCGAACGAAGGCATCTTGGGGTCTCCCATGGGAATTGGATCACCGATTATCGTTGTTGGCCGAATACTTGTATGGCCAATCGACGAACTGCCGGAATTATTCCGCCCAACATCACTTTATCGCGCGGTCGCCCGCTTCGCCGACAGATTCGATATCGCGACCCAGACCCTTGACCGTGTTGCAGGCGGCGGCGGTCAGCACCAGGCCGCTCGCGGCCAGAACCATGGCAATCTTGCGGATCATCGGTTGTCTCCTTCGAGAGGCTTGTGAACCGGGCAAGGTTAGGGCCTCTCGATGAACGGGAGCAGAGCCGGGCACGGCATCCACCGCTCATTCGCCACTGCTGGCCGCAGCAGGCGGGGTGCGGCGGTGGTGCATATGCTCGCGCCAGGCGATCACCGCGCCCGCGCCGATGATTGCCGGAGCGCCGAGCCAGGTCGCGGCGGGCGGCAGCTCGCTCCACACCAGCCAGCCCCACAGCGTCGCCCAGACCAGCGCGGTGTAGTCCATCACGATCACGGAGGCGACCTGGCCATAGCGCAGCGAGGCGGTCAGCAGGATCTGCCCCAGGCAGCCCAGCACCCCGCCCAGGATCAGCAGGAACCACTGCCACGGCGTGTGGTGGGTGTAGAAGAACGGCAAGGCTGCCAGCAGCAGCGGCGCGGACAGCGCGGCGAACCAGAACACGATCGACAGCGATTCCTCGGTCCGCCCCAGATCGCGCACCTGGATCGAGATCAACGCGACCATGAAGCCCGCGCCCAGGCCAACAAAGGCCCCGAAGGCGGGGATCACGGTTTGCCCGGGCTGGGCGATGATCACCACCCCGGCAAAGCCCAGCGCCACCGCCAGCCAGCGCACCGGCCCGACCGCTTCCTTGAGCAGCAAGGCGGAGAGGATCACCGCGAAGATCGGGGTGGTGAAGCCCAAGGTGGTCGATACCGCCAGCGGCAGCAGCACCGGCGCGCCGAAAGTGAAGAACATGCCGGTCAGCCCCAGCAAGGCCCGGCGGCCATGGGCGGGCAGGCGCTGGCTTCTCAGCCGCGACAGTTCACCGCGCAGCAGCAGCCAGCCGCCGATCAGCACGATGGTCGGCACCTGCCGCCAGAACAGGATCTCGGGAAACCGCACCCCGCTCTCGGCGGTGTACTTGACCAGCATGACCAGCGTGGAAAGCACCATCGTCGCCAGCAGCCTGAGGCCCAGCGCATAGAACGGGCGCTGGATCGGCGGGGCAGGGTGGACAGCGGGCATTGCTGGGCTTTAGGGCAAACGAGACGTATTTCCACCTCCCGTTCGTGGTGAGGAGGGACTGAGCTTGGCGAAGGCCCGTCTCGAACCACCGTGTGCGCACGCCGGTCCTTCGAGACGCCTCTTCGCATTCGCTCAGCCGCTCCTCAGGACGAACGGTGGTGTTGCTAAGGCACAAGAAGATGGACTGGCAAGCGACCTTGGCCCTTTGGCTCGATGAAGACTGGGTGCGCCTTCTGTTGCTGGGGCTGGGCGCGATCGCAATAAGCGTGCTTGGCTGGTACCAGGAGCGTCGCCGCAAGCACCGCAGCAATCCCGATGCCGTGCCGTGGCTGCCCTGGCGCGACATTTCGTTCTGGTCGAGCTTTGCCGCGCTGATGTCGCTGGGCGGTGCGCTGTTGTTTTGGCTGAGGACCTAGCAGGCTGTTGAAGAAGTCGCTGGCATC
>PNJT01000157.1 GCA_013822005.1 Novosphingobium sp. | reverse complement strand
CGCCGGGCAGCGAGCCGATCGGATCTTCCACCCCCGAACCTTCGGTCACGAACAGCGGCCAGATCAGATCAGCCGGGGTCAGCACCGTTTCGCAAAACAGCGCGCGGCTCCAGGCGGTGGCGCGGGAGCGGCGCAGGCGGGTTGCGGGGAATTGGCCGGTCATGCGAGTTGTCTTAGTGCCCGCCTGACGGCGGCGCAACACCGGCCCGCTCCCCCTGCCCGACCACCCCAAGGGTACCATGTCACGGGTGGTCGGGCAGGGGGAGCGGGCCGGTGTTGCAAGCTATCGACGGATGTCGATAGCGCACCTCATGAAAGCTTATCGATCTCGCGGCCGTTGCTCGCCTGCCCGACACTGGCCTGACGCGGGGCGAGGCTTTGCATCGCTGCGCCGGGCTTGACCGTCTTGAGCTGCGCCATGCGCGCCTTGTAGGCCGCCAGCTCGCCCGGATCGACCTGGTTCGACACGGTAAAGCGCACCGACATCGGATTGACTGCGGTGCCATTGCGATAAAGTTCGTAGTGCAAGTGCGGCCCGGTCGAGAGCCCGGTTGAGCCGACATAGCCGATCACTTGTCCGGCACGGACCCCGCCGCCGACCCCCACCGCGGTCCGGCTCATATGGGCATAGGCCGTGGCATAGCCGCCGCCGTGATCAAGCTTGACGTAGTTGCCATGCCCGCCGTTCCAGCCCGAAAAGATCACCCGGGCATCGCCCACCGCATAGATCGGCGCGCCATAGCCAGCGCCAAAGTCCACGCCCGAATGCATCCGGGTATAGCCCAGCACCGGGTGGCGCCGCGCCCCGAAATTCGAGGTAATCCGCCCGCCGACCACCGGCATGATCAGGCCAGTCCGGCGCTGGCCCATGCCCGATGCTTCGAAGAACTGGCCATCCTTGCCCCAGCGCAGCAGCTGCGCCTTGAGCCGCCCGCCCTGTTCGAGCCCGGCGAACAGCAGTTCGCCAACCTGGGTCTCGCCACTGGAGGCGCGGCGGTAGGAGACGATAATGTCGAAGGTATCGCCCGCTTCGATTCCCGAATCGAGGCTCATATGCTGGTCGAGTACCGAGAGGTATTCCTGGATCGCCTCGATCGGCGCACCGGCCGCGCGGGCCGACAAGTAAAGGCTGGTCCCTACCGTCCCGCGAATCCTGAGCGGCGTGGTATCGACGGTGATCGCATGGCTTTGCAGCTGGAGCTGCCCGCCCGCCCGGCTGACCGTCAGGTCAAGATCGAAGCGGGCGCGGAAGGCCAGGTGGTCAAGCTGACGCGGGCCGCCATCGCGGCTGCCCAAGGCTATGTCGAACTGGGTTCCGGGCTTGATCTGGTCGGTTGCAACGACGCCGCCCACCAGCCTGCTGACCGCGGCGGCATCCTCGATGCTGACCCCGGCGCGGGCCAGCATCCGCTCGAAGCTGTCGCCCTGGCCCAGCGTCGCAGTAAATTTGAGCGAAGTGCGTTCGGGGACCCCCGCCGCCGGAATCGCGGCCATGGTTGCCCCCATCCGCCGCCCGGTATCGCCGCCCAGCGCCAGCGGCTGGATCATCTGGCTGCGGAATTCCTCCCGCGCGTTCGAATCGAGCGGCATGGTCGGGCTGGCGGCAATCGCGCTGCTGTCGGGACCAAGCGACAGGGCCAGCAGCGTCAGCCCCAGCATGGTCGCAAGGCCGCGGAACCATTCGGCCGAGCCAATGTCTTCGGCCAGATCGGGAGCCCATGCGGGGCTGTTGAAATGATCGAACAGCGCCTTGCCGTTTGCCGCCAGACGGCGGCCCAGCCCCTGTGGCAGCGCGGCCTCAGCCAATGCCGCAGCGGCAGCAGGCGCGGCTGTGCCGGCTGTCCCGAATTGCGGCAATTCGCGCGGTTTGAACAACACTGCCCCCTGGTCCGGCCTGGCTCACGCTCTTGTGGACGCAGTGTGGTTAATCTTCGCCTAAGACGCCGGGGATGAGCGCGCCTGTCCGGCTTGCGGATGGCGGGCCATCCCGCCACAGTGATCGGACCATGTCCCGGCCTTCCGCTTACGCCCACAACTCGCGCCTGAAAGCCGTGCTGGGCCCGACCAACACCGGCAAGACTCACCTCGCAATCGAACGCCTCTGCGCGCACTCATCTGGCGCAATCGGCTTTCCGCTGCGGCTCCTGGCGCGCGAGGTCTATGACAAGGTCTGCGCCATCAAAGGCCCGGACAAGGTTGCGCTGATCACCGGCGAGGAGCGGATCGAGCCCAAGCATGCGCGCTACCTGCTGTGCACTGCCGAAGCGATGCCGGTATCTGCCGATCTGGCCTTCGTCGCGCTCGACGAGGCGCAGCTCGCTGCCGACCGCGAGCGCGGCCACTTGTTCACCGACCGCCTGCTCCACGCGCGTGGCCGCGAAGAGACCATGATCCTGGGTTCGAGTACCCTTGAAGTGATGGTCAAGTCACTCTTGCCCGATGCCGAAGTGATCACCCGCCCGCGCTTTTCGACGCTCAGTCATTCGGGCGCCAAGAAGCTCAGCCGAATCCCGCCGCGCAGTGCGATCGTCGCTTTCTCGGCTGAGCAGGTCTATGCCGTAGCCGAGATGCTGCGCCGGTTCCGGGGCGGGGCGGCGGTGGTGATGGGCGCGCTCAGTCCCGACACCCGCAACAAGCAGGTCGCCTTGTACCAGTCGGGCGAGGTCGATTACCTGGTTGCCACCGATGCGATCGGGATGGGGCTCAATCTCGATATCGACCATGTCGCTTTTGCTGGCCTGTCGAAATTCGACGGCCAGCGCCAGCGGCGGCTGACCACCACCGAAATGGCGCAGATTGCCGGACGCGCCGGGCGCCACCAGCGCGACGGGACGTTCGGCACGCTCGCCGGTAGCGGCAGCCATGATGCAGAGTTCACCGCCGAGGAGGTCTATGCGATCGAGGAGCACCGCTTCGCGCCGCTGACCCGGCTGTTCTGGCGCGAGCCTGAGCCCGATTGCAACTCGCTCGAAAGCCTGATCGCCGACCTTTCGCGCCCGCCTGAGCATGGCGCACTGGCGCTGGCGCCCGAAGCGATTGACCTGGCGGTGCTGCGCCGCCTGGCCGAAGAGCCCGAGATCGCGGCGCAAGTTCGCGGGGCAGCCCTGGTCAGCCGCTTCTGGCAGGCCTGCTCGCTGCCCGATTTCCGCCAGTACGGGGCGGAGAACCACTCCCGCTTTGTCGCCCGGCTGTGGCAGGACCTGGCGGGCGGCGTGCTGGGCAGCGATTTCGTCGCGCGCTCGATTGCCGAGCTCGACAACCCTTCGGGCGATATCGACACCCTGCAAATGCGGATCGCCGCGATCCGCAGCTGGGCCTACATCGCCCAGCGGCCCGACTGGGTGCTGGCGCGCGAGGAAATGGCCGCCCGCGCCCGCGCTGCCGAAGCGCGGCTGTCCGATGCGCTCCACGCCCGGTTGACCGAACGCTTCGTCAATCGCCGCACTTGGGTGCTGATGAAGAAGCTGGGCAGCGACGCGGCGCTGCTGCCGGTGCGGCTCGCAGGCGACGAAGTGCAGGTCGATGGCGAGCCGATCGGGCATCTTGCGGGCTTCCGCTTCAAGGTCGATTCGCAAGCCCGGCTGGCCGATCGCAAGCTGCTGCTGGCCGCTGCCGGACGCCATTTGCCCGAACTGCGCGGCGCGCGTGCGGCGCAGCTGCTGGCGGGGCTGGAGGATGGATCGGCAGAGCTGGCGCTGACCGGTGCCATTCTGAGCTGGGAAGGCGAGGAGATTGCCCGACTTGTGCCCGGACGATCGCCGCTCAGCCCGCAGATCAAACCCGACTCCGCGCTCGATGGCCTGGCCACGGCGCAGCGGCAGGCGCTGGATGTGGCCCTGGGGCGCTGGCTTGAGCAGGCACTGGGCGCGCTGGCACCCTTGCGCAAGCTTGAGGTGGCCAGCGCCGACCCCAAGGCCGGGGCCGAGCTGCGCGCACTGCTGATCCAGCTGATCGAAAAGGGCGGCATGCTGGCGCGCGGCGGTTCGCGGATCGAGCGGCTGTCGGGCGAACAGCGCAAGGGACTGACCCGGCTGGGGGTGCGGGTTGGCGCGCTCGACCTGTTTGTGCCCGAAATGCTCAAATCCAAGGCGCTTGTTGCCTGGCAGGCCTTGCTCGCTGCGCGCGAAGTCCAGCTGCCAGCTCCGGTACCTGGCATGCCGCCGGTTGTGGCCCTGCCCGGCAAGGCGGCGACGCCGCCGGGCTATCGCCATCTTGGCAAACAGGGCCTGCGGCTCGACATGGCCGAAAAGGTGCTTCGCGCCGCGCACGAGGTGCGGGTCAAAGCCGGGCCCAAGAGTTTCGTGCTCGATCCGGCACTGGCAGTGTCGATCGGGCTGGCCACCGCCAGCTATGCCCATTTGCTGCGGCTGGGCGGCTTTACAGTCACCATGCCGCGTCCGCTTGGCGACGGGCAGTTCGGCCCACCCCAACCGCCGCGCTGGCGGTGGCGTCCGGTGCGCAAGGAAAGCCGCGACGTGGCTCCACCCCCGCCGCCCCGGCCAGGCAGCGCCTTTGCCGCGCTGGCGGGGATGCTGCGCTGATGCGGATCGACAAGCTGCTGTGGTTCCTGCGGCTGGCGGCCAGCCGCAGTTTCGCGCAGCACTGGGTGCAGGACGGCCATATCCGGCTCAACGGTCGGCGGATCGAAAAGCCCGGAACCAGCATCAAAGCAGGCGATGTGCTGACCCTGCCGATGCGTTCGCGGGTCACGGTGATCGAGGTTGCCACCCTTCCCGCTCGCCGCGGCCCGGCCGAAGAAGCACAACGCTGCTATCGCGTGCTTGACGAGCGCTTGGCAAATCCCATAGCAGGCGAAGCACAAAGCCAATCCTCAGGGGACCTGATACCATGACCTATGTCGTCACCGACGCCTGCATCAAGTGCAAGTACATGGACTGCGTCGAGGTCTGCCCCGTTGATTGCTTCTACGAGGGCGAGAACATGCTCGTCATCAACCCCAGCGAATGCATCGATTGCGGTGTGTGCGAGCCTGAGTGCCCGGCCGAGGCGATCCTGCCCGATACCGAAAGCGGGCTGGAGCAGTGGTTGGAGCTCAACAACAAGTACTCGGCCGAATGGCCCAACATCACCACCAAGCGCGAATCCCCCGCCGATGCCGACGAGCACAAAGGCGAAGAGGGCAAGTTCGACAAGTACTTCTCGCCCGAGCCCGGCGAGGGTGATTGAGAATTTTTTGCTGGGTGCGCTGATCGCCTCCGCGATCAGCTTTGCAACACCGGCCCGCTCCCCCGGCCCGACCACCCACAGGGTACCTTAAACGGGTGGTCGGGCCGGGGGAGCGGGCCGGTGTTGCAAGGACAGGCGGATGCCTGTCCGCACCGCCGTCAGGCGGAGAGAATCCCCCAAGATTCTCGCCTCTGGCAATTTTGTTGCGGATATGCTACACAATGGCCAACGGGCGCGGGATTCCTCCTCCCGCGGCGAAGACGCATCTTGAAAGGCGGGACACGAAACAGCGGAAATTGGCTTGATCGGACCGGGGCGTGCCTTGGTCCGGAAGGGTGGCAGGATTGACCCTCGATCCCTGTCGGTTCCGTTCAGATCCCGCGAGTGAAAGGACGTACCTGTAATGACCAAGGCCCAGGCCTTCGATGTTGGCGACTACGTTGTTTACCCCAAGCACGGCGTTGGCCGGGTGGTTGAACTGCTTGAGCAGGAAATCGCCGGGATGCAGCTGGAGCTTTATGTGCTGCGCTTCGAGAAAGAGCGCATGACCCTGCGCGTGCCGGTCAGCAAGATCGAATCGATCGGAATGCGCAAGCTTTCCAGC
>PNJT01000156.1 GCA_013822005.1 Novosphingobium sp. | reverse complement strand
GTCGCCGCGGACCATGGGAGCGTAGCGCATGTCGGTCGATCTGATTCGATTTCTCATTTTTGTGGGCGTGCTGATCTCGCTGGTTGTCCTTGCCCTGACCTTCAAGCCGTTCCGGCCCTATGTGCGCAAGGCCCCGCTGGTCGCGTTTCTGCTCGGAATTTCGAGCGGGTTCCCGCTGACCTTGCTGATCGCGACGATGACGTTCTGGCTTGCCAAAGTTGGCATCGACACCGCGACGATCGGTTTCGCGGTGGCGCTAGGGATTCCCTATACTCTCAAGTTCCTTTGGGCACCGCTGGTCGATAAGTTACACATTCCGGTTCTGACCAAAGCCCTGGGGCAGCGACGCAGTTGGCTGTTCGTTATTCAGGCGCTGTTGTTCGTTTCGGTCTGGCAACTTGGCGCGAGCGACCCGCAGCCTGGGCAGATGGGCCAGTTTGCGATCTGGGCGCTTGTCACCGCGTTCCTTTCCGCCACGCAGGACATTGTGATCGACGCCTACCGCATCGAGATCCTCAACGAGGAAGAGTTCGCCCACGGCACTGCCACCAATCAATTCGGCTATCGCACCGGCAATCTGATCTCGGGCGCGGGTACAATTTACTTCGCTTCTGCCGAGGGGCTGGGACTGGGCTGGGCAACCGCCTATGGCCTGACTGCGTTTTGCATCGTCCCGGCAATACTCGGGGCTTTGTGGATCGGTCCGGGCACATTCGTCGACCGGTTCGCGCACACTGCGGGGATGAAACCAGGGCAATTCCTGACCGAAGCGGTGGTCAATCCGTTTCGTGAGTTCTTGACGCGCCACGGCGCATTTCTGATTCTGGCATTCGTACTGGTTTACAAGGTGGGCGATGCCATGGGCCAAGCGATGCTGGGGCCAATGATCGTTGATCTCGGTTTTGCCGATCTTGACTACGTTTCGGCCAACAAACTCTGGGGCTATGCCGCGCTGATTATCGGCTCTGCGCTAGGCGCGCCGTTCATCTTGTGGCTGGGCATGGGCCGGGCGTTGCTGATTTCCGGGTTGTTGATGATGCTGTCCAACATCATGTTCATGGTGCTTGCTGCAACCGGCAACAACTACTGGATGCTCGTCGCAGCGATCGGGACTGAGAACCTGACCAGCGGGATCGGTCTTACCGTGTTCACCACCTACCTCTCGGGTCTGTCAAACATCGCTTACACCGCAACCCAGTTTGCGCTGCTGTCCTCCTTCGCGGGGGTTGGACGGACATTTATGGCCGGACCCGCCGGAATCATTGCCGAAAAACTCGGCTGGGTCGAGTTCTGGGGCTTTACCGTGGTCGCTGCGATTCCCGGCATGATCCTGCTCTGGGTGCTGTGGAGCAAAGGCTTTGTTGCGCAAGGTATCCGCCAGACCGGGGAGCTGGATGAGCGCAAGCTGCGTGAACCGATCAGCCTGGTGCGAATTTTTGGGTTTGTGCTGGCAGTGGGCGGTCTGGCCGGGCTGCTCGTTTCGCAACCGCTCAAATGGGCTGCAACCACCACCTGGAGCTGTGCGGCGGTGCTGGTTGTCGGTGGATTGATCGCCTGGTTGGGCAAGGCAAGAGCCGCAGCTAGTCCGGAAACTCCCGGTTAAGCCGCAAAACCTCGCCCGCGAGGTAGAGCGAGCCGGCGATCAGCACGTCGCCCTCGGGTGGCAACGCCTTGAGCGCTGCTTCGACATCGGAGAAGGGCTGCACCGGCAGGTCGGCATGGGCGGCGATGTCGGCGGGGCTGTGGGCCTCATGCCCGGGTGCCGGGACGACCGACAGGCTCAGCAACTTGCCTTTCAGCGGCGCGACGATTGCTGCCGGGTCTTTGCTCGAAAGCATGCCGGTGATGAGGTGGAATTTGCCAGACTGGCCCACCCCCAACCCCTCCCGCATGCGGGAGGGGAGCGAGACTTGCTGAGCGTCAGCGAAGTTAGTCGCATCGGGGTGGGCAGCTTCGTCCGCGCCAAAAAACCGCGCAATCGCTAATCCTGCGTCGGCATTGTGCCCGCCATCGAGCCAGACCTTGCGGCTTCCTGCCAGCGCGGTCAGCGGACCCTGGCCGAGCAATTGCAACCGGGCCGGCCAGCGCGCTGCGCGGATGCCCTTGGCCATGGCTTCGGGCGAGACCGCGATCTGCGATTGGTGGCGCAGCATTGCCACTGCCAGCGCGGCGTTATCGGCCTGGTGCGATCCGGCTAGCGTGGGCAGCGGCAGTGACAGATCGCCATGGCGGTCGCGGTAGGCGATGCCTTCTGCGATATCGGCAAACCAGTCGCAATCGCGGATCGCGGTGCGCGCGCCGACTTTCATCGCGTGGTCGATGACTGTTTTGGTCACCGGCGCGGGATAGGCCTGGGTCACCAGCGGTACACCCGGCCGCGCGATCCCAGCCTTTTCGAAAGCGATCCGGCACAGCGGGTCTGCGGGCACGCCAGGTTCGGGGACCAGCAGGAATTCCTTGTGATCGATCCCCAGGGTGGCGATTCCGCAGGCGGCCTGGCCATCGAGCACATTGGTCGCATCGAACCGGCCGCCCAGGCCAACCTCGATCACGCAGGCGTCCGCCGGAATGCGGTGGAAGGCGAGGAAGGTGGCGGCGGTGGTAACTTCGAAGAAGCTGGGGGAGAGGTCTTCGCCCAGATCGAGCACTTCCCCCAGCAAGTCGGCCAGCAGGTCGTCGGAAATCAGCTCTCCGGCCACGCGAATGCGTTCGTTGTAGCGCACAAGGTGCGGCTTGGTCGCGGCGTGGACGGTGTAGCCCTCGGCCTCCAGCATCGCGCGCAGGCAGGCGCAGGTGCTGCCCTTGCCGTTGGTCCCGGCGACATGAAACACCGGCGGCAGCGCCTTGTGCGGGTCGCCCAGCCGCGCCAGCAACGCGTGGATCACTTCCAGCCCCAGCCGCCCGCTGGGCAGGCTGAGCGCACCGAGGCGGTCCAGCTGCGCCTGAACGCGAGGGTTATCGGAGATGGCGAAGTCTTTCACCATTCCTCCCCTTCAGGGGAGGGGAACCACCGTAGGTGGTGGAGGGGCACGCGCGAGTGATCCTGACGCTGATAGGTAAGGACCACTCGCACGTGCCCCTCCACCATGCTTCGCATGGTCCCCCTCCCCGTTTCGGGGAGGATCACGCCGCCGCCTTTGCGCCCAGATAGTCTAGCACAGAGGCCAAAGTCGCCTTCAGCTTGTGCCGGTGCACCACCATATCGACCATGCCGTGCTCGTGCAGATACTCAGCCCGCTGGAAGCCTTCGGGCAGTTTTTCGCGGATCGTGTCCTTGATCACCCGCTGTCCGGCAAAGCCGATCAGGCAGCCCGGCTCGGCAATCTGGACATCGCCCAGCATGGCATAGCTGGCGGTCACCCCGCCGGTGGTGGGATCGGTCAGCACCACGATGTAGGGCAGCCCCGCGCGGTTCAGGCGGCTGATCGCGACGGTCGCCTTGGGCATCTGCATCAGGCTCAGTATACCTTCCTGCATCCGCGCGCCGCCGGCCGCGGTGCAGATCACATAGGCGCACTTTTCCTTGATCGCGCGGTCGGCCCCGGCGACGAAGGCCGCGCCCACTGCCATGCCCATCGATCCGCCCATAAAGGCGAAGTCCTGCACGCCCAGCACGCATTTGTGCCCCTCGATCGCGCCCAGTGCATTGGTCAGCGCATCGGGGTGCGGCCCATGCCCTTGAACTGCGAGGCGGGCGGCTTTCAGCCGGTCGGGATACTTCTTCTGGTCGCGAAACTTGAGCGGGTCTTCCTTGACCTTGGGGCTGTCCAGAATGGTGAAGCCCTCGTCCAGCAACATTGCAAACCGCGCGTCGGCCCCGATCCGCCCGTGATGCTCACAGCGCGGGCAGACGCTGAGGTTTTCCTCGTATTCCTTGGTGAACAGCATCTCCTTGCACGAAGGGCAGCTCGTCCACAGGTTGTCGGGGGTGTCGCGCTTGTCCTGAAACGGCAAGGCTTTGCGTACGCGGTCGATCCAGCTCATGCGGGGGCTTTAGCCGACTGCATCGACCATTGCGAGTGGGGATGTGTTTGAATGGTTCACGCAGAGGCGCGGAGGAAGAAAGGAGACGCAGAGGTGTAGGGCTTGCGGCGAAGCCGCCTTTTGTTCCGGTGTTGCGTTTGACGAACCGGATGGAAAGGAAGCCGCCTGTGGCGGATGGCGCAACTCCTCTGCGCCTCCACTTTCTTCTCCGCGCCTCTGCGTGAACTATTCCGACCTGGCCGAATGCACCGCATCCGCCAGCGCCCGCGTCAGTTCGCGGACCGGCCCGGCGGCATTGGCACCATGCTGGCCGACCAGATCGACCAAGGCCGAACCGACCACCACGCCGTCCGCGACCTTGGCGATGGCCCCAGCCTGTTCGGGCGTGCGCACCCCGAAGCCGACCGCAACGGGGATCGTGGCGTGTTGCTTCAGCCGCGCGACCGCCTCGTTGATGCTGGCCTGCGCGGCCTGCTGCAGCCCGGTGATCCCGGCGACCGAGACGTAGTAGAGGAACCCCGACGAACCTTCGAGCACGGCAGGCAGCCGCGCCGCATCGGTGGTGGGGGTGGCGAGGCGGATCAGGCTGATCCCCGCGGCCCGCAGCGCGGGGCCCAGTTCCTGGTCCTCTTCGGGTGGGATATCGACGCAGATCACGCCATCGACCCCGGCCTGCTGGCACTGGCCGGCGAACCATTCCGGCCCGCGGATCGTCATAGGATTGGCATAGCCCATGAGCACCAGCGGAATCTCAGGGTGCCGCGCGCGAAACTCGGCAGCGATGCGGAACAAGTCGGCGGTCGTGGTGCCAGCCCCCAGCGCGCGCAAATTGGCCTGCTGGATCGCCGGGCCATCGGCCATTGGATCGGTGAAGGGCATTCCCAGCTCGATCACGTCAGCGCCGCCCTCGACGAGGGCGTCGAGGATTGCAGCGGTCGGTCCATCGCCCCCGGTGACGAAGGTGACGAGGGCAGGGCCCTTGGCGAAAGCAGACTGGAGGCGGGTCATTGCTTGCGTCCATGGATGAACCAGGAAGCAATTGACCCGACAAAAGCTATCGAGAAAACAACATTCCAATTTCTAAACAGTATTGATTCAATTGGGCTTCCGAGCATCAGATTCAAAACCATATTTAGTGCTAGAATCGGAGCGACGATCCACAAGAAGTTAGTGGCTATGAATTTTAATGCCTTCACAGCTCCACCCCCAGATGCTCCGCGACCGAGAAGATGTCCTTGTCGCCGCGGCCGCACAGGTTGACCAGGATCACGCTGTCCTTGGGCATGGTGGGGGCGACTTTCATCACGGCGGCGATGGCGTGGCTGGGCTCCAGCGCGGGGATGATGCCTTCGGTGCGGCACAGCAGTTGGAAGCCTTCAAGCGCTTCGGTGTCGGTAACCGAGGTGTAATCGACCCGGCCGACATCGCGCAGCCAGGCGTGCTCCGGCCCGATCCCGGGATAGTCGAGGCCCGCGCTGATCGAGTGGCCTTCGATGATCTGGCCGTCTTCGTCCTGCAGCAGGTAGGTCTTGTTGCCGTGGAGGATCCCCGGGCGCCCGCCCGCAAGGCTGGCGGCGTGGTCCTTGGCGAGGCCGTAACCGGCCGCTTCGACGCCCAGCATCTTGACGTCCGGATCGTCGAGGAACGGGTGGAACAGCCCGATCGCATTGCTGCCTCCGCCGATCGCCGCGACCAAGAGGTCGGGCAGGCGGCCGGTGCGCTCGAGCATCTGCGCGCGGGCTTCCTTGCCGATCACGCTTTGGAAATCGCGGACCAGTTCGGGGTAAGGGTGCGGGCCGGCGGCGGTGCCGATGATGTAGAAGGTATCGTGGACATTGGCGACCCAGTCGCGCAGCGCCTCGTTCATCGCGTCCTTCAGCGTG
>PNJT01000155.1 GCA_013822005.1 Novosphingobium sp. | reverse complement strand
CTGGCGATGCCCGGGATGGGCGATCCGCGCTTTGATCATGCAGTTATCGCGATGATCAGTCACGATGCCGAAGGCGCGCTGGGGGTGGGGATCGGGGCGATCCGGCAAGGCCCCAGCCTGCACGCGATGCTGCGCGAGCTGGAGATCGAGCCCGGCGCGGCGCCCGACTGCCCGATCCACTATGGCGGCCCGGTCGAAGTGCAGCGCGGCTTCGTGCTGCACACGCCCGACTGGGAGGGGCCAGGCACGATCGAGGCCGCGCCGCTGTGCTCGCTCTCGACCTCGCTGGAGGTGCTGAAAGCCATCGCCGCGGGCGAGGGGCCAAGCCGCTTTCTGGTCGCGCTGGGCTATGCCGGCTGGGGCGCAGGCCAGCTTGACGGCGAGATGCGCCGCCACGGCTGGCAAGTGGTCGATGGATCGCAGGATCTGCTGTGGGAGGTACCCGCCGAAGGGCGCTGGAAGGCCTGCTGGCGCACCGTGGGTATCGACCCGGCTTTATTGGCGAGCCAGACCGGGCGGGCCTGACGGCAAGAGCCCCTCCCCGGCGGGGAAGGGTTGGGATGGGGGTTGGGCGTTTGCGTGAGAGCGTGGAGCCCCCACCCCAACCCCTCCCCGCCGGGGAGGGGCTAATTTGTCCCTTGGAGGCTCAGTCGTAAACCGGCGCAGTCGCGCTCTTGCCGGAGCTGGGGTTCTTCACCGCCCACAGCCCGAACGACGCAATGATCGCATAGCAGATCACCGGCACGATCAATGCCATACGCAGGTTGCCACTGGCATCGGCGACCATGCCGAACAGCACCGGGACAATCGCCCCGCCGACAATCGCGGTGCACAGGATGCCTGAGCCTTGCGGGGTCTGTTCACCCAGACCTTCGGTGCCCAGGCTGAAGATCGTCGGGAACATCAGCGAATTGAAGAAGCCGACCAGGATCAGCGCCCAGCCCGATACCGCACCGGTGCTGATCGCCGACACCAGGATCAGCCCGATCGCGCCGGCGGCAAAGGCGGTCAGCACGCGGCCCGGCTTGGCCAGCCGCAGCACGAACCCGCCGAGCAAGCGCCCGACCAGCGCACCCAGCCAGTACATCGCCACCAGCTTGCCCGCGGCCTCAAGGCCAAGGCCCATCACGCTCTGATCGCCCAGATAGGCCATCAGGTTCGAACCGATTGCCACTTCGGCACCGACATATGTGAAGATGCAGAGCGCACCCCATTGCACCCGGCGGTTGTGCTGGAGCAGGCCCAGCGTGCCCTCCAGCTTCACGTCCTCGGCCTTGGCGTGATCCAGCGCCGAGCGGAACGTCCAGAACAGCGCGGCGATGGCCAGCATCAGTACGCCCAGCCACATATAAGCGGTCCCGATCGAGGCCCCTTCGGCCACGCGGTAGGCCTGAATCTGGGCTTCGGTCGAAGTTTCGGGATCGATCGGCTTCGAATCGCCCAGCAGGAACGCGGCCCCGCCATAGACCATCAGAAACACCCCGATCGAATTGAACGCCTGGGCGAAAGTCAGCCGGCTGTGCGAGGTTTCGACCGGACCCAGCGTGGTGATCACCGGGTTCATCGCCACTTGCAGCACGGTGATCCCCGCGCCGATGCAGAACAGCGCGGCCAGGAACCCGCCATAGGAGGCTGCGGCCGAGGCCGGGATGAACAGGAATGCCGCCGCTGCGATCATCACGAAGCCCAGCACGAAAGTGCGGATATAGCCCAGCTTGGACAGGATGATCCCGGCCGGGATCGAAAAGGCCGCATAGGCAAAGAAGAAGAACAGCTGGACGAAATTCGCCTCGGTATGGCTGAGGTGGAACATCGGCTTGAACTTGCCGACCAAGAGGTCGTTGATGTTGGTCACCCCGCCCAGCAGGAAGAACACCGCGAACGCCAATGCCAGGACAATCCCGGTCTTGCCTCCGCTTGAGCCCCCGCTTGCCGCGCTTGACCCGGTAATTGGCGCTGCCATTGCATTCTCCCCTTGCTGTCCCGTCGGCTGCTTGCCAGCCCGATCCGTCTGTCTTGGCGGACCATGCCGCCTTGTCCAATCGTATACGTATGAGTGGAGCTTGGCCAAGCAAATTGTGAGCGTTCACATTTGAGCGCGAGGCCCTCTCCCCTTGCCAAGTTTAATCGCTCGATTAAGAGTGCGGCCAAGGGAGAGATTCGAAGATGTCGATACTCTATGACGAAGGCCAGCAAGCGATCGCCACCGAAAGCCGCCGGGTGCTCGATGCCCGGATGGACAAGGCCCGGCTGCTGGCACTGCTTGAGCAAGTGGGGCAGCACGATGCTCCGTTCTGGGATACCGCAGTCGAGCAAGGCTGGACCGCGCTCGCCATTCCGGAAGAGCATGGCGGTCTGGGGCTTGGCCTGATCGAGCTGGGGCTGGTTGCCCAGGCCTGCGGTGCGGCCACCTCTGGCGCGCCGTTCCTGACTGGTGGTTATGGCCTTTCGCAAGCTCTGGTCCACGGCGGCGATGCAGCCCTGGCGGCCGAGTGGCTGCCCAAGCTGGCCAGCGGCGAGGCAATTGGCTGCGTCGCCTTTGCCGAGGGTAACGCCGCATTGCCTCCCAAGCCGGCGGTGACTTACTCTGGCGGCGCGCTCAACGGGGTCAAACCCGCGGTGCCGGGCGGCTGCGCTGCTGGTGTGGCATTGGTGTGGGCCTTGAGTGATAGCGGTGTGGTGCTGGTCCTGGCGGACCTTGCCGGAGCCAGCCGCAAGGCGGTGGACAGCTATGACAACAGCCGTCTCTATGCCGACCTGACTTTCGCCGGCACCCCGGCCAGCGTGGTCGCATCAGGCGATGCGGCCCATGCCCTCGCGCTTGATGTGCTGGGCCGGATGGCCGTTGTCACCGCGCATGAGCAGGTCGGCGGGGCCGAAGCCTTGCTCTATATCGCGCGCGACTATGCCGTGACCCGCAAGGCCTTTGGCCAGCCAATCGGCGCGTTCCAGTCGATCAAGCACCGGATCGCCGAAATGTACGGGCTGGTCGAGATCGCTCGCGCCAACTGCATCCATGCTGCCGCGAGCGCCGATAACCTTGGGGGCACCGACGCGTTCCTGACCGCCGCCGCCGCCGCCCGGATTTCTGCGACCGAAGCCTATGACACCAATTCGCGCGACTGCGTACAGATCCACGGCGGGATCGGGGTGACCTGGGAACTGGGTCTGCACCTCCACATGCGCCGCGCGCGCAGCCTGGCCGTGGAATGCGGCAACCTTGTTTTCTGGGAAGACCTTCTGGTCGATCGCCTGGCGGGAGAAGTAGCATGAGCGATCTGCAGAGCTATCGCGATAAAGCCCGCGCTTTCTTGGCTGGCATGGCCCCCAAATATGGCCGCGATGCTCGCAAGGGCAACACCGTCGAACAGGACCTGGCCCTCGGCCGCGAATACATGGCCGCGCGCTATGATGCGGGCTTTGGCGGGATCAACTGGCCGACCGAAATGGGCGGGCAGGGGCTGACCCACCTCCACAAGATCACTTTCGACGGCGAGGAAATGCAGTTCGGCATGCCGAGCCACTTCTTCGGCATCTCGCTGGGCATGCCGGTGCCGATCCTGATGCATTACTGCGAAGACAAGGAGTTCGTGAAGGAGCGGGTCCGCAAGGCCCTGCGCGGCGAGGAGATCTGGTGCCAGATGTTCTCCGAACCTTCGGGAGGGTCAGACCTTGCGGCGCTGCGCACCAAGGTTGAGCCTGACGGCAACGGCTGGAAAATGAACGGCCAGAAGATCTGGACCTCCTGGGCGCAGTACTGCGACTACGGCGTGATCGTCACCCGCAGCGATCCCACGGTGGAGAAGCACAAGGGGCTGACCTACTTCTGGATCGACATGCGCTCGAAAGGCGTCGAAGTGCGCCCGATCAAGCTGGCGGGCGGTGACAGCCACGTCAACGAAGTGTTCTTCGACGATGTCCGGGTGGAAGACAGCCAGCGGCTCGGCGCGGTGGGCGGGGGCTTTGGCGTGTCGCTCCATACGCTGATGATCGAACGCTATATCGCCACCGACAGCGGCGGGTTCGGGCCGCATCTCGATGAATTCGTCAAGCTGGCCAAGCGCGTTGACGTGGGCGGCAAGCCGGGGATCGAGGACGGCCGCGTGCGCAGCGCGATCGCCCGCAACCATGCGATGCGCGGCGGGCTCGATTCGATCACCCGCAGGGCCATGGCGATGATGATGGCCGGGATGCAGCCCGGACCGGAAGGGTCCTTGCAGAAACTGGTCGCGGTGCGCAGCCGCCAGAAGCTGTCGGAAATGGCGATGGACCTGATGGGCAACGAAGGCCTGGCCTTCGATCCGCATGCCTTCGTCAAGACCGACTGGGGCACCAGCTGGCTCAACGCGCCGACCGGGCGGATTGCGGGTGGTTCGGACGAAGTCCTCCTCAACACCATTGCGGAGAAGGTCCTGGGCCTGCCGCAGGACTATCGCCCTGACAAGGGCGTGCCGTTCAACGCGATTCCGGCTTAGAGTTTTGTTCAGGAGCAACACCGGCCCGCTCCCCCTCCCGGCCACCCAACACTAGGTTACCCTATGGGTGGTCGGGAGGGGGAGCGGGCCGGTGTTGCTTCCACGTCAGTGGAATCGCATCGCCAATAGGCTTGCTTGGCTGGCGCAAGGATTTACTGCGTTCCCGGATAGGGCTGCTGCTTGCTAGCGGCCCCCGGGAATGACAATAACCTTGCGCGCATGACCCAAAGCCTGACCCATCTTGAGCGGCTGGAAGCCGAAGCGATCCACATCATGCGTGAGGTGGTGGCCGAGGCGGAGCGTCCGGTGATGCTCTATTCGGTGGGCAAGGACAGCGCGGTGATGCTGCACCTGGCGAGGAAGGCCTTCTATCCCGCGCCCCCGCCGTTCCCGCTGCTGCATGTCGATACCACCTGGAAGTTCCAGGAGATGTACAAACTGCGCGACCGGATGGCGCAGGAATCGGGCATGGAGCTGCTGGTCTATCAGAACCCCGAAGCGGCGGAACGCGGGATCAACCCGTTCGATCACGGCGCGCTCCACACCGACATGTGGAAGACTGAGGGGCTCAAGCAGGCGCTCGATAAGTATGGCTTCGACACGGCTTTTGGCGGCGCGCGGCGCGATGAGGAGAAAAGCCGGGCCAAGGAACGGATCTTCTCCTTCCGCACCGCCAGCCACGGCTGGGATCCCAAGAACCAGCGGCCCGAGCTGTGGAATGTCTACAACGCCCGCAAGCATAATGGCGAAAGCATCCGCGTCTTCCCGATCAGCAACTGGACCGAGCTGGACGTGTGGCAATACATCCAGCTCAACGACATTCCGATCGTCCCGCTCTATTTCGCGGCGAAACGCCCGACGGTGGAGCGCGACGGCCTGCTGTTGATGGTCGATGACGAGCGCTTCCCGCTCCAGCCCGGCGAAGTGCCGGTCGAACGCTCGATCCGCTTTCGCACGCTGGGCTGCTATCCGCTGACCGGCGCGGTCGAGAGCGAGGCCGCGACGCTGAGCGAAGTTATTCAGGAGACCTTGCTCACCACCACCAGCGAACGCCAGGGTCGCGCGATCGACAAGGATGCCGGCGGTGCGGGGATGGAAGTGAAGAAGCAGCAGGGGTATTTTTGACGTGCCACGGAATGTGAAGCGTTCCGAAACGTCAACCCCGGACTTGATCCGGGGTCGGGTTGCCTTTGGCGCGGCGTTGAAGAAAAGCGGGATCCCGGATCAAGTCCGGGATGACGGGTAGGAACATGAACGACGCCATCTATCAGACCGACCAGCTGATCGCCGAGGACATCGACGCCTACCTCGCCCAGCACCAGCACAAGGACATGCTGCGCTTCATCACATGCGGCAGCGTGGATGATGGCAAAAGCACCTTGATCGGGCGGCTGCTTTACGACAGCAAGATGATCTTCGAGGA
>PNJT01000154.1 GCA_013822005.1 Novosphingobium sp. | reverse complement strand
GAAGAATGCTGGAACTACCTCAAGGAAGCAGGCTATGTTGCAGATTAATCGCTCACCGCTCTAGGCCGCCTCGTCGGTGGCATCCATGCCGTAAGCCGTGTGCAGCACGCGCACCGCGAGCTCGGTCTCGTCCTCGTCGATCAGCACCGAAACCTTGATTTCGCTGGTCGAGATCGCCTGGATGTTGATCCCCCGGTCGGCCATCGCGCGGAACATGGTCGCGGCGACGCCGGCGTGGCTCTTCATGCCGACGCCCACAACGCTGATCTTGGCGACCTTGCTGTCGGAGATGATCCGGTTGTAGCCGATCGCCGCCTTCTGCGCTTCGAGCAGCGTCTGCGCGCGCAGCAGGTCGGCGGCGGGAACGGTGAAAGTCACGTCGGTCTCACCTTTGTCGCGCCCGACGTTCTGGATGATCATATCGACGTTGATATTGGCCTGTGCCAGCGGACCAAAGATCGTCGCCACCGCGCCGGGCCGGTCGGGCACGCGGGTCAGGATGATCTTGGCTTCGTTCTTGTCGGCGGCGATGCCGGTGATCAGCTGGCGTTCCATTTCGTGTCCTTCCAATTCCTCGTCGCTGACGATCATGGTGCCGGGAATTTCATCGGCGGGGGTCGCGTCATCGTCGATGAAGCTGGAGAGCACTTGCACCCGCACGCCCTCCTTCATCGCCAGGCTGACCGAGCGGGTCTGGAGGACCTTCGATCCGACCGAGGCGAGCTCGAGCATTTCCTCATACGTGACGTACTTCAGCTTGCGCGCCTTGGCGACGATCCGCGGGTCGGTGGTATAGACCCCGTCAACGTCGGTGTAGATGTCGCAGCGATCGGCCTGGATCGCGGCTGCCACCGCAACCGCTGAAGTGTCCGATCCGCCGCGCCCCAGCGTGGTGATCCGCCCGTGATCGGACAGGCCCTGAAAGCCCGGAATCACCGCGATCTCGCCCGCGGCCATGCTGGCCAGCAGCGCCTCATTCTCGACCTCACCGATGCGGGCCTTGGCATGGGCATCGTCGGTATGGATCGGCAATTGCCAGCCCAGCCACGAACGCGCCTTGCAGCCCAAGGCTTGCAGCGTCAGCGCCAGCAGGCCCGAAGTGACTTGCTCGCCGCTGGCCACCACTACGTCGTATTCGGCCGGATCGTAAAGCGGATTGGCCTCGCGGCAGAAGTTGACCAGCCGGTCGGTTTCGCCCGCCATGGCCGAGACCACCACGGCAACTTCGTGCCCGGCGGCCTGCTGACGGCGCACGATATTGGCGACGCGGCGGATCCGCTCGGACCCTGCCATCGACGTGCCGCCGAATTTCATCACGATGCGCCCCACGGCGAAAGCTCCAATTGCGCAAACCCGACCCTCGCGTCCGGGCGGGCATGCTGTTAGGGTCGGTCCATGGCTAATGCAACAATTCGCGCCGAGGAAGCGGCACATTTCGGACGGCTGGCGGCCGATTGGTGGGACCCGAAGGGCTCATCGGCGATGCTCCACCGGCTCAATCCGGTGCGGCTGGGCTTTATCCGCGCGGCAATCGATGCGCATTGGAGCACGGATTCGCGCGGCGTTCGGCCGCTTGCGGGGTTGAAAGCGCTCGATGTCGGGTGCGGGGCGGGGCTTTTGTGCGAACCGCTGGCGCGGCTGGGGGCTAGCGTAACCGGGATTGATGCCGCCCAAGAAAACGTTGCCGCGGCCAGTGCGCACGCCGCGGGCTCGGGCCTGAAAATCGGCTATCGCTGCGGCGATGTGGCTGAGCTGGGCCTCAGGGGATTCGATCTCGTCACCTCGATGGAAGTGATCGAACACGTCGCGGACAAAGCCGCCTTCCTCGCCGCGCTGAAGGCTGCGCTGGCACCGGGCGGGCTGATGATCCTGTCCACTCCCAACCGCACGGCGGCTTCGAAACTGCTGCTGGTCGAAGGGGCGGAACGGCTCGGCATGGTCCCGCGCGGCACGCATCATTGGGATCTCTTCGTCACGCCCGATGAACTGCGCGATTTGCTGGCCGATGCCGGAATGACGATGGGCGAGCCCAAAGGCATCGCCTGGTCGCCGCTGAAGGGCTTGCACCTGTCGGGCGACATCGCGCTCAATTACATCGTGACGGTTACTACTTCGGCGTGATTGCAAAGAGGATCCAGGCCAGGCCGGTGGCGATCGCGAAGAGCACCCAGGACCAGTAGAACTGGTGCCCATCGATCGAGAGTCGCTCGATCATCAACCACCCGCCGCGCGAACCGCCTTTGCCGATAATCGCGCAGACCACAAAGGTCAGGATCGAACCGGGGATCAGGGCCTTGACGAAATCCATCGCTGCCTCCTAGCCGAACTGCGGTTAGCGAACGCTTAAATGCGGCCCAGGTCAAGTCTTGGCCTGCCCAATTCCAAGCAGATGCGGTGCCAGCGCGGCGAAGCGGCTGCGCAAGGGACCCTTGCCGAAAAAGCGCGTGCCATCGTCGATCCACGGCACGTCGGGCGCGAACAGCAGATAGAGATCGGCCTTGGGATAACTCATCAGCGCGTGGGGCACTTCGCCGAACAGCATTTCGGCCCAGGCCGCGGTCATCAGCTGGTCGGTCAGCAATCGGGGGTTGCCGGACCTGGCCGCCTCGACCGCCAAGTCCTGCCCTTCGGCAATAGCCAAGAGGTCGGCCATGGCCAGATCGGTGCCGCGTTCCTCGCAATAGGTGCGGCCGTATTCGGGCACCCAGGTCGCGCCCTGCTCGCGGCTCAGCTTGTCCGCCAGCACCGACTTGCCGGTACTTTCCGCGCCGTGAAAGCAGACCGTGATCATGCCGAGCCCTCACCCTTTTCGGCTGCCATCCATTCCCTCAAGCCGATCACCGATATGGCCAGAAAGGCCAGATAGAGCGCCAGCAGGAAGTAAAGGTCGCGGGAATAGAACAGCACAATCGAAGCCACGTCGATCACCACCCACAGCACCGAGTTTTTGATCCTGCGCATATTGAGCAGCAGCTGCGCCGCGATGCTGGCACCTGCTACCGCCGAATCCGCGAACGGCAGCGCGGCATTGGTGAAGCGATGCATCAGCCAGCCTGGCGACAGGCTCAGCAACACGGTGATCGCCGGTCAACTCGACCCAATGCGCCCGGCAATAGTCCAGGACTGCCTGGATCGCAGGGCGGCGGCCCACTCATCAGGCTTGAACCCGATCAGCAGGCCGCCCGGATGCTCGACCACGGGGCGTTTGATACAGCTGGGGTTGGCTGCCATCAGCGCGATCGCCTTGGCCTGGTCCAGCCCGTCCTTGTCGGCATCGGGGAGCTTCTTGAAGGTGGTTCCGGTGCGGTTGAGCACTTTTTCCCAGCCCGCCGCCTGGCACCACTGCGCCAGCCTTGCCGGATCGGTCCCGGCCTTCTTGTAGTCATGGAAGGTGTAGGCGAGGCCCTGTGCATCAAGCCAGGTCCGGGCCTTCTTGACCGTGTCGCAGTTGGGGATGCCGTAAAGGATCAGGCTCACGCGTCGGGACTTTCGAAACGGTGGGTGCGGGGGTTGTCGCAGGTATAGAGCGTGTAGCTCGCGTAATAGTCGGCGCGGCCTCTGGCCTGGACCACCGAATGGTCCGGCTGGCTGCCCCAGGCCCGAGCGGCCTCGGCATCGGCCCATTCGCTGAGCGCGATCACTTCGCCATCCTCGCTGGTGTAGCTCTTGAACGAAAGGAACCCGGGCTGGGCGCGGGCCAGTTCTTCCATCCGGTTCGCATCGGCGGAATAGGCGGCAGCGTCCAGATCGGCGCGCTTGCGGTTGCGGAAGACGACTATGTACATGGCTGCCATCTATGTCAGGGCGATGGACAAATCCAGCGCAGTGCGCAACTGCAGGGCGCATGCCGGTTGTTTTCCAGATCGAAGGTTGGCGCTTTCATTTCTATTCGTGGGAAGGCCACCCGCGTGAACCGATGCATGTCCATGTAGCCAAGGCCGGTGCCGACGCAAAACTATGGCTTTGGCCCGAAGTCCATTTCGCCTATAACCGCGGCCTCAGTCCGCGCGAACAACGGCGCGTTTTGCAACTTGTGGTCGAACACCGAAACGAGATCGAAGAGGCCTGGAATGAGTTTTTTGCCTGAACCCGTCGCTGTCCGGTTCGACGAGGACAACCTGTGGGTTTCGCTGGCGGATGGCCGGACCGTGGGCGTGCCGCTGGCATGGTATCCGCGCTTGCTGGGTGCGTCGGCGGAAGCTCGGCTCGACCTGTTCCTTTCACCCAGCGGAATTCACTGGCCGACCATCGATGAAGACGTTCCGGTGGAGGCACTGTTGGCGCATCACGTGGAATTCCCTGCCGAGCCCAAAAGGGCTGCATGAGCATTAACACCTTTGGCCGTCTGCTGCGTTTCACCACCTGGGGCGAAAGCCACGGGCCGGCTTTGGGCGCCGTCGTGGATGGCTGCCCGCCGGGGCTTGAGCTATCCGAAGACAAGATCCAGCCGTTCCTCGATGCGCGGCGGCCGGGGCAGTCGAAGTTCACCACCCAGCGGCAGGAACCCGATGCGGTGCGGATCCTTTCGGCGTGTTCGAGGGCGCAACCACCGGCACCCCGATCTCGTTGATGATCGAGAATGTCGATCAGCGCAGCAAGGACTATTCCGAGGTGGCCAAGGCCTATCGCCCCGGCCATGCCGACTATGCCTATGACGCCAAGTACGGTTTTCGCGACTATCGCGGCGGCGGGCGCAGCTCTGCGCGTGAAACCGCCGCGCGGGTTGCGGCGGGCGCGGTGGCGCGGCTGGTGATCCCCGAAGTGGCGGTGCTGGCCTGGGTCAGCGAGATTGGCGGCGATGCCATCGAACCGGCCAACTTTGATGCCAACCAGATCGGCAACAACCCGTTCTTTTGCCCCGATCCGGTCGCGGCGGCGCGCTGGGAAAAGCTGGTCGACGAGGCGCGGCTGGCCGGAAGTTCGGTCGGCGCGGTGGTCGAATGCGTGGCGCAAGGGGTGCCCGCCGGCTGGGGCGCGCCGATCTATGGCAAGCTCGATGCCGATCTGGCGGCAGCGATGATAGGGATCAACGCGGTCAAGGGCGTGGAGATCGGTGATGGCTTCGCCGCCGCGCGGCTCAGCGGCGAGCAGAACGCCGATCCGATGCGGCCCGGGCCCGGCATGCCAGTGTTCACCGCCAACCACGCCGGCGGGATCGCGGGCGGGATCAGCACTGGCCAGCCGGTCAAAGTCCGTGTGGCATTCAAGCCGACCAGCTCGATCCTCACGCCAGTTGAGACCATCGACCGCGACGGCCAGGCCGCCGAAATCCGCACCAAGGGCCGCCACGACCCCTGCGTCGGCATTCGCGGGGTGCCGGTGGTAGAGGCGATGATGGCCCTGGTGCTGGCTGATCACAAGCTGCTCCACCGGGGGCAATGCGGCTAGGATGGGCACCTACGGGGTCCTGATCCTGCTCTTCATCGGCGCGCTGTGGTGGTACAACCATTGGCGCCAGAAGCGGCTCGATGCCGATCCGGGGCAGCATCACTTGTCTTCGCTGCTGATTGCCGCTGCGCTGGGCCGCAATGGTGTCACGACAGGCCAGGTGGCCGAGCAACTGGCGAAGAACTCCAAAGGCAGCGCCGACCGCCGGGTCCGGCTGACCCACGCCGTCATGCTGGTCCGCAGCGAAGCCGCGCCGGATTTGTATGCGAAAGTGCTGAACCTTTCGCGGACACTCTAATCCTCCCCGGAACGGGGAGGGGGACCATGCGAAGCATGGTGGAGGGGTACGCGCGAGTGGTCCTGACCTAGGGCACTTCCCGACCATTCTGGGTCATCGTGATTGGGCCAGGAAGGCCGCTGGCGAGGCGCGGCGCGTGGCAGGGGCAGGTTGCCCCTGCAAGAGCCGCAACGCTGCCAGCGGCCTTCCTGGCCCAACCCCTTCGGGGCGAG
>PNJT01000153.1 GCA_013822005.1 Novosphingobium sp. | reverse complement strand
GAGTGGGGCCAAGCCGGTTTAGGTACGTCTCAGGTCAGGAAATAAAGCGCCACCAGGCCCGCCGCGATCCGGTACCAGGCGAACGGCGCGAAGCCGGCGCGGCTGACATAGGCGACGAACAGCTTGATCACCGCCAGGGCCACCACGAAGCTGACCGCAAAGCCGACCGCGATCTCGCTCCAGCCGACCGGGCCGGTGCCGGCCATCAGTTCGGCGTGATTGTCCCACAGCTCCAGCGTGGTCGCACCCATCATCGTCGGGATCGCCAGGAAGAAGCTGAACTCGGCCGCGGTGCGGCGCTCAATCCCCATCGCTAGCGCGCCCATGATCGTCGCGCCAGAACGGCTGACCCCGGGGATCATCGAGATACATTGGAACAGGCCGACGCCCAGCGCCTGCCGCGCGGGCAGCTGGGCCACGCCGCTGGCCGGGCCGGGCTTGGCAGTGCGTTCGATCGCGAGGATCGCGATCCCGCCCGCAATCAGCGCCCAGGCGACAATCTGCGGGCTGCCCAGCATGATGTCGATGTAATCCTTCAGCAGCAGTCCCAGCACTGCCGAGGGCAGAAAGCCCAGCAGGATGTTGCGCACGAAAGCCAGGCTTTCGGCCCGCCACCTGAGCAGCCCCATGCCGACCGCCCAGAAAGTGCGCCAGTAAAGCACCACCACCGCCAGGATCGCGCCCAGCTGGATCACCACGTTGAATGCGGCCCAGGCGTGGGCATCATAACCGAAGATCTCGGTCGCCAGGATCAGGTGCCCGGTCGAGGAGACCGGGATGAATTCAGTCACCCCTTCGACAATGCCCAGCAGGATCGCGGTGAGAATCGTGTCCATCAGCGCCCCTCTTGCGCAGCGAACGCGGCATCGTCGAACTGCAAGGCGGCGAGGCGCGCATAGAGCCCCTTGGCCTTGGTCAAGGTCTCATGCGTGCCGCTTTCGACGATCCGGCCCTTGTCCATCACCACGATCCGGTCGGCCCCGCGCACGGTCGCGAGGCGGTGAGCGATCACCAGCGTGGTGCGGCTTTGCATCAGCCGGTCGAGCGCGTCCTGGACCAGTTTTTCGCTTTCGGCATCGAGCGCAGAGGTTGCTTCGTCGAGCAGCAGGATCGGCGCATCGCGCAGCACCGCGCGGGCAATCGCGATCCGCTGGCGCTGGCCGCCCGACAGCCGGGCCCCGCCTTCACCCAGGTAAGTGTCGAGCCCTTCGGGCAGCTCTTTCAGGAAGAGCTCGGCATTGGCGGCGCGGGCCGCGTCCCAGATCGCCTCGTCGCTGGCCTGCCAATTGCCATAGCGCAGATTGTCGCGGGCATTGGCGGCAAACAGCACGCCTTCTTGCGGGACCAAGGCCATGCGGCGGCGCACTTCAGCGGGATCGACCGCGGTCAGCGGCACGCCGTCAAGCTTGATGGTCCCGGCCTGCGGATCGTAGAACCGCTCGGCCAGCTGGAACAAGGTGCTTTTGCCCGCGCCCGAGGGGCCGACAATCGCCACGGTTTCGCCCGGCTCGATGGTCAGCGAAAAATCGGCCAGCGCGGCCATTTCCAGCCGGGTCGGATAGCGGAAGCTGACATTCTCAAAACTCAGCTTGCCGCGTGCCGGGCTGGGCAGCGCCAGCGGGCGTTCGGGCATGGCGATTTGCGGCTTTTCGGCCAGCAGTTCGTTGAGGCGGCTGGCCGCCCCGGCGCCGCGCAGCAGATCGCCATAGACCTCGGTCAGCGCGCCGAACGATCCGGCGACGATGACCGCGACAAAGACGATCTGGACGATCGTGCCGCTGGTGATCGTCCCATTGGCCACCCCGATCGCGCCTTGCCAGACCAGTAGCACGATCGCGCCGAATATCGCGATTATTCCCAGCATCGAGATGAGCGAACGCAGCACGATCCGGCGCTTGGCTACGCCGAAGCTTAGCTCCACCGACTTGGCAAAGCGTTCCTGTTCGCGGTCTTCCTGATTGAAGGCCTGGACCACTTTCATCGCCCCCAGCACTTCGGCGACCATCGCGCCGATATCGGCGACCCGGTCCTGGCTGGTGCGCGAGATCGTGCGGATCCGGCGTCCGAAAGCCATCAGCGGAAAGACCACCGCAATGATCCCCAGCACCAGCCCGCCGGTCAGCTTGGGAGCCAGCGAGAACAGGATCGCCACCCCGCCCACGCCCATGATCAAATTGCGCAGGGCCACCGAAACCGTGGAGCCGACAACCTGTTCGATCAGCGCCGTATCCGAAGTCATCCGCGAAGAGATTTCGTTGGGGCTGTTCTGCTCAAAGAAGGCTGGCGAAAGGCGCAGCAGATTTTCCTGCACTTTCAGGCGAATATCGGCGATCACCCGCTCGCCCAGCCAGGATACGAAATAGAACCGCACTGCGGTCCCCAAGCCCAGCACCAGCACGATCAGCAAGAGATAGCGGAACCAGCGCCCGATCGATTCAATATCGCCGCCTGCACCAAAGCCGCGGTCGACCACCAGGCGGAAGCCCGCCGGGATTGCCAGCGTGGCCGAGGCGGTGACCAGCAGCGCGAGCAAGGCGAAGATCACTTGATGCGGATACTTGGCAGTCTCGCGCCAGATCATCCGCAGCGGCCCCAGCGTGCGCGCGGGCTTGGGTTCTTCGGTCGAGGCGGTCGGGAGCGGCAATTCGGGCGCGCTGCCGTCGGGGGCGGAACTCATGGGCCGCGCCCTAGCACAGCCCCAAAAGGCGCGGTAGCGGTTAAGTAGCACCGCGCAGACCCATTGTGCACTGCAAGGCAATTTGTGCATTGCACAATAGAGCGATTGGCGTCACCATGGCGTGCAAAGTCCGGGTCCACCGGGCAGCAGGGGGTCCAAGACACGTGCTTTACACCGCATATGAACTGCAGCGCTCCTGGCTCAACATGGCCAGCACCTGGGCCTCGGTTGGCTCGCAGATGCTCAGCAATCCGGCGCTGCCGTTCGGCTATACCGGGCTTGGCCCGACCATGGCTTCGGCGCTGGAAGTCTTCGCCCATGCCAGCGCCAACTATGGCAAACCGGCTTTCGATATCGAGGAAGTGAGCGTCGATGGTGTCACCCAGCCGGTGACCGAGGCGATCGTTCTGCACCGTCCCTGGGGCAATCTGCTGCATTTCAGCCATCCGGGCCTCGCCGCCGACGCACCGAGGCTGTTGATCGTGGCGCCAATGAGCGGGCACTTCGCCAGCCTGCTGCGCGGCACCGTGGAGCGCATGGTTGAAAATGCCCACGTATTCATCACCGACTGGGCCGATGCGCGGATGGTCCCGCTGCGCGAAGGTGATTTCGACCTTGATGACTATATCGACTACCTGATCGCCTTCCTGGAACATGTTGGTCCAGGCGCGCACATGCTGGCGGTGTGTCAGCCCTCGGTCCCGGCGCTCGCCGCAACCGCGATCATGGCCGATACCCGCCATCCCTGCCGCCCGCTGACGCTGACCATGATGGGCGGCCCGATCGACACCCGCGAGGCACCGACTTCGGTGAACGACCTCGCCATGCAGCGCCCGCTCGAATGGTTCCGGCATACCGTGATCGCCACGGTGCCGCTGCAGTATCCGGGCGCCGGGCGGCAGGTCTATCCGGGCTTCATGCAGCTGGCCGGGTTCATGAGCATGAACCTGGGCAACCACATGCTGAGCCACTATCACATGTTCAAGCACCTGGTCGCCGGCGCCGACGAAGACGCCGATGCGACCAAGGACTTCTACGAGGAATACCGTGCGGTCTGCGATCTCAACGCGGCTTATTACCTCCAGACAGTCGAGCATGTGTTCCAGAAGCATTCGCTGCCCAGCGGCACGTTCGTCCACCGCGGCAAAGTGGTGGACCTGAGCAAAATCAAGGACACCGCGCTGCTCGCTGTCGAGGGCGAGCGCGACGATATCTCCGGGATCGGCCAGACCAAGGCCGCGCTGACTTTGGCCACCGGGCTCGGCGACGCGAAGAAGAAATACCACCTCGCCCCCGAAGTCGGCCACTACGGCATCTTCAACGGCAGCAAGTGGCGAACCCGGATCGCGCCGATCCTTGAGGAATGGATCGCCCGGCACGACAAGGCCCGGCTCAAGGCGGTCGCCTAGAGTCTGTTCCACTTAGGTGGAAGCACCACCGGCCCGCTCCCCCTTCCGGCCACCCACAAGGTAACCTAGAGTTGGGTGGCCAGGAGGGGGAGCGGGCCGGTGGTGCACCTGTTTCAGTGCAACTGAAACAGACTTTAGCCCCGCACCGGATACCCGCTCCACCGCTTGATCCGGCGGATCGCGAAGGCCGAACGCATCGAGGAGACTCCGGGCAGCGCCGCGAGGCAATCGCGGTGGATCCGGTCGTACTGGTCCAGATCGCGCGCCGCGACGCGCAGCAGATAGTCGGCGTGGCCGGCCATCAGGTGGCAGTCGAGAATCTCGTCGAAGTCGGCCACCGCACGCTCGAACCGGTCCATTGCCTCGCGGCTCTGGCTGGTCAGGGTGATCTCGACAAAGGCCTGCATCTTGAGGCCCAGTTTCTGCGGATCGACTTGCGCGCCGTAGCCGGTGATCACGCCGCTGGCCTCCAGCGCCTTGATCCGGCGGTGGCAGGCCGAGGGCGAGACGCCGGCCAGCTCGGCCAGCTCGGCGATCGAGCGCGATGAGTCTTTCTGCAGAGCTTCAAGGATCAGCACATCGTTGCGGTCCACGGTCAATTTTCCCAGATAGTTGTTTCGTTGCGGGAAATATCACCGATTGCAGGCCGTGAACAGGGTAACTTTGGGGAAACTTCCATGCGCACCAGGCGTATCCTGCGAGCAATAGCAAGAGCCAAGGAGAGCCCCGATGCGCGTCGGCACCGTCAAGGAAGTGAAGAACCACGAATACCGCGTCGGGCTGACGCCTGAGAGCGCCAAGGAACTGGTGGTTCACGGCCACGAAGTCTGGGTCGAGACCGGCGCGGGCGGCGGGATCGGCTGTTCGGACGCCGACTATGTCGCCGCCGGGGCGATCATCAAGGCCAGCGCCGCCGAGATTTTTGCGGAATGTGAAATGGTGGTGAAGGTCAAGGAGCCGCAGCCGGCCGAACGCGCACAGCTGCGCAAGGGCCAGGTGCTCTATACCTACCTCCACCTCGCTCCCGATCCCGAGCAGACCGCCGATCTGGTCAAGTCGGGCGTCACCGCGATCGCCTATGAAACGGTGACCGGGCCGGGCAATCAGTTGCCGCTGCTCAAGCCGATGAGCCAGGTTGCGGGCCGGATGTCGATCCAGGCCGGGGCGACCGCGCTGGAGAAGGCGCACGGCGGGCGCGGGGTGCTGCTGGGCGGCGTGCCCGGCGTGCTTCCGGCCAAAGTTGTGGTGATCGGCGGCGGCGTGGTCGGCTTCAACGCGGCGCAGATGGCCGTGGGCCTGGGTGCCGACGTGACGATCCTGGATCGCGATCCCGAAGTGCTCGAAAAGCTGGGGATCCATTTCGAAAGCCGGGCCAAGACCCGCTTTTCGAACAAGGCCAACCTGGCCGAAAGCGTGGCCGAGGCCGACCTGGTGATCGGCGCGGTGCTGGTCCCCGGCGCGGCCGCACCCAAGCTGGTGACCCGCGAAATGCTCTCCACGATGAAGCCCGGCGCGGTGCTGGTCGACGTCGCGATCGACCAGGGCGGCTGCTTTGAAACCAGCCATGCCACCACCCATGCCGAGCCGACCTATGTGGTTGACGGGATCGTCCACTACTGCGTCGCCAACATGCCTGGCGCGGTGGCGCGGACCAGCACCTATGCGCTCAACAACGTCACCCTGCCGCACGCGCTCAAGATCGCCGATCTCGGCTGGAAAGCCGCGCTGAAAGCCAACCCGCACCTGGCCGAAGGACTCAACGTCCATGAAGGCAAAGTCACCTATGAAGCCGTGGCCCGCGATCTGGGGTACGATTACGTTCCGGTGAGCGAGGTTTTGGCTT
>PNJT01000152.1 GCA_013822005.1 Novosphingobium sp. | reverse complement strand
ATGGTCAAAGCCATTGTCGGACAGATGGCGCGGCATTCGGCGCGGCTCACAGATACCGAGCGCGGGCTGATCGACCGCGCGGTCAATCTGGTCTGGTCCGAGCACCAGTCCAGCGCCAGCGTGACCAAGGTCGGCGCGTGCCTCGCCGCCATGGAGAACGAGACCGCCGCTGACCTTGCGACCTCCCTGGGGCCGTTCACCGCTGGGGGCACTTACGCCCGGTTCTTCGAGGGCCAGGCGAGTCTCGATCTCGAGGCGGACTTCACCGTCTTCGAGATGTCCGATCTCGCCACCCGCGAGGAGCTGCGCTCGGTGGTGCTGTCGGCCATCATGTTCATGACCAGCCAGGCGATGACCCGCAGTGCGCGTTCGGTCCGCAAGCTGCTGCTGATCGACGAGGCCTGGTCGATGCTCAAAGGCGGGTCGATGGGCGAGTTCGTCGAGACTTATGCCCGCACCTGCCGCAAATACGGCGGTGCGCTCGCCACCGCCACACAGAGTCTCAACGACTATTACAAGTCGGACGGCGCGACTGCGGCGCTCGAAAACAGCGACTGGATGCTGATCCTCCAGCAGAAACCCGAAACCATCGCCGATTTCAAGGCGAGCAAGCGCCTCGATATGGACGAGCGCACCGAGACGCTTATCCGCAGCCTCAAGCGCTCGGGCTCGGCCTATTCCGAAGTCTTCATCAAGGGGCCCGAGACCGAGGCGATCGGCCGGCTCGTGCTCGACGACTATTCCGCGACGCTGTTCTCGAGCTCGCCCGCAACCTTCGCCGCGATCGATGCCGAAATGGCGCGCGGCCACCAGCTTGCCGATGCGATCGAACGCATCGCCTTCCCCGACAACCCATGAACCCCAGCAAACAGGAGGAAAGAGATCCCATGCCGCACTGCCTGCAGACACCCTTTGACCGCGAGGTCGAAGCGAAGCCCGAGCCGGATTGGCTCCCACATCGTCCGATCATCGCGGCAACCCAGGAAGGACACGTCCTCCCCCGGCCGCCACGTCTTGCTGCGCGCAGGCCGCGCCGTCACTGGTGGGGGCTTGCCGCCGATGGCTGCTACATCATGATCCGGTCGGGCATATTCCTGATGGCCTGCTGGGTCATCGCGATGGGCCTGCCGCTCATGTTCCTGCTGCTGCTGACCGGCGGACAGATGGATGTGACCTTTGCCTTTCTGGGTTCACTGTTCGGCGCTTTCGCCGATGCCACCCCGGACCGTCAGTATGTCTTCGCCAACCAGTCGACCTGGTTCCTGGTCGCGCTCGCCACGGCGGTGGCAGCTTGGCGGCTGCCCCGGTTCCTCGACGAAGTCAGCGAAGGGCTCAAGACCTTGGAGAAAGGCGCGTGAGGAACATTATGGCAACATCAAACGCACCGCGCCGCTTCGCCGGGCTCTCGCCGACTGCACTGGTCATTGCGGGTTCGATGCTCGCATCCACGCTGTGGGGCGCCTGGGCGACCCGCGAGATCGTGACGCTAGGACGCCGCGAAGTGGTCACGGTCCAGCTCTCCCGCATCATGGGAGACTTCGTTGAAGCCGAAGCCCGTTCGGGCCGACCCGCCGAAGAGACCCAGACGCGCGCCGCCGCCTACCTCAAGGCGGTCGAGGCTTCGGTCCAGGCCTTGGGCAAGGACGGCCGCACCGTGCTCGTCGCCGAGGCCGTGGTCTCCGGCGGAGTGCCCGATCTCACCGAACAGGTCCGCGCCGATGTGGCGCGGCGCCTTGGAGCGCCAGGAGCTTCGAGCCATGGCACCCGTTGACACGCTCCGCTTGCCCAGCTGGATTGGCAGACAGTTCGCCCGGGTGCCGCGGCTCGCACTCTTCGTAGGCGTTGGCGCGGGCGCCCTCGCGCTCGCGTCAGCAAGCCGGTTTGCCGAATCCCATGCGCTGATGATCAATGCCAGCCCGTCGCTCCCTTATTGGGCGATCTGGCTCGATCGGACGGACACACCTGCGCGCGGCGACCTGATTGTGTTCATGCCGCCGCGTTCCGATCTGGTTACCCGCCATTTCGGGGCGAAGCCGCTGCCGTTCGGCAAACGCGTGCTGGGCGTGGCAGGTGACCGGGTCACCGAGAAGGACCGCGCGTTCTTCGTGAACGGTGTGGCCGTAGCCCGCGCCAAGGCCGCGAGCCGCCTCGGCGAACCGCTGCCGCTCGGGCCGACCGGCACGATCCCCAAGGACTGCTATTTCGTCGGCTCCGAGCACAAAGACGGGTTCGACAGCCGCTATGCCGCGATTGGCTGGATCTGCCGACCACAAGTCATCGGGGTCGGGAGGCCAATCCTGTGATGACCGCTATGAAGCGCATCGCTTTCCCGCTCTGTGCCACTGCGCTCGCGCTGGTGGTCGCAAGTTCAGCGCAGGCCCGCGACTACGGTCAGCATGGCACGGTCTGGCCGGTCATCGAGCCCGACCTGCTCGCACAGATCCATGCCCGCCTGCTTCACCTCGAAGCGAGCGGCGAGACCACCAAGCTCAATGCCGAACTGAAGCGCCGCACGATCGCAAGGGTGGGCCGCCCCGCCCCGGTCGCAGGGATTGCGCTAGCGGGTGCCGTGCGGCGCTGGTCATTCGATCCGACGATCACGGTCGATACCGACATCAAGGACGACAAGGGTCGCACCGTCATCGCGCGCGGCACACGGGTCAATCCGCTCGACACCATACCGCTGCGCGCCCCGCTCGTTTTCGTCGATGGCGATGACAAGGCGCAGATCGACTGGGCCCTGGCGCGTTACGGCAAGACGCCCGCCAAGTTCATCCTCGTTAGCGGCGCGCCGCTCGAGCTGATGAAAGGACGACAGCGCCGGTTCTACTTCGACCAGGGCGGCAAGCTCACCGCGCATTTTGCCATCCACGCGGTTCCTGCCGTGGTCGAACAACAGGGCCGCGTGCTGATCGTGACCGAACAGCCCCCCAAACTTCCGCAATCGAGGCCGTCATGAGCCGCACAAAATCATCGCTTTCAAAGCGCCTCCTCTCGTTCCTCGCAGCGGGGATGATAGCACTGGCCACAGGCGCACCCGCTGAAGCAGGGACGCCTGGCAAGTGTACCGGACACTTCGTCAACCCGATCACCGATATCTGCTGGTCGTGCCTGTTCCCGATTTCGATTGGGGGGCTCAAAATTTGGCCGTCAAATCGCCCCGATCCCGACAACCCTGACTTGCCGGTGTGTCTGTGCGGACTGCGTCCCGGCATCGCGATGGGGTTCTGGGAGCCGGTCCGGCTCGCTGACGTCTCGATGAAGCCCTGGTGTTTCGTCAACCTGGGCGGGCTCAAACTTGACCCTGGTTTCGACATCGGATTCAAGACCATGGCGGGGCCGTCAGCGGTCGGCGGCGCGACCCAGTACCAGTCACAGTGGCATGTCCACTGGTATGCCTATCCGCTGATCTACTGGATGGAGCTGGTCGCCGACTTCCTCTGCCTCGAGAGCGGCTCGGTCGACATCCTCTATATCACCGAGATCGATCCGCTGTGGCAGGACAGCGAGCTCACCGCGATCATCAACCCTGAAGCCGTGCTGTTCGCCAACCCGCTCGCCCTCGCTGCCTGCGCCGCCGACTGCGTGCTTGCCACCACCAAACTGCCCTCGGACAGCCTGTTCTGGTGCGCCGGCTGCCAGGGTTCGATGTATCCGCTCAATGGCAACGTCTCGGCGACGATCGGCCATGTCCAAGCCTCGCGGCTCGCGCTCTCGCGCTTCGCCTACAAGCTCCACCGCGAGCTGGTCGCCTGGGGCACGATGGGCGGCAAGGGCCTTTGCGGCAAATACCTGATGCCGGTGATGCGCAAGCAGCAATACCGCTTTCAGGCCACCAACCCCAATCCCCAGACCAGCGGGCGCTACGCCTGCGCGCCGATCGGCGCCTCCACTACTTTCATGTCGGCCGGCCAGGTCTACCCCGCCATTGGCGAGGACATGGGCTACCTGGTCTGGCGCAAACGGAATTGCTGCGCACTATGAAAACCTCCCTCCAAGCCCTTGCTATCACTGCCCTTGTCGCTAGTTCTGCGTTCGGCGGTGCGCTCGCGCAATCCAGTGACCCGGAGATCGATCTTGCATCGATCCGCGCGCGCGCCGCCGACCAGACCGCTGAGGCCGAGGCACTTGCCGTCAGTGCGCGAGACCGTGCCAAGGCCATCACCGCCGATGCCAGCCAGAGCGCCGATGCAGGCAAGGCCAATGGCCGCCGCTATGCGGGCAGCGCGCCGCACTCAGCACCAAGCGATGCGATGTTCGATTTCGACAAGATGGTCGCCGATGCTGGCGATATGGCCAGAGACGGTCTTGGCGAAGCGCCGCGGTTCATCGCCTTTGCTTCACTGTCGATGCCAGCTCAGGCGCTGCGCCAGATGATGGACGACGTCACCCGCGCCGGCGGCGTCGTGGTGTTTCGCGGGCTCACCAAGGGCTCGGCCAAGGTCATGACCGAGGCGCTCGGCAAGGTGCTGGGGCCAGGTGAGCGCATGGACGGGGTCGGGATCGATCCTCGCTTGTTCCGCGCGTTCAATATCAGCGAAGTCCCCGCCTACATCGTCACCGCGAGCGACTTCGATCTGTGCTCAGGCTTCGACTGCACAAGTGCGGCACCGCCCTTCGACCGGATGAACGGCAACGTCACCGCTGAATATGCCCTGCGCACCTTCGCGTCAGGAGGTGGCCCCGGTGCGCGTATCGCAGCCCAGCACCTCGCTCGCCTCCAAGGAGACCAGCCATGAGCCGCTTCGCCCTTGCCTTCTTTTTGGCAACTGCCTTGCCCTGTTTCGCCCAGGCCCAGACCACCACCGACGCTGCGAAAGCCGACGGGAAAGCCTTCGGCAAGGACATCGGGGCGGCAGCACAAAGTGCCGCGACCACCCAGCCCAACGCAGACCGCGTGCCGGGCTACTCCGGCACACCGAGTCAATCGGGCTACTTTGACGATCCCAAGGCTATGGAACGTGCCGCAGCCAGTCAGGCGAGCGCGAACACTGGCTACCAGACGATGCGGAACTCGAGTGCGAGCCGGGCAACATTCAGCAAGGTCGACCTTGACGCGGCAATCGCCCGGTCGAAGACAATCAGCGAAGATCCGCTCTCCTACACCAGCGGGATGACGGTCGGCGGCACGCAGGGCCGCTGTGTTCTGCTTCCACCCGCGAGCGGCACTGCCGCGCGCTACAAAGCCACCTGCAACACGGGCTACACGGTCGACAGCAGCACGCAAAGCTGCACGGTGACACTGCAGGCCAGCGTCACCACAGTCACCGATTATCTCTACTACTGCCCGAAACTCGACCCCGAGTGCACGGCCTTCGACCTGGCAACCTGCCGCTTAACCGGCAGTCATCCGGGCAAGTGCCTGCAAGGCATCGATACACCAACCGGGTACAAGTGTTTCGAACCGGGCGATCCGATCGCGGAATACACTTGCTCCGAGCCGGTCGCAGGCCTCACTCCGATACGGGTTACGCCAAGGCAGGTTGTCACTACGACCAGAGACGAGAGCCAGTGCGCGAGCCTTGCTGCCGACGCCAACTGCACAAGCCCGGTTGAGACCTGCAGTGACAGCGATCCGGTGACCCGCACGATTGACGGCTATTCCATCACCCAGCCCTGCTGGGCCTGGCGGCGTGATTACCAGTGCAACAGGTTCACGCCCGCGCAGGATTGCACAACGCTCGAGCAGACGCCGGGCTGCAATCTCGAACAGGAGTACTGCCTGACAGACGAGACCCCGTGCCGAACCTTTGAGCGGGTCTACGACTGCCCGGTTCCGGACCAGCCCCAGGACCCTAACCAGTTCATCTGCGACGGCGATGTCTATTGCATCGACGGCTCCTGCGAGACGATCCAGCGCCAGCCCAATACCGAGTTCAAGGATGCAGTGGTGGCCTTGAACGCGATGGATCAGGCCCGGCGTGAGTTCGATCCAAACAACCTGACTCTGTTCAAGGGCACTCG
>PNJT01000151.1 GCA_013822005.1 Novosphingobium sp. | reverse complement strand
GCAAGGCTATCGGCAATCCGGTGTCCGTGCAACGCAGAGCAACCTGCAAGTGTCTTACAGTAACCTTATAATTGGGTTTCTGCGTTGCCTGTAATCGGAAACCATCGAATTCAGTTTGGCCGATACCGCTTTTCGGGCCCCCGGACACGAATTCGCCGGGCGGCCAACCGATTGCGATTGCCTTTGCGTGCCGTTTCGGGAAATCGGCGTGGCATCATGATCAAGTTCATCCGCCACCCGATCTCAATCCTGGCCGCACGGGCCAGGCACCTGCTTCACGGCGAGGCCGGCGCGGGTGTGCTGCTGATGCTGGCCGCCGCAGCGGCATTGGTGCTGGCCAATTCGCCAGCCAGCCACGCCTGGCACGCACTGCTGCACGATCCCTTGCGCTGGAGCCCCTTGGCGCACCTCTCCAGCCTGCACCACTGGGTCAACGACGGCCTGATGGCGCTGTTCTTCTTCACCGTTGGCCTTGAGATCAAGCGCGAAATCCTGGTCGGCGAGCTCTCCACCCCGGCGCAGCGCCGCCTGCCGGTGCTGGCCGCGGCCATGGGCATGGCGGTGCCGGCGCTGATCTATCTGACAATCGCCCGCGACATGCCCGCGCTGCACCGCGGCTGGGCGATCCCGACCGCGACCGACATTGCCTTTGCGATCGGGGTGCTGAGCCTGCTGGCGGGCCGCATCCCGGCTTCGCTGCGGTTGTTCCTGCTGACCGTGGCGATTGTTGACGATCTGGGCGCGGTGACGATCATTGCGCTGTTCTATACCGCCGAACTGCATATGGGCTGGCTGGCCGCAGCGGGAGCAGTGCTGGTCGCACTGTTCCTGGCCGCGCGGCTGGGCGTCCGCCGCCCATGGGTCTTTGCGCTGGGCGGAGCGGCGCTGTGGTACGTCGTGCTGCATTCGGGCGTTCACGCCACGGTCGCCGGGGTCGCCGCGGCGCTATGCGTGCCGCTGGGGCTCGACCGGCGCGGGGAAAGCCCGTTGCTGCGGATGGAGCACGTGCTGGCCCCGCTCAGCGCCTATCTGGTGGTGCCCATCTTTGCGCTCGCCAATGCCGGGGTGGAACTGCCCGACCTGACCGCACCGGGGCTGGACCTGACCCTGCCGCTGGCCATCGCGCTGGGGCTGGCACTGGGCAAGCTCGCGGGGATTTTCGGGGCGGTCTATGCGGCCGAGAAGCTGGGCTTTGCCCGGCGGCCCGAGGGCGCCTCATGGACCCACGTAACCGGCCTCGCGCTGCTCTGCGGGATTGGCTTCACCATGAGCCTGTTCATTGCCCAACTGGCCTTCCCCGCCAGCCCCGCGCTGGTCGAACAGGCCAAGCTGGGGATCCTGGCGGGATCGCTGCTGACTGCCGTGCTGGGCTACGCCGTGCTGCGGCTCGCGCCGAAGGCCTAAGGCTTACCAGCTGCCGGTGTTGGGCATCGACAGCCACGGCTCGGCCGGCGGCAGATTGCCGTCCTGCAGCAGTTCGACCGAAATGCCATCGGGCGTCTTCACAAAGGCCATATGCCCGTCGCGCGGCGGTCGGTGGATCGTGTGGCCCGCCGCCGAGAGCGCCGCGCAGGTCTCGTAAACATTCTCCACCCGGTAGGCGAGGTGACCGAAATTGCGCCCGCCGTCATAGGGCTGTGGATCCCAGTTATGAGTCAGCTCAACCTCGGCCACGCCCTCCTCACCCGGCGCGGCCAGGAAGATCAGCGTGAAGCGCCCGGCCTCGCTGTCAAAGCGGCGTACTTCGTCCAGCCCGATCAGCTTGAAGAAGGCGATCGTCGCGTCCGGGTCGGTGACGCGGAGCATCGAGTGGAGGAATCTGGTCATGGGGAGTTCCTATGTTCCGCTGGTGCGGAAGGCAACACCGGCCCGTTCAGAACTCCAGCTTGATCGAGCCCACGACCGCATCGTTCGAAAAGCCATCGATCGAATTGCCATCGACCCCGATGTAGCTGACCCCGACCGAGAGGTTCTTGGTGATGCTGGCAGTGGCGCCAACCGAATAGTCGAATCCGCCGTCCAGGCTGGTGAGGGTCAGCAACTTGGGTGAAAGTGCCCCTGATGTGTAGCCCAGGCGTGCATTGAGTGTCACCGGAGTGCCCGGGACACCGCTGCTGAGGTCGGTGTAAAGATAGACATTGTCATCCCCGCCCAGCGCGTCCTGCTTCCAGGCATAGTTGACCCCGGCCTTGGCGGTGACCGGCCCCAGCGTAGTCGAAAGCGAGGCGTAGGGCTCGACGAAACTGGCCTTGCCGAAAGTGCCGTTGGGATAAGTGTACCAGGTCGCCCCGACATCGGCGGTCAGCCCGCTGGCCAATTCGCCCGACCAGCCGGCATAGAGATCGACTTCGGCTGAACCGTAGACATCGGGCGCATCCTGCTCGAAGCTGGAACCCCAGGTGCCGGCATAGAACCCGCTGGAATGCGTAACCTGGATCGAACCCTGGATCGCCACATCGCCGCCCGAATAGGACAGCCCGCGCCACCGGTAGTCGGTTATCGCGGTGACATAGCCCGATACGCTCCAGTCGGCCGGCGGATCGGTTTCATCGGCGAAAGCGGGAGCGGCGACAAAGGCACCTGCGATAAGTGAAGCGGCGATAAGTCCGCGGACGGACGTGAGCATGTCAATCTTCCTTGAGCGATTGGAGGTGCTTTGTCCCGCCTGCACGCGCCGGTTGCTCCTCGTTGGCGGAAACAATCGCAACGCGCGGGGGCAGGACTGCACAATCTTGCTGCACTGCACAAGAGCAGATCGTTGCTTATTTTGCGTTAACCTCGAGATGTGTGGTTTTGTCGCCACGCCGGGCTGAGCCGCAAGCCAGCACCATTGTTCGTTAAGCCACTGCCCGCTATAGGCGATGCAGAGAATTCCTCCCCATGCTCAAGTCCTTGCGCACCCTGTTCGGCCTTCGCGAGAGTGGCCCCGCCCCGGCGATCCCGCAAGGGCAGCGCGTCTATGCGATTGGCGACGTCCACGGGCGGCTCGATCTGTTCAGCGAACTGATCGCCGCAGTGGAAGCCGACGACAGCGAACGCAGCGCCGGCGATACCACGATCGTCCTGCTGGGCGACCTGGTCGATCGCGGCCCCGACAGCGCCGGGGTAATCCGCGCGGCGCGGGCGCTAGGCCAGCGCCGCAAGGTGCGGATATTGCTGGGCAACCACGAAGAGATGTTCCTTGACGCGCTGGAGAGCGAGGAAGTGCTGCGGCATTTCCTGCGCTATGGCGGGCGCGAGACGGTGCTGTCCTACCCGATTGATCCCGCCGCCTACCACCGCGCCGAGCTGGCCGAAACGCTGGAACTGATCCAGGCCGCCGTGCCGCAGGAGGACATCGCCTTCCTGCGCAGTTTCGAAGACCAGGTGCGGATCGGCGACTACCTGTTCGTCCACGCCGGGATTCGCCCCGATGTGCCGCTGGAGGACCAGCGGGTGGCCGACCTGCGCTGGATCCGCGAACCCTTCCTTTCGCACACGGAGAGTTTCGGCCCGGTGGTAGTCCACGGGCACACGATTTTTGAGAAGCCCGATTTCGCCGCCAACCGGATCGGGATTGATACCGGGGCCTACAAGACCGGACGGTTGACCGCGTTGGGGCTGGAAGGCACCGAACGCTGGTTGATTGAGGCGCTGGTAAACGAGATTGGCGCGACAAGCGTCACGCAAAGGAGTGCAGCATGAAGATCGCAATGGTCGGCTCGGGCTATGTCGGGCTGGTATCGGGGGCCTGCTTCGCCGATTTCGGCCACGACGTGGTCTGCATCGACAAGGACCCGGCCAAGATCGATAGCCTCAAAGCCGGGGTCATGCCGATCTATGAGCCGGGGCTGGCCGAGCTGGTCACTTCCAACGCCAAGTCCGGGCGACTCTCGTTCACCACGGACCTGGCCGAAGGGATCGCCGGGGCAGCCGCGATCTTCATCGCGGTCGGCACCCCCAGCCGCCGCGGCGATGGCCATGCCGACCTCTCGTTCGTCTACGCCGTGGCCGAGGAAATCGGCCAGAACCTGAAGACCGATGCCGTGGTGGTGACCAAGTCGACCGTTCCGGTCGGCACCGGCGACGAAGTTGAGCGGATCCTTGCCGCCGCCGGGCTGAAAGTGAAATTCGCGGTCGCCTCCAACCCCGAATTCCTGCGCGAAGGTGCAGCAATCGGCGATTTCAAGCACCCGGACCGGATCGTGGTCGGCACCGAGGATGACTGGGCGCGCGGCGTGATGAACGAAGTCTATCGCCCGCTGTTCCTCAACAAGAGCCCGATCCTGTTCACTTCGCGCCGCACCAGCGAGCTGATCAAATATGCCGCTAATGCCTTCCTGGCGGTCAAGATCACTTTCATCAACGAAATGGCGGACCTGTGCGAAAAGGTCGGCGCGGACGTCCAGGACGTCAGCCGCGGGATCGGGATGGACGGGCGGATCGGCCCGAAATTCCTCCACGCTGGTCCGGGCTATGGCGGATCGTGCTTCCCCAAGGACACGCTGGCCTTGCTCAAGACCGCCGAGGACTATGAAGCCCCGACCAGAATCGTCGAGGCGGTGGTCAAGGTCAACGATGCCCGCAAGCGCGCGATGGGCCGCAAGGTGGTCGAGGCGCTGGGCGGGGTCGAAGCCGCGCGCGGCAAGAAGGTCGCCATGCTGGGGCTGACCTTCAAGCCCAACACCGACGATATGCGCGACAGCCCGGCGATCGCCGTGGCGCAGACGCTGATGGACGCCGGGGTGGAAGTCGCGGCTTACGATCCAGAGGGCATGGAGCTCGCCAAGCCGCTGATGCCAGGCGTCGAAATGAAGCCCAATGCCTATGCCGCGATCGAGGGCGCCGACGCCACCGTGATCGTCACCGAATGGGACGCCTTCCGCGCGCTCGACCTCACCCGCGTCAAGGGCCTGATGACTCAGCCGGTGCTGGTCGACCTGCGCAATATCTACGACCCGACCGAAGTGCGGGCCAAGGGCTTTGCCTATTCGAGTGTGGGACGGCCGTAACCTCCCAGATCCTCTCCATTTTTCGCGAAGGCGACAAATGGAGAGGTGGAGCGGCCGTCAGGCCGAGACGGAGGGGCTTCTGGGCTGGCGTCCTTGCCCCTCCGTCAGCCGCCTTCGGCGTCTGCCACCTCCCCAGATGTGCTGCGCAAATCTGGAGAGGACCTAAGGTTCAAGCATTCCTAGCCATCAGCCCGCCATCCACCGGAATCGTCACCCCGGTGATGTAGGAGGCCCCCGGCAGGCAAAGGCTGTAAGTCACATGCGCCACTTCCTCGGGCTGGCCATAGCGGCGAAGGGCCGTGCGGCGGTGGGCGTAAGTGGCCTTGTCGGCATCGGGGACCTTGGCGGTCATGCCGGTCTCGATCGGGCCGGGACACACGCAGTTGACGGTGATCCCGATCTTGCCCAGCTCCAGCGCCAGTGCGCGGGTCAGCCCGGTGACTGCGGCCTTGCTGGCGGCATAGGCGCTGTTGCCACTGGTCGCGCCGAGCGCTTCGGTTGAGGCGATGTTGACGATCCGGCCATAGGGGGCCTGTTTCAGCCAGGGTAGCGCGGCGTGGATCACCCGCTGCTGGGCGGTGGCGTTGACCCGCATCACCCGCTCCCACACCGCATCGTATTCGTCGCCATCGATTGCTGCCCAGTTCGAGATTCCGGCATTGTTGACCACCACGTCGAGCCGGTCGTGCCAGGTGCCAATTGCGGCCACGACTTCAGCAATGCTGGCGGCATCGCCCACATCCAGCGCCCAGGCCCGCGCCGATCCGCCCGCGGCCAGGATCTCGCCCACCACCGCCTCTGCCCCTTCGGCGTTGACATCGGTAACAGCGACATGCGCGCCTTCCTCGGCAAACAGCCGCGCCGTTGCCCGGCCCATGCCCGAGGCCGCGCCGGTGACAAGGACGACGGAGCCGCGGATTGAACGGAGTGGGTTGGTCATGCTGGGTTCCTTGACTGGCGGTAGCGACAGTGAAGCAAGCTGCGCCGACAAGATCAAACCCTAAAAGGTCCTCTCCATTTTTGGCGAAGGCCACAAATGGAGAGGACCTAAGAAAGGAAAGA
>PNJT01000150.1 GCA_013822005.1 Novosphingobium sp. | reverse complement strand
TGGTTCGACATCCCGGTGCTGGGCGGGCTGACCGGATCGGCCTTTGTCAGCCGGGCCGAGATTGCCGACATGTTCATGCTGGGCTGGATGGCGCGGCTCAACCGCACGGTCTTCGTCAAGCGCGAGGCCAAGCTGAACATCGCCGCCCAGATCAACGACCTGCGCGAGGCGCTGGCCGATACCTGGTCGGTGGTGATCTTTCCCGAAGGCACGGTGACCGACGGGCATTCGCTGCTGCCGTTCAAGACCTCGATGCTCTCGGTGCTCGAACCGCCGCCACCGGGCATGCTGGTCCAGCCGGTAGTGATCGACTACGGCGCGATTGCCGAATGGCAGGCCTGGCTTGACCGCGAAACCGGGACTGCCAATGCCCGGCGGCTGTTCGCGCGGGCCGGGACCTTCCCGGTCCATGTCCACTTCCTCGATCCGTTCGATCCGCACGATGTCGGCGGGCGCAAGGCGATCGCGGCCAAGGTGCGCGGGATGATCGAGGAAAAGCTGGTTGCCACGCTGGGCAAGCCGCTGCGTCCGTTCCGCTTTGACTTGCCGATGGTCGGCTATGTGGCTCCCAAGGGCGAGGCCAAGCCAGAGGTTTGAAAGCGCGGCAAAGGCGGCTATAGGCCGCTCCCCATGCGCCCTACCCCGCCCCCCAGGACCTACCGGGTCAAAAGCTTTGGCTGCCAGATGAACGTCTATGACGGCGAACGCATGGCCGAGCTGCTGGCCGAGCAAGGCATCGCCCCCGCGCCCGAAGGCGAAGAGGCCGACCTGGTCGTGCTCAACACCTGCCACATCAGGGAAAAGGCGGCAGAGAAGGTCTATTCGGACATCGGCCGGTTGCGGCGCGAGGATGGCACTGCCCCGCTGATCGCGGTGGCAGGATGCGTGGCCCAGGCCGAAGGCGAAGAGATCATGGCTCGCGCGCCTTCGGTTTCGATGGTGGTTGGGCCGCAAGCATATCATAGACTTCCGGCAATGATTTCAGAGGCTGTCGCAGGTCGCCGTTCGGTCGATACCGATATGCCGGCCGAAACCAAGTTCGACGCGCTGCCGGCCCGGCGCAAGGTTGGTCCAAGCGCTTTCCTGACCGTGCAGGAAGGCTGCGACAAGTTCTGCACCTATTGCGTGGTGCCCTATACCCGCGGCGCAGAAGTATCGCGTGGATACAATGAACTGGTCGATGAAGCGAAGAAGCTGGTCGAAGCCGGCGCGCGCGAGATCACGCTGCTGGGCCAGAACGTCAACGCGTGGCGCGACGACAGCAACCGGGGGCTGGAAAAGCTGATCGAGGCGCTGGCCGCGATCCCCGAGCTGGCGCGGATCCGCTATACCACCAGCCACCCGGCCGATATGACACAAGCGTTACTTGAAGCACACCGCGATGTACCCAAGCTGATGCCGTTCCTGCACTTGCCGGTGCAATCGGGCAACGACCGCGTGCTCAAGGCGATGAACCGCAGCCACACTGCGGCGAGCTATCTCGCGATCCTCGAACGCGTCCGCGCGGTCCGGCCCGACATTGCCCTGTCGGGCGATTTCATCGTCGGCTTCCCCGGTGAGACCGATGCCGAATTCGAAGACACGCTCCGACTGGTTGAGCAGGTCGGCTATGCCCAGTGCTTCAGCTTCAAATATTCCGCCCGCCCCGGCACGCCCGCTGCAACGATGGACGGGCAGGTGGCGATGGCGGTGATGGATGAGCGGCTCCAACGCCTCCAGGCCGCGCTCAACACCACCCAGCTCGCCTTCAACCAGGCCTCGGTCGGCAAGCGCTGCCAGGTGCTGGTCGAGCGCAAGGGCAAGTATGCCGGCCAGTGGCTGGGCAAGTCGCCCTGGCTGCAATCGGTCCATTTCACTGGCGATGCTGCGATTGGCGACCTGGTAGAGGTGGAACTGCTAGAGGCTGGAGCCAATTCGCTTTCGGCCCGGCTGTTGCAATCCGCACACGCCTGAGCGCTTTTCCACCGCCAGCTTGGCTATGGTCGCTTGCGTGTAACAACGCGCGGCCTATCCTCCCGACTCAGGGCCAACTCCCGGCCCACCAAGAAAGGAGCGCATGGCCCGCAAACCTGCCCGCGCCTATCATGAGGCGCCCACCCGTCCCGATGCCCCTCGCCGGGCCAGGGCCGAACTTGAATTCGAAGAAGCGGCGATCCTTGGCGCGCTGTTCGGCCAGTTCGACGCCAACCTTGTCCAGATCGAGAACCGCCTTGGCGTGTTCATCTCGGCCCGCGGCAACCGGGCCCAGATCGAAGGCCCCGAAGACGCCGTCGGCCGCGCCCGCGATGTTCTGAAAGCTATGCACCAACGGCTGCTCAAGGGCCAAGAGCTGGATCCTGGCGCGGTCGATTCGATCATAGCCATGTCGGCCGAACCCACGCTGGAAGGCATCGTCAGCGGCGATGACGGTGCCCCGCCGATCATGATCCGCACCCGCAAGAAAACGATCGTCCCGCGCAGCGCAACGCAAGTCGAATACATGCGCGCGCTGGCATCTAAGGACGTGATCTTCGCGCTCGGCCCGGCCGGGACCGGCAAGACCTATGTCGCGGTGGCGCAAGCGGTCAGCCAGCTGATCACTGGATCGGTCCAGCGCCTGATCCTCAGCCGCCCGGCGGTCGAAGCGGGCGAGCGGCTGGGCTTCCTGCCCGGCGACATGAAGGAGAAGGTCGATCCCTACCTGCGCCCGCTTTACGATGCGCTTTACGATTGCATGCCGCCCGAACAGGTCGAGCGGCGCCTGGCCAGCGGCGAGATCGAGATTGCGCCGATCGCCTTCATGCGCGGGCGCACCTTGGCCGACAGCTTCATCATCCTGGATGAGGCGCAGAACACCACGCGCGAGCAGATGAAGATGTTCCTCACCCGCTTCGGCCAGAACAGCCGGATGGTGGTCTGCGGCGATCCCAAGCAAGTCGATATCCCCGGCGGCCCGGCCATGAGCGGGCTGAACGACGCGGTCGGCCGGCTGGAAGGCGTGGAAGGCATTGCCATCACGCGCTTCACCGTGGCCGATGTGGTTCGCCACCCGATCGTCGGACGGATTGTCGAGGCTTATGAGGGGCAGGAGGGGTAATGCATTGGCGCAAGGCAGCGAGACCCTCGCTTTCCCGGGGGGTAACGAGCTCCATTTGTGTCCGCTCATTGCCACCGTCACCCCCGCGAAGGCGGGGTCCCGCTGTTCTTTGCGAGGCACGCTATGAAGCGCGGCGGCTGGGTTTACATGATGACCGAGCGTTATCGCGGCACCATTTACACCGGGGTCACTGCCTACCTGCCCGAGCGCATCACCCAGCATCGCGACGGAAAGGGTGCTGCGTTTACGCAGCAATATGGCCTCACACGGTTCGTCTATGCCGAGCACCATGACCGGATTGAAGACGCCATCGCGCGCGAGAAGGCGATCAAGAAATGGCGAAGGCAATGGAAGATCGACCTGATCGAGAAGGCCAATCCGAACTGGAACGATCTGTACGACCAGATCATCAGTACAACCCTCAGCTGACCCCTGCTTCGTCACCCCCGCGAAAGCGGGGGTCCCGCTGCCTTGGCGAGGGTCCGCTATTGCGCTAACGCCCGAGAAGAAGAGCGGGACCCCCGCCTACGCGGGGGTGACGGAGGTTGTTTTGGATTTGAACGTATCGGTAGAAGCCAACTGGCTGTCCTGGATCGATTGGCAGATCTTCAGCGAAAATGCCTATCGCGCAATTGCCGCCCTTGCTCCCGAACTTGCGATCGATGGCGAAATCAGCATCCTGTTCGCTGACGATTCCAGAGTGCGCAGCTTGAACCGCGACTGGCGGGAAAAAGACCGTCCAACGAATGTGTTATCCTTCCCGGCGCTGAGCCGCGAGGAATTTCTCAATTTCTCCAACGGCAAATTTGTGTCGGACTATATGTTCGGCTTCGGTGACCTCGTCCTCGCGCTCGAAACCTGCCAGCGCGAGGCGCGCGAAAAAGGTATCAGCCTTGAACACCACACCGCCCACCTGATCGTCCACGGCCTGCTCCACCTGGCCGGCTATGACCACGAAACCTCGCCCGAGGACGCGCGGCAAATGGAAAGCCTCGAAATAAAGGCGCTTGCGCTGATGGGCATTGCCGACCCATATGGCGACCACGACGAGACATAGGGATTTGAACGCGGCCATGGCCGACACAGCTTCCGGAGACGGAGACAGTAGAAACTGGCTGGCGAGCCTGGTCCGCCGCCTCAGGAACCTGGCCGAGCCGGACCAGTCGCTGCGCGCGCAGCTGGAAGAAGCGATCGACGAGCACGAGGAAGACGGCGGCGAGGACGCGGAAGGCGATCTCTCTCCGCTCGAACGCCAGATGCTGCGCAACCTGCTGCATTTCAGCGAGCACGATGCCGACGATGTCGCGATCCCGCGCGGCGAGATCATTGCGCTCCCCAAAAGCGCGACATGGGACGAAGTGGTCGCTGCCTTTGCCGAACACGGCCATTCGCGCCTGCCGGTCTATGCCGATACGCTCGACGAGATTATCGGCATGGTGCTGATCAAGGACGTTTTCCCGTTCCTGGCCAGCGGCAAGAGCCCCAAGGACTGGACCACTTTGCTGCGCCAGCCGCTGTTCGTGCCGCAGGCCCGCAATGCGCTCGACGTACTCAACGATATGCGCGCCAGCCGGGTTCACCTGGCAGTGGTGGTCGATGAATATTCGGGCACCGACGGGATCATTACTTTCGAAGACCTGGTCGAGGAAATCACCGGCGAGATCGAGGACGAGCACGACGACGCGCCCGAGGCCCTGCTGGTCCCGCTCGAATCGGGCATGTGGGAAGCCGATGCCCGGGCCGAGCTTGACGATGTCGGCGCGGCGATCGACGCGCGGCTGGGCGAGGTTGAGGAAGACGTCGATACGCTGGGGGGCCTCGCCTTCCTGCTGGCAGGGCAAGTCCCCTGTGTCGGCGCGATGCTGGAACATGACAGCGGCTGGACGCTGGAAATTGTTGCAGGCGATGAAAAACGCGTTACCCGTTTGCGGCTCCACCCGCCTGCTCCCCAGGACGAAACCGCGGAAGTCTGACCCTTGGCAATCCGTCGCCTCCCTCCCTTGCGCGCGATCGAGGCGTTTGTGCGGATCGTCCGGCTGGGCAGTGCCCGCGCGGCTGCCGACGAGCTGGGGCTGAGCCCGTCCGCGCTGTCACGCCGGGTCGCCGCGCTGGAGGACTTCATCGGCAAGCGGCTGTTTACCCGCCAGCATCAGGCGATGCGGCTGACCGACGATGGCCAGGCCTTTTACGACGCGGTCGGCCCCCGCTTTGACGAGCTCGCCGCCGCGGTCGAGGGCCAGGTCGAGGACAGCAAGGTGCTGCGCCTGCACTTGGGCGTCTTGCCCTTGTTCGGCACCCAGCGATTGTTCCCGCGCCTGCCCGAACTGCGCAAGGCCCACCCGCGCCTGCACATCGATATTGATACCAGCCCGCACCTCGACCACCGGGTTGGCGATACGCTTGATGCGGCGATCGTGCTGGCCAAGCAGCCCGATCCGATCTTCCACGCGGTGCGGCTCGATCACAACCGGGTCTATGCCTTCACCTCGAAAGCGTTGGCCGAAGAAATTGGCGCAATCCCGGACGAAGAAGTGCTGTCGCGCCAGACCTTCGTGATCCACACTGAACTGCCTGACAGTTTCCCCGCCTGGAAACAGGCGCTGGGCATGCCTGGGCTGGAGCCGGCTGCGATCGATCTTTTCGATTCGGGCCAGATGATCCTCGAAGCCGCGGCCAATGGTCTGGGCGTGGCGATCATGCACGACGACCACTTCCGCCGCAGCCACGATGCGCGGCTGGCCAAGCTGTTCGAAGTCGAGGTGGAAAGCCCCTATTCCTACTGGTTCATCTGCCGCCCGCACGCGCTGGAAATGCGTTCTGTGCGGATTTTCCATGACTGGATTTCGAAGGCGGGGCTTTGACAAAGCTACCCCTCCCAAATTCCCGTTCGTCCTGAGGAGCCGGAGGGCTGAGCTTGTCGAAGACCGCAGGCGTCTCGAAGGACCCCAGCGCACACGGCGCTTCGAGACGGGGCGTTGGCCTACGGCCGCCTTCGGCTCGACAAGCTCAGTCCCCTCCTCAGCACGAACGG
>PNJT01000149.1 GCA_013822005.1 Novosphingobium sp. | reverse complement strand
GCGGCTCTTGCAGGGGCAACCAGCCCCTGCCACGCGCCGCGCCTCGCCAGCGGCCTTCCTGGCCCAATCACGATGACCCAGAATGGTCGGGAAGTGCCCTAGATCACGAAATCGAGCACTGCGGGCATCTGCTTGTTGTTGCGCTTGGCAACCATCCGCTCGTGCAGGGTGGAGATCTGCAGCGATCCGGTGCGCACGAACAGGAACGGCAGCAGCCCGTGGATCAGGCAGGCAAAGCCGCCCAGGATCATGCGCAGGCCAAAGCCGGTCGCCATCACGAAGTGCTCGCCATAGGTTTCATCGACCGAGGCGGGATGCTCGGTAAACAGGCGCTTGATCGACATGGTACTCTCCCCGGAATATCTGGATTGAATTCTATCGCAGCGAAGCGGCGAAATCATTACCTTTTTGCTAGGTAATCGGCCACAATTTTGATATTTTGTCCCAATCATGTTCGATACTGCGCAAATTGATTCGATAGACTGGGCGATCCTCGGTGTCCTCCAGCACGACGCCTCGCTGCCAGTGCACGAAGTGGGCGAGCGCGTTGGCCTGTCCAGCAACGCCTGCTGGCGGCGGATCAAGCGGCTCGAGGAAGCGGGCGTGATCGCCCGGCGCGTCGCACTGCTCGATGCCGAGAAGCTGGGCTATGCCACCACGGTCTTCGTTGCGATCCGCACCCAGCGCCACGACCCGGCCTGGCTCGAAGCCTTCAGCAAGGGCATCGCCGCAATCGAGGAAGTGAGCGAGTGCCACCGCATGGCCGGCGATGTCGATTACCTGCTCAAACTGGTAGTCCGCGATATCGCGCATTATGACCGGATTTACCGCAAGCTGATCGCCGCGGTGCCCGACCTCGCCGATGTCAGTTCCAGCTTCTCGATGGAAAAGATGAAAGCCACCACCGCGCTGCCGCGGCCGGGTTGACGGCCCTTCGTCAATTCCAAACCCAGAACCGTTCGTCCCGAGCGAAGTCGAGATGCCATGCGCGGTGTCTCGACTTCGCTCGACACGAACGGATGGGGTGATTGGGGCAGTCCCCCGACTTCGCCCGGGATCGCGGCGGGCCAGTGCGAGGAGACCCAGGTCTTCAGCGAGCCAGCCAGGCGAGGTAGGCATCGGACAGCACCGGCCCGGCCGCCAGCTTGTCCATCTGCGCGCGCAAATCACCAGTCGCCGATTGGTAGATGTCATGCGGCAGGTACTGGCGATAGCGGTCGCTGCCCGGAGCCCAGATCCCGACGATGATGCGCGGCTGAACCCCGCGCCGCATCGCCGCCAGCATGGCCTTGTCGGCGGCCCAGATCTTGTTGAAATTGCTGTGCTTCAGTTCAATCAGGTTGTGCCCGTCGTGCATGTAGACCACGCCGTAACGGCGTTTGGAGCGGTCATAGCCGGGCGGCAGCCAGATGGTCAGGCGCTGGAGCGGCAAGCCCGGCGCGCTGACCTTTTCGAACTCGAGCAGTTGCCCCTGGTCGCTAGCCTGGGCCGGGGCGGACAGTGCCAGCCACAGCAACAGTGCCAGCAGCGCCCGGATCATTTGACCAGCCGGAACCGCACCGCCGCACCGCCGCCGGGGGCGAGGTGGAGGTCCATCGTGTCCTTCGACGTCACCGGCCGCTGCTCGATCACGATTCCGAAACGCTTGTCGGTGCGGTAATCGGCATCGGGCGCATCGCGGTAGATCTCGGCCACGTAACGCTTGCCCGGTGCCAGGAAATCGAGCGCGAAGGCGATGTGGCGTGCCTCTTCGTCACCCACCGCGCCCAGGTACCAGTCCGGTCCGCCGCGCTCTTTGCGCACGATCGTGACATAGTCGCCCACTTCGCCGCCAAGCACCCGGGTTTCGTCCCAATCGGCCGGCACGTCGCGGATGAATTTGAACGCGTCCATGTGCTTGGCGTAGTTTTCGGGCGTGTCGGCGGCCATCTGGACCGGCGAATAGATCACCACATAGAGCGCCAGCTGCTTGGCCTTGGTCGATAGGATCGCGCTGCCCTTTTCGCCCTCAAGACTGAGCACCCCCGGGGTGAAATCCATCGGCCCTTCGAGCATCCGGGTGAAGACGATGTTCGCCTCGTGCTCGGGCGGGTTCTTGCCGCCCCAGGCGTTGTATTCCATGCCCCGCATGCCCTCGCGCGCGACCCAGTTGGGGTAGGTGCGGTGCAGGCCGGTGCCCTTGATCGGCTCGTGGCTGTCGAAGGCGATCCGGTGCTTGTAGGCACTCTCGGCGACGCGCACGAAGTGGTTCGACATCCATTGGCCGTCGAGCCACTCGCGGTATTTGGTCCCATCGGCATCGACCCGTTCCAGCTGGGCGGCGTCGGTGACGTAGCCGGTCTTGACCACCATCATTCCGTGCTTCGCGGCGAAAGCGAAGCTGCGGTCGAGCTGGTTTTCGTAATGCGTCACCGCGCCGCCGGTTTCGTGGTGACCGACCAGGCGCACGCCCTTCTTTTTGGCGTAGGCGCTCAGCATCGCGATGTCGAAATCTTCGGTTGGCTTGGTGAAGTCCATGTCCCAGCCATTGCCGAACCAGTCACCGTCCCAGCCCACGTTCCAGCCTTCGACCAGCACGTTGGGGATGCCGTTAGCGGCGGCGAAATCGATGTAGCGTTTGACGTTGGCGTTGGTCGCGCCGTGCTTGGGCCCGCGCGCCCAGGACCATTCGCCCTTGATCATGTTCCACCACACGCCGGCGAACTTGCCCGGCTTGAACCAGCTCATGTCACCCAGCTTGTTGGGCTCGTTGAGGTTGAGCATCAGGTGGCTCATGTAGATGCCGGGGGCATCGTCGGCGATGATCAGCGTGCGCCAGGGGGTGGTCCAGGCCCCGGTCTTCTGCACCTTGGGCCCGCCCGAACCGGGGGTGAGATTGGCGCGCAAGGTGGTGCCGTCGGTGCGGGTTACCGCCATGCCCGAATAGTCGACCAGTGCCGCTTCATGCAGCGTCACATGGGTGCCGTCGGCCAGCTTCATCGTCACCGGGGTAGCGGCAGTGCTGAGCGCTGACAGCGCGGTCTTGTTGTAGAGGTATTCCTCGCGGTTCCACAGGAAGGCCGGCTTCCACCAGGCGGTGCCGTCCTGCGCGAAAGTGAATTCGGTCAGCTCCTCGGCGATATTGGTCTTCGCCATATTGGGCTGGGCGGGGAACTCGTAACGGAATCCCACGCCGTCGTTGTAGATCCGGAAGGTCACCGTAAAGACCCGCGCCAGCGCGGTGGTCTCCTTCAGGTGGACCTTGAACTCGCGGTAATGGTTGCGGATGCTCGACCATTCGCCCCATGGCTGCTGCCAGGTCTGGTCGAAATCGCTGACTTCCTGTCCGGTCACGGTCAGGCGGCGGTCGATCTTGGCCATATCGGTGAACAGGAAACCCAGCTTCGAGGGTGCGATTACCGGCTTGCCCTTGCGGCTGACCGCATAGGCGGCGCGGCCATCGCCATCGATCGTCAGTTCGACCGCGATCGAACCATCGGGCGAAGTTGCGCGGACCGGTTGGGCGGTCTGCGCGGCGGCGGGCACGGCGGTAACCAGCGCAGCCAGTGCGGCAAGGCTTGCGATAGGGCGCATCAATTGATCTCCTCAAGCAGCAGCGCGCCAAACGGCGGCAACTGCTGGCCCGACTGGGCGGCGTTGACTGCGGCCAGGGCCTGCCCCCCTGCGCCAATCCCTTCGGGCCAGGCGCAGGCCTGTCCGGACAGGTTGAACAGGCACAGCACTGTCTGGCCTTGGGCCACGCGGCGCACCGCCAGCAGGGCTTCGCCTGCGTGCAGCACTTCGAATGATCCTTCGCGCAGCGCCGGATGCGCCCGGCGCAGCGCCAGCAGTTCGCGGGTCAGGTTGAGCAAGGACGCGGGATCGGCTTCTTGCCGATCGACAGAGCGCTCAAGGTTCTCCGCGCCCAGCGGCAGCCACGGCTGGCCCCGCGTAAAGCCGCCATGCTCGTCCTGCGCCGCCCAGGGCATCGGGGTGCGCGCGCCGTCGCGCGACAGCGTCAGCGGCCAGTTGGCGATCGCTTCGGGATCTTTGAGCTGATCGAACGGAATATCGACCTGGACCAGCCCCAGTTCCTCGCCCTGGTAGATGATCGGATTGCCGCGCAGCGCGCAGAGCAGCATCATCTTGGTGCGGGCAAAGGCCTCGCGCTGATCGGGCGCGCACCAGCGCGACAGCGCGCGCGGGGCATCGTGGTTCTCAAACGCCCAGCTGGGCCAGCCGGTGCCGTCGGTCTCGGGCCAATTGGCCTGGGCCTTGGCGACCAGTGCCGGGGTCAGGCGTTCGGCATAGAGGAAGTCGAAACCGTAAGCGCTGTTGAGCCGGGCATTGCCAGCCGTGAAGGCATGCATTTCGGCCAGGGCATCGCGCCCGCCAACCTCGGCCATGGTGAAGACCGCGCCATAGCTGTCACACAGCGCGCGGATCCGTTCGAGAAAGGCCGGGATCCCGGGCTGCGACTGGTTGTGCAGATGCACCTGAAAATCGAACGGGCGGGTCCGCGCTCGGCCGTCTTCGGGCGCGGGCGGGTTATCGGTCAGCGCCGGATCGTGCATCGCAAAGTTCAGCGCATCGAGCCGGAAGCCATCCACGCCGCGCTCCAGCCAGAACCGCGCCGCGCCCAGCAGCGCGTCCTGCACCGCGGACAAGTGGCAGTTGAGCTGCGGCTGCGAGGAGAGGAAATTGTGCAGGTAATACTGCCCGCGCCGCGCGTCCCAGGTCCAGGCCGGGCCGCCGAACACCGACTGCCAGTTGCTGGGGGGTGAGCCATCGGCCTTGGCATCGGCCCAGACGTACCAATCGGCCTTGGGACCCACCCGGTCCATCCGGCTTTCGCGGAACCAGGCGTGTTCGTCCGAGGTATGGGCATAGACCTGGTCGATCAGCACCTTGAGGCCCAGCGCATGCGCGCGCGCCACCAGGGCATCGAAATCGGCCAGCGTCCCGAAGATCGGATCGACATCGCAATAGTCGGCCACGTCATAGCCATAGTCATGCATCGGCGAGGTGAAGAACGGCGAGACCCACAGCGCGTCCACGCCCAAAGCCGCGATATGATCGAGCCGTGCGGTCACCCCCGGCAGGTCGCCCACCCCGTCACCGTTCGAATCGCAATAGGAGCGCGGATAGACCTGATAGATCGCCGCCCCGCGCCACCAGGGGGCGGCGCTGGCACTGCGCGGGTTAGCTTCGATACGCGAAAGACGGTTCATGGGGATACTATGGCTTCAGTCTTTGGCCGCGCAGACGGCAAAGCCGAGCGGGGCAAGTGTTACAGTCAGGCTGCCCGGTGCGTCCGCTTTGGGCGAACACTGGCCAGCCAATGGGGTGAATTCAAGACTGCGCGATGAAACCGGCACACGCGCGGTCTGCGCCGCATTGGCGCTGTTGAAAGCCAGCACCACTTCGCGCCCGGTCTTGGGATCGAACCGCGAGACCACGAACAGCCCCGGCTTGTCCGACGAGCGCCGCACCAGCGTGCGGCCCGACATCAGCGCCGGGGTCGAGCGCCGCACCTGGGCCAGCTCGGCGATCAGGCGGTAGAGCGGGTGCTGCCTATTGTAATTGTCCTGCGCGGTGGTGGCGCCGGTGCCGAGCAGCGGCTGGTCGTTGTAGACCGCGACCTTGCTGGCAAACAGGCTCTGCCGGGCCAGCTGGTCACCGCCGCGCCCGACCATGCCCTGTTCCTCGCCGTAGTAGATCACCGGCACCCCGCGCAGCGTCAGCAGCATGGCATGACCCAGCATGTCGCGGGCCAGCAGCTCCTCGGCATCGGCCTTGGGGTTCAATTGCTTCAGGAACATGGCGAAACGGCCGGCATCGTGGTTGCCCAGGAACGTCGGTTGAATCAGCGCGCCCTGCACTCCGCCTTCGTAGAGCACATCGTCATCGACCCAGCGCGCCAGCATGTCGGTGCCCTTGGCCCCGCTGGCGACCTGCACCGCCGCGACGGCAAAGGCGAAGTCGAGGTTTGAAGGCAGAGCGGCCTTGCGGGTCCACCCGGCCAGCAGCGCGGGATCGTATTCGCCGGTCGCCACTTCGCCGAAGATGTGGAAGTTGGGAATGCCCCTGGCCTTGGCCTTGGCGAGCATGGCGGGCACGAAGGCCTGCCAGAATTCGGGGTTCACATG
>PNJT01000148.1 GCA_013822005.1 Novosphingobium sp. | reverse complement strand
GAACCGGAAGCCGGTGAGGTTCTGGTCGATGGTCTGCCTCTGTCCAGGTTCGGCTACAAGAGCTTTCACGGCCAGATCGCGGCGGTGCTACAGGAAGACAGCCTGTTTGCCGGAAGCCTGGCCGAAAATATCGCGCTGTTCGATGAATCCATCGACATGGAGCGATTGGTTGCAGCGGCCGCTGCGGCATCGATCCATGACGATATTGCCCGGATGCCGATGCAATATGAAACGCTGGTCGGCGATATGGGTTCGACTTTGTCAGGCGGACAAAAGCAGCGGGTGCTGCTTGCCCGGGCGCTATACCGCAATCCCAAGATCCTGATCATGGACGAAGGCACCGCGCATCTCGATGCGGGGCATGAGCAAGCCGTCAATACTGCGATTTCAGCGATGGGGACAACGCGCATCATCATCGCGCATCGCAGAGAGACTATCGAAATCGCTCAGCGCGTGCTGGTAATGGCAGGCGGCAAATTGGTTCCGGAGTTGGAACGATCGGTCTAGAGGCAAGCCTCGAGGTAAGCCTGGTCGAACCCGAACATCCGCGCTTTTTCAAGCGTGTAGGGGCGCAGGCCGCTCGAGCGGAATTCGCCGATGATCTTGCCGTCGTCGCTTTCGTCGAGGTATTCGAACTTGAACAGCGATTGCGTCACGATCACGTCGCCTTCCATCCCGATCACTTCTGTAATCTCGGTGGTGCGGCGCGAACCGTCGCGCAGACGTTTCACCTGGACGATCAGATCGACCGATTCCGCAATCTGGCGGCTGATGGCTTCCTTGGGGATCTTGATGTCGCCCATCAGGATCATGTTTTCCATACGACCCAGGCATTCGCGCGGTGAGTTGGCGTGGAGCGTACACATCGAGCCATCGTGACCGGTGTTCATCGCGGCGAGAAGGTCGAAACACTCCGCGCCGCGGATTTCGCCCAGGATGATCCGGTCAGGACGCATACGCAGCGCGTTCTTCACAAGATCGCCGATGGTGATCGCGCCCTGGCCTTCAAGGTTGGGCGGACGCGTTTCGAGCGGCAGCCAGTGCGGCTGCTGCAGCCGGAGTTCGGCCGCGTCTTCGATCGTCAGCACGCGCTCGCCCGGGTCGATCATCTTCGACAAGGCGTTGAGCATGGTCGTCTTACCCGAACCGGTACCGCCCGAGATGACCACGTTCATCCGGCAGGCACCGGCGATCTTGAGGCAAGTCGCCATCTTCTCACTCATCGAACCGAAGTCCTTGAGCATGTCGATGGTGATCGGCTTTTCGGAAAACTTGCGGATCGAGATCGCGGTGCCGCGCAAGCTCAGCGGCGGGACGATCACGTTGACGCGGCTGCCGTCCTTGAGGCGGGCGTCGGCCAGCGGGGTGGTCTGGTCGACGCGGCGGCCGACCTGGTTGACGATCCGCTGGGCGATCTGGAACAGGTGGTTCTCGTCGCGGAACTGGATGTGGGCGAGCTGGAGCTTGCCCTTCTTTTCGATGTAGGTCTGCATCGGCCCGTTGACCATGATGTCCGAGACATCGGGGTCGCCCAGCAGCTCTTCGAGCGGGCCGAAGCCCAGCAGCTCGTCGATCAGGACCTTTTCCAGCGCGAACTGTTCGCGCCGGTTGAGCGTGACTTTCAACTCGGCCAGCACTTCCATGATGATCGGGCGGAATTCTTCCGACAGTTCATCCTTGGTCAGCGTGGCGGCGGCTTCGGGATCGACGCGTTCGAGCAGGCGCGGCAGCACCTGTTCCTTGATCTTGTGGACCGAGGCTTCGAAACCTTCGGCCTGGTGCTGGTTTTCGACCACGCCGTTGACCCGGTCTTGCAGCCGGGTCATCGCGTCGCTCTTGTTGGCACCGCCCAGGTCCATCGGCGGCAGCATCGAGCTCTCTTCGCCGGGCAGCGGCGGGAACTGGTCACCGCCGGCGATCGGTGCGGCCTTCTTGGACACATCGACGCCGCCCTTCATCGGGCGCGCAACGCCAAATTGCGGGCGGGCACCCGGGGTCATACCGCTTGCCCCATTGCGTCGGCCGAATGCGCTCATCGTGTCCAAACCCTCGAATTCGAGGCATAGTCATGCCGAAACATAACTACACTCTGCCTTATCGGAATGGTGAATAAGCCGGAAACCTTGAATATTTTCTAAAGTTTCCGGCGAATTTGCCGTCCGCCCTTGCCAAGTGCCTGGCAAGCAAGGATCAACTGCGGTCGTACCAGTAGAGCGTGCGGGTCGGCAGGACATCGACCTGCTTGACGATCCGCGCGCGCTCACCCAGCAATTTGGCGAAGTGCTGATGGTCATAGTCGGGGAAGATGTCCTCGCGCTGGGAAAGCAGCGTCTGGACCATCGGGTCGGCCTTGTGCGGGAACTCGATCACGCCCACCGGGGCATGGCCCACGATCCAGTCGGTCGCCATGTCGAGCGGCACGTTGCGGCCGATCGCGATGTGATGGATGAAGGCCAGCGCCAGCAGTGCATCGGGCTTGGCGCGTCCGGCAAAACCCTTGCGTTCGGCCTGGCCCCAGCCTTGCGCCGGGCTGGGATTGGCGGCATCGAGCCACAGCGGCAGGAATGGCAGGTTGCCTTCCTTGGCGCGGCGATAGGCCACTTCCAGCGCGGCCTGATCGAAATCGAAGCCGACCACCGACCTGGCACCGGCTTCGAGCGCGCCCAGCGAATAGTCACCGCTGTTGCAGCCGATATCATAGAGCAAGTCCGGCTTCACCGCGCTGACCATTTCGGCGCAGAAGCGGTGCTTGGCCTCCATTTCGGGCGAGGAGTAGCTGGTGTTCTGGGCATAGTCGCCCCAGACCGTGCGGTGCGAGGGCACCTCAAGCCTGGCAATGGTCCGGCGCAGCCCGTCGAGCATGCCCTCGAACCCGCTGCGCGGCAGCCGGGCGGTGCGATAGCTGGCTGAGCCCTGCGACTTGTTGACCGACCGGCGCTGCATCGCGGCCTGGGCGATCACATGGGTCAGCACAGTGAAGTTCAGCCGCTTGCGCATCGGGATCAGCTTGGCCAGATCCTCGGGCGCGATCCCTTCGAGCGAGCCGCGGAACCAGTGGCTGGGCTGGAGATCCAGCATCGACCACATCAGCAGCGGATTGAGGAACTGCATGCAGAACTGGCGGTGCCCGGCCCAGATCTCGCCATCCTGGTAGGGGCGGATCGACAGGTGGTCGATGAACACCGGCTTCACCCCTTCGAACTGCACGTTGTAGGCGGTCGCATCGCTCAGCGCGAAGCCGTCCTTGAGGAGGTCGAGCTGCAGATCAAGGTGCGCCAGCGCTGCCGCTTTGTGCAGGCTGAAGCTCCACTCGTAAGGATACGAAATGAACGGGATGCGCGGGTGCGACAGCACCACTTCGGCATCGTTCAGGCCATAGCTGGCGGCCTGGTCGGTGACATCGGCGAAATCGACCAGACGGCCGGCATCGGCCAGGCGGCGCAGCACGCCGGCCTCGCTGGCCGCGGCGAATTGCTCCGCCGCCACCTTGGTCACCGTGCGCAAGACCTGCTCGCCGGCGCTGAATACCCGCCCGGCCGGATCGCGGAACGATCCGGCTTCAAGAACGGCTGCCATGCTCACTTGTCGTTGCTGCTCTTCGAGCCGAACAGCGCCGACTTGATCCGATAGAGGAAAGTCCGCGCAAACAGCGTAGCCCCGGCAATCGCTCCGATCGTGGCCTGCAGGATGATGCTGCCGGTCGACGGATCGAGATAGGCGTGGGCCGGGGCGGCAACCGCCAGCATGGCCAGGGTGCCGGTAAGCGAAACGACTGTCTTTCCGTTCATTGAAAATGTCCCTCTGTTGATCCGCTTGCGGACGGACTGAAATGTAAAAAGGCTTTGTTAATTTTTCCTAAAATTTCGGGACGAAGGGCGGCAAAGGCACGCGCTTCACCGGGGTCCAGGCAGCGTCCATCAGATGGACTTCGGCTGGGCGTCTTATCGGGCGAGGGGCCTTGGCAAAACCGCTGGCGGCAAAGTCTCCGATCAGCGCATCGAGTGCGTGCATTCCATTGACCATGGCGGCTTGTTCACCAGGCACGCGGATGGCGAAGAAAGTGGAATAGGCGACTGCCGCGGTGCGCGGATCGGGCGCTCCGCCCATGACCGACGGTTCACCGTCGAGTGTGCGCGAGCCGTGATCGCCCTGGATGATGACGATGGCATTGCGCCCGGCCTCGGTTGCATCGAGAGCTTTCAGCAGGGCGGCGATCTGCACTTCGGTGACGCAGCGGGCCTGACGGGCATAGGCGGCATCACGGGGGCCGAAGGCCAGGGGGCCATGCTCGTCGCCCCATTCGCTCTCGGGCAGCAGCTTGCAGGCCGCGTCCAGCAGATAGGGATCGTGCGGCAGCAGCAAGTGGGCAAATCGAGCCTCGCCGCCCTTGAGCGTGGCAAGATCGCGCGTGAACGCGTCGATCTGGTCAAACCCGGTCAGCGAATAGAGCTTGGCGCGGTTGTAGAGGTGCCGCTTGGTGCTGCCGTGCCAGGTGTCGATCTGCAAGTCGATCGTGCCGCTGAGGAGGTGGGTAAACTGTGACAGTTCCAGCATCGTCGCGCCGATCACCAGCGCGCGGTCCTGCGCCGAAAGCGCGGTATCGGCCATGCTTGAGAGGTTCGAGCGGTTGTAATTGTGACACTGGCTGAGCGGCTGCAGGGGGCACAGGTCAACGAACGAGGGCGCGGCCACGCTGGTGCGATAGCCTTTGCTATCAAGATCGAGGAAATAGGGCAGCGGCTCGGCCACGGTGCTTTGCAGGTCGCGCCGTCCGGTGGCGGGCTTGGCTCGACCGTAAGACAGCATCTCCGGCAGTGAGTTGATCGTCTTGGCGTGGCGGCTGTAAGCACCGGGATAGAGCTGGAACCCGCGTTCGAGATAGAACCGTTCCTGCTGCTGGCGCAGGTCGCCGAAATTGGTACCTGCCGCGTCCATTCCGTCGAGACCGATGTAGGAATCGAGCATCAGGTGAATGATCGGGCGCAGTGTCGGATTGCGGCTGGCGTCGTCTTGCAGACGCTTGGCTTCGTTGCGCGGGGCAGGGGGCTGATCGGGCGTGCGGACCAGGTCGAACCCCTGGAACAGCAAGACCGACGCAAAGGCCGCTCCGGTCAGCTTGAGCACCACGCGTTCAAAGCGCCAGGCGGCAAAGGCCAGCACGCCGGTCAGCACCGGGAAGACCGCGGTGTGCAGGTCTGTGCCCAGATCAATCAGGACTGCGGAAAAGAGGCCGGTTAGCAGGAAAGACAAGCGCGGCTGGGCCAGCCGGTGCAGTCCAGCTGCCAAGGCTGCAATCCCCAGCAATGCTGCCGCAACCAGGCCAGCTTCGGCCCGGAAGACCGGATAGTTATGATAATTGAGCAAGTTGGCGAGACAAGCCTGCAGGCCTACCGCCAGCGCCATGAAAGCCAGCGCGCTCAGCGGCCATTCGCTTGGCTTGTCCGGTGCGGTCTCACCCTGTGTCACGTGCAGTCTGCCCCTCGATCGAGACCGGGGTTTGCGGCAGCGAAGTTAAGATCGCGTAAACCATGTTTGGTAGGGAACGCAGGCCTGCCTTTCGCGCCCGTTGGCAACGCGCTAAAGCCGCGGTTCATCGCGCGAAGGGCATTGGCGACAAGATGAAGAAACTGATCCTTGCGGCCTTGCTGCTGGCCGCACCGCTCACCGCCGAAGCGCCCAAGGGAGCCGCGCTGCCCGAATGGATGGCCGGCACCTGGATGACCGAGGAAGGCGCGAAATGGGCCGACGAGGTCTGGACCGATCCGCGCGGCGGGGTGATGCTGGGGCTGGGGCGGTCCGGGTTCGGGCCGGAGCTCGAAAGCTGGGAAATGACCCAGATTCGCGTCAAAGCCGACGGCTCTATGGTCTACATCGCCCGGCCCGAAGGCAAGGCTCCGGTCGAGTTCACGATGGTTCTGGTCAGCGAGGCGGCGATCGAATTCGCCAACCCGGCGCACGATTACCCGCAGCGGATCCGCTACTCGAGACAGGGAAAATTGCTGGTGGCTGAAATTTCCTTGCTGAACGGCAGCCGGTCAATGCGCTGGAACTATCGCCCGGTCATCCCGCCGCAGGACTAGAGCAACTTGGGCAAAACCTGACCCAAATTCCGTCTATGCTGAGCTTGTCGAAGCACTGCCCTTTTCTTCGTGCCTCGCCCGCAACCGC
>PNJT01000147.1 GCA_013822005.1 Novosphingobium sp. | reverse complement strand
CTATGAAGGCGGCGAGTCGCGGTTCGTGATCATCACCCTGCGCAAGAGCTTCTAGAATCTGTTTCAGACAAGCTGAAACAGGCGCAACACCGGCCCGCTCCCCCTCCCGGCCACCCACATCCTGGGGTTACCCTATGGGTGGCCGGGAGGGGGAGCGGGCCGGTGTTGCTTCCGCGCGAGCGGAACAGAATCTAGATCAGGCCGGCCAGCGGGCTCGACGGATCGGCATATTTGCGCGTTGCCATGCGGCCCGACAGGTAGGCGTGCCGCCCGGCCTCGACCGCCAGTTTCATTGCAAGCGCCATCCGCAGCGGGTCCTTGGCCTCGGCGATTGCGGTGTTCATCAAGACCCCGTCGCAGCCCAGCTCCATCGCCACCGCGGCGTCGCTGGCGGTGCCGACCCCGGCATCAACCAGCACCGGCACCGAAGCACCCTCGACGATCAGGCGGATCGTCACCCGGTTCTGGATGCCGAGCCCCGAACCGATCGGCGCGCCCAGCGGCATCACCGCCACCGCGCCTGCGCTTTCCAGTTGCTTGGCGGCGATCGGATCGTCGACACAGTAAACCATCGGCAGGAAGCCTTCGCCCGCCAGGACTTCGCAGGCCTTCAGCGTTTCGCGCATATCGGGATAGAGCGTGCGCGCCTCGCCCAGCACTTCCAGCTTGACCAGGTCCCAGCCGCCGGCCTCGCGCGCCAGCCGCAGGGTGCGGATTGCGTCTTCGGCAGTGAAGCACCCGGCGGTGTTGGGCAGGTAGGTGATCTTTTTGGGGTCGATGAAGTCGGTCAGCATCGGCGCTTTGGGATCGCTGACATTGACCCGCCGCACCGCGACCGTGACAATTTCCGCGCCCGAAGCTTCAACAGCAGCGGCGTTTTGTTCGAAGTCCTTGTACTTGCCGGTCCCGACAATCAGCCGCGAGCGGAAGGTCCGGCCCGCGACGGTCCAGCTATCATCCTGCCCGCCGCCGACAAAATGGACGATCTCAAGCGCATCGCCGTCGGCGATTGCAACATCCCCCAGCGCCGAGCGCGGAACGATTGCGCCATTGCGTTCGACCGCAACTTTGGCGGGATCAAGTTCGAGGCTGCGGACCAGATCGGCCACCGAGCCGGGCGCGGCGCGGCGGGGTTCGCCATTAACGGTAAGGGAAAGCTGGGCAGTCATGCCCCGCCCATAGCAATCACATGCTGTGACGCAAGTTGCGCAAGTGGGCCCAGGCCAGCATGGCTACACCCAGGATCGTCAGCACCGCTTCCTCGGTGCCATGCCCGACGAACAGCGCGAGGGCCATGAAGGCGATTCCCGCTGCCCCGACTTGCAGCGGCAGCGGATCGCCATGCTTGACCACACCCAGCACCAGGGTGCCTGCGCCAACGCCGATCGCCAGGGCCAGTCCCACGCGGTGGATCGCCGGAGCCAGCAGGAATCCGCCGCCCAGGCCCAGTCCGGCAACCAGCAGGATTCCGGCCAGGCAATGCAGCGCACAAAGCCCCGAAAGGAACACGCCAGCCCGGTCCAGCCGGTTGCGAATCAAGACCAATGCGTCACGCACGCGGTGCATGTATGTGACGTTGTATCGTCTATCAAGGGGCAAGTGCGGTTTTTCGCCGTTTGATGCTTGCGCTTTGCCGCGCGTCGTCGCAGAGGAACGCCCATGTCAGCCACATCGATTCAAGCATCCGCCCGCCCGCTGGAGCTGGCCCGCTGGCTGTGGGCGGTGACCGCTTTGGTAGTGTTCATGGTGCTGGTCGGCGGGATCACCCGGCTGACCGAAAGCGGGCTTTCGATCACCGAATGGCAACCGGTCACTGGCACCTTGCCGCCGCTGAACGAGGCCGACTGGCAAGCCGAGTTCGAGGCCTACAAGCAGATCCCGCAGTACACCGAAGTCAACGGCCCGGCCGGCATGACGCTGGATCAGTACAAGTACATCTACTTCTGGGAATGGTTCCACCGGCTGCTGGGGCGCGCCATCGGGTTGGCCTTTGCGCTGCCGCTGGCCTGGTTCTGGGTCAAGAAGGCGATTCCCGATGGGTTCAAGCCGCGGCTGCTTGGGCTGCTGGCGCTGGGCGGGCTGCAAGGCGCGGTCGGCTGGTGGATGGTCACATCGGGGCTGACCCAGGATGTCAAGGTGAGCCATCTCCGGCTGGCGACCCACTTGATGCTGGCCTTGATTACCCTGGCCGCCCTGGCCTGGACCGCGCTTGACCTGCGCGCCCGCGCACGCGGCGAGGGCAAGGCCCGAATGACCTTGTGGGGAGCGCTGGCGCTGGGCTCGCTGGCGCTGCAACTGGTCTATGGTGCCTTGCAGGCGGGTATGCGGGCCGGGCCGGTCGCGGGTGGCAACTGGTTCAGCTGGGACGCCTGGCCGCTGATGCAGGGGCAATTTATTCCGGTCGGGATCGACTGGTCGCAGGGTATCTTGCATGCCTTGGTGAGCGACCCTTATCTGGTTCACTTCATTCACCGTTGGTGGGCCTGGGTGGTGGTCGCGATCCTGATCGTGCTGGCGCGCAAGCTGCGAGTGCTCGACCGGCGCGCCTCGATCGCGATCCATAGTGCCTTTGGGATCCAGATCCTGCTGGGAATCGCGACGGTATGGAGCGGAGTTGCGCTGTGGCTGGCTGCGCTGCACCAATTGACCGGGGCCTTGCTGGTGCTCGCCACAGTTTGGGGTGCACATCGACTTGGACGTAACTAGTCTATTTTTCTCAATGGCTTACTTTCTCGACCTGAGCGAGGGCGAAACTGTACGATTGTCCAGGTGCCTGGACATCGGTACAATTACTTGACGAAACGCTCCCAGCCTGCGCCAATATTGCGGTTTCGGCGATCGCGCCGGACGATTGAACGGGCTGGGGACAAGGGCTTAGGAGGCCGGCATGCCGATTGATGGTGCGGCAATTCTGTCCAACTCCGCAATCGCGCGGATTGGTGGAACGCATCCGCATCCAGTTCTGGCGCAAGAGCTCGCCGCATGAGCGCGCGGGCCTGCTTGCTCGCCGGTGCCGCGGTCCTGCTGACTGCAGTGGCACCGGTCGAACTGGTGCGGGCCGATGTCGCCGGGCCGCAGGTCCGCTTCGCGCCGCCCTTTGAACAGCTGATCCTGTCGCGAACTGTCATCCGCGAACTGTCGGATGGCAAGCAGATCAAGGTCACCCGCCGCTATGCGGTCCGCTTCGCCCCGGCTGAGAGCGGCTTCCTGCTTGATGGCAAGCTGGTCGATGTCAGCGTGGAGGTGCCGCCATTGCTGGGCAGTCTGGCCGAGGTTGAGCGCCGCCGCGAAGAAACCGGGATGTTTCCCGTACGGATCGATTCAACCGGAACGATCCTTTCTGGCCAGGGAGGCGGTCAGACCGATCTTCGGACGCGCGATGAAATGACCACGCGGGCAACGGCGGTCCTGGCCGAAACCGGCATGCCCAGCGAGAACCTGCAATTGGGCACCCGGTTCGTTTCCCAGACGCTGCAGGTCCAGCCCGGATCGCCATGGCCGGTCGATCTGTTGCGGATCCCGCCAGGCGAGCATCGCCAGTCACGCACTGTGGCTTTGGCAGGCGGTGCGGAAGGCCGGATCGAGGTTGTGACCAGGGTCGATGCGTTGCTGCCCTGCGGCCTGCCAAGCTCGATCGAGCGCACGGTTGTGACCTTGCTGGCCGGAACCCGGCGGGTATCGCGCGAGATCTGGACCTTCCAGGCCGGCGCGCTCTGATTTTCGCACGGTATTATTTTACCTCTCGGCAAAGCCCCGCAAAAGCTTGACTTGCCCGCCCCTTTCGCCGAAAGGGCGCACCTTCGCGTGGATCGGGTTCCTATCCGAATCGCGCGGCACACGGGAATCCACTCCTTAAAAATGAAGGAAAGCTGGCCATGAAGGCGCTCAGCAAAGTCACCCGGTCGATCAAACCGGCCGAGGTGGAAAAGAACTGGCATCTGATCGATGCCGATGGACTGGTGGTCGGCCGCCTCGCGGTGATCATCGCCAACCACCTGCGCGGCAAGCACAAGCCGAGCTTCACCCCGCACGTCGATTGCGGCGACCATGTGGTCGTGATCAACGCCGACAAGGTGAAGTTCACTGGCAACAAGCGCAGCGAAAAGACCTATTACAAGCACACCGGCTATGCTGGCGGGATCAAGGAAGTGACCGCTGCCAAGGTACTCGACGGCCGCTTCCCCGAGCGCGTGCTCGAAAAGGCGGTTGAACGCATGATCCCCCGCGGCCCCCTGGGCCGCAACCAGATGCGTGCGCTTCACCTCTACGCCGGCGGCGAGCATCCGCATGCGGGCACCCAGCCCCAGCCGCTCGACGTTGCTGCCCTCAATCGCAAGAACAAGGTGGGTGCCTGATGTCTGACAATACCCTCACCGATCTGGCCGACCTGTCGGTCGCCGCGGAAACCCCCGCCGCTCCCGCTGCTCCGCTGCGCGAAAAGCAGATCGACGCCCAGGGCCGCGCCTATGCCACCGGCCGCCGCAAGGACGCGGTTGCCCGTGTCTGGATCAAGCCCGGCTCGGGCAAGATTGTGGTCAATGGCCGCGATCAGGAAGTCTATTTCGCGCGCCCGACCCTGCGTCTGGTGATCGACCAGCCGTTCCAGATCGCCGACCGGGCCGGTCAGTACGACGTGATCGCCACCGTCAAGGGCGGCGGGCTTTCGGGCCAGGCCGGCGCGGTCAAGCATGGCATCGCCACCGCGCTGACCAAGTTTGAGCCTGCGCTGCGCAGCGTGGTCAAAGCCGCCGGCTTCCTGACCCGCGACAGCCGCGTGGTCGAACGCAAGAAGTACGGCCGGGCCAAGGCCCGCAAGAGCTTCCAGTTCTCGAAGCGCTAACGCTTCGGATTTCCGGAAAACAAGAGGGCGGTCCCGCGGGGCCGCCCTTTTTGGTTTCAGGACAGGCTCTGCTGTTCCAGCTTGAGCACTTCGCCGTCCCAGACCAGCCGGTTGAAACTGGGCGGAGTGGAGCGCAGCCGCTGCGACAGCGTGCCCGCGCCGATCAGCCGAACCGGCAGGCCATCGGCTTCGATCGTCATGTCGAAGGCATCGTGGACATGGCCCGAAAGCACGACCTGCGCACCGGCCCGCGCCAATGCGGCCAACGCGCGTTTGCCGCCCTTGGTCGAACCGCTGCTGGCCGTGTCGGCATCGACCAGCGGATGGTGGCCCATGACAATCCGCAAGGGCCGGTCGCGCTGGCGCTCAAGCGCGGTGGTTGCGGCATCGAGGTCCTTGTTGCTGACCCTCCCTTTCGACCAGTTGAGCCTAAGCTGGGCGCGGGCAATGGTCTTCAGCGGGACAAGTGCGAGGGCAGGCAGGTCTGGCAGCGTCAGCGCCGCTTCGAGCGCGCGATAGTGCGAATAGGGCGCGGTCAGGCGGCGGACCATGTGGTGGTAGTAGGGCACGTCATGGTTGCCCGGCACCAGCGCGACCGGAACCGGCAACCTGGCCAGCCAGGCCTGGGCCAGGGCATATTCGCGCGCCGATCCGCGCATGGTCAGATCGCCGGTGCACAGCACCGCGGCAGGTCGGTCACGCTGGACCGTCTCGGCGAACCAGTCCAGCGCATCGCGGTCTTCGGAGCCGAAATGCAGGTCGCTGACATGAAGCAGGGTGACCATCAGATCCGCCCGCTCATGATCAGCCAGGCCGAGAGCGCGTTGAATGCTGTATAGACCCCATAGAACAACGCCCAGCCCAGCGAGCCCTGGGCCACCATCAGCATCGCCCCCAGCAACATCACAAATTCAACCAACAGCGAAAAGCGCCCGCCCAGCAGATTGTAGAACAGCGGCACCCGCTCCAGCAGCGGGTGATGGCTTTCGAGCACCGCCTTATGCATGGCGAAATTGCCCATACCGAGGAAGAAGAGAAGGATCAGGCCCATGATTGGGGCCGGTTTCTACCTTCCCGCCATCGCTTTGGCACGCGAAAGATACGTTCTTCCAATCCTGACCTGCGTGCCATCATCAAGTTCCGCCGACCAGACCCCCAGCCCGTCGTGGCGCAAGCCCGTGATCCGGTCGCGGCGCAGAATGGTCGAGCGGTGGAGGCGGATGAAGCGTTCGGGGTCGAGCCTGGCCTCCAGTCCGGAGACGGTCTGAAGCAAAAGGTAGCTTCGCGCGCCGACATGGAGCCGGACATAATCACGCTCGGCATCGATCCGGTCGACATCGGCAGCGGCGATTCGCAGCAGTTCA
>PNJT01000146.1 GCA_013822005.1 Novosphingobium sp. | reverse complement strand
CCGTCACCCTGAACTTGTTTCAGGGTCCATCGTGGGTCCAAACCGGTGGCCTGCTAAGTAACTGTGCGGCTCAGTTGGCTCGTTTCACGCGCCCACCGGACAACATGGATAGATGGACCCTGAAACAAGTTCAGGGTGACGGGATTGGTGATTGGGCGGGCAGTGGTCGCTCGAAGTGAAGAAGGGATTCATCACGCGAAGGCGCGAAGAGGTCTTGTTTGCGGCAAAGCCGCCTTCATCTGCTGGCCTGGCGACTGGCGCGGCGGTGAGAAGATGAAAGAGCCTTCGGCTCAAGGCAACATCTTCGCGCCTTCGCGTCTTCGCGTGATGAAAAATCCCGTGCTCCCTGCGCGGAACCACCTCTAGACCGTAACCAACCCCGCAATCCCCGTATCCTTGCTCCCCGGAAACAACCCCGGAACCGCCCGCGCTGGGTCGAGCGCAAAGTGCCCCGCCACCGCACTGCCGATCAGCGCGTCGAGGCTGGTCGTGGGCTTCAAGTCCCGCCCTTCGTAAAGCTGGCTTTGGCCCAGGCCTGGCCAGTCGGCCACAATCCGTCCGCCCGCCACCGTTCCGCCCAGCAGCATGGCCAGCGAGGCCGTGCCGTGATCGGTCCCGCCGGTGCCATTGGCGGCAGCGGTGCGGCCGAATTCGGTGGCTATCACCACCAGGGTGTCGGACCAGGCAGTGCCGAGGCCCTCCTTAAGCGCGGCCAGCATGGCGTCGAGCCCGGTCAGCTGGCCCGCCAGCCGGTTCTTCTGCCCGGCATGGGTATCCCAGCCATCGGTTTCGACCATCACCACCCGCGCACCTTGTGCACCCGCCATCAGCGAGGCGACCAGCTTGCCCGCTGCCGCCGCGCCGCGTCCGGTTGTGGCCAGCTCGCCCGCCATCTTGCGGGTCTGCAGCGCCTCTTCCCACAGCGCGTGGAGCTGTCGGTCATCGGCATACATGACCGAGACCCGCTGCAGCAGGTCGTGCGAGGCATCGGGCAGGGCGGAGGGCGCATAGCTCGACACCGTGACATCGCCGCGCAGCGCGGTGGGGATCGTGGCCGAGATCGCCAGGCCCCGCGCGCTGCCTGCGGGCAGCATGCCCAGCAGGCGGTTCATCCAGCCGTCCTTGCGTTCATAGGGCCGCGATGCGCCGGTTTCGAGCACGTTCTGCCCGTCGAAGTGCGACCGGTCGCGATAAGGCGAGGCGACGGCATGGGCGAACAGCGCCTGCTTGGCACCATAGAGCGCACCGACCTCTTTCAGCGCAGGATGCAGCGCGAAGAGGCCGCCGAGCTTCGGTTGGTCGGCCAGTTCCGGGATCAGGCTGCCGCGCAGACCGCTGTAGGCTGGGTCGCCGATGGGGGCGAGGATGGCAAGGCCATCGGCGGCCCCGCGCTGGATCACGAAGACCAGGCGCCGCTCGGTCTCGGCCTTGGCGAACGCGATTCTGGGGGCAAACAGCGCGGCGGTGCCGGCGGCGAGGATCTGGCGGCGAGCGAGCAACATACCGTTTATCTCCGCATCATTTCGGGTGAGGCGAGCAGCAAGGCAAGCGCCTGCGGGCCGCTTTCGGCGCGGGTAATGGCCTGGCGCGTGGCTTCGGACAGGCTGTCGCCATAGAGCTGGCTGGCGAGTTGGCGGGCATCGACCACGGGGGCGGTGCGCTCGGCCACGCGCTGCGCCACTTCGACCCGGCGATAGATCGCATCGGGCCCGGCCCAGCTGGGGGCGGTATCGTCGTAGCCGGCGGGCGAGCCGGGCTTCCAGATCGCCTGGCCCAGCTGCTGGAACGCGCCCGCAGCGGTGCGACCGGGCAGGGCCTTGACCCCGGTGGCGCGCAGCACGGCCAGCGTCCAGTCCCACGGGGTGCGGAACTTGGGGGCACCATTCCACACCTCGGGCGCGGCGATCAGCACTTTGTAGAGCGACTTGAGATCGCCGCCGGTGCGCAGGAAATCCTGCTCCAGCCGGGTCACCAGCGCGGGCGGAGGATCGTCGGCGGCGAAGTGGCGGGCGAGCTTGGTGGCGATGTGCCGCGCGGTCGCGGGGTGGCGGGCCAGGTCGTCGAGGATCGCCTGGGCCTGGGCCTCGCCCTGTTGGCCATAACGCTTGCCCAGCACCGTGCGGCTGCCTGGCTGGTGGATCGGCGCGGCGAACCAGAAGCCGGGTCCGGGGCCGCGCAGCAAGGGTTGCCTGGCCAGTCCGCCCACGGTCCAGCCGGTCAGCGCGCGGGCCAGTTCGGTGACATCGGCCTGGCTGTAGCCGGTGCGCACCCCCAGCGTGTGCAGTTCAAGGATCTCGCGCGCCAGGTTTTCGTTGAGCCCCCGCTCGCGACCGCGCGCTCCGGCGCGTTGGGCCAGCATTGAGTCAGGACCGACCGATTCGGCCTGATCGAGGTAAAGCAGCATCGCCGGATGGCGCTCCACCGCGCCCAGCATGTCGGCGAACTTGCCCAGCACATGCGGGCGGATCGCTTCGAATTCGAACGCCCCGCCAAAGCCCAGCACCGCGACTTTATCCACCGACACGGCGAAGTGGTTCGACCAGAAGTGCACCAACCGTTCGACAAACGGGGTCTCGCTGGCCAGCGCCATATCGGTGCGTGCGCCGACTGCGGCGGTATAGGCATCGCGCAGCTCGCGGAACTGGCCTTGCTCGCCAGGCTCGCGCGGTTTGGGCTCCATTGCCGCCGCCTTGGCTTCCTGCTGTTTTTCGCGCCGGTCGTCGCGCGCTTCGCGCAGCATGGTGACCAGCGCGCCGGTGCCCGGCAGCGCCGCGATCGGGGCCGGGCGCGGGTTGTAGCGAGTGAGTTGCGCGGTCAGCCAGGCCTGCGGATCGGCGGGCAGCACTTCGCCGCCCCTGCCGCCTAGCCCGAACCGCGCCTGGGCCGTTGCGCTTTTCTGCATGCCGCACTCCCTCTGGAACTTGATCGCATCCTGCCGCGCAGGGTGCCCGCTGTCTCTTCGCAAAGTGTAATTCATTGTCGCGCCTGAACGCACAGTGAGCAATGCAAATCCATGCTTGCAATGGGCTTGCATAATATAACGATGCTTAGTAATTTGCGCGGCGATGGATGAGAATCTCTTTTCGCTGGTTGGCGATGTTTCGCGCATGGCGCGGCGCGCTTTCGATGCCCGCGCGCGGGAGATCGGGGTGACCCGCCCGCAGTGGCAAGTGCTGGTCATGCTGCACCGCCATGAGGGGGTAAACCAGGGCGGGCTGGCCGAACTGCTCGATGTCGAGCCGATCACGGTCTGCCGGATGGTTGACCGCTTGCAGGAAGCCGATCTGGTTGAACGCAGGCCCGATCCCGCCGATCGCCGCTCGTGGCGGCTGTTTCTGACCGGCAAGGCCGAAGACCTCCTGTCCCAGCTTCGCCCCTTGGGCGAGGCCATGGAAGCGCAGGCACTGAGCGGTATTTCCGAGCAGGAGCGCGCCGCATTGGTCGCCGCGCTCGACCGGATCCGCAGCAACCTGGCACCGCGTGCCAGCGGCAAGGTGGTGGTCCATGGCTGAGCGCGATCCGGCAATCGAGATTTCCGCCGAGGAACAGGCCCCGGCAGTGCCCAAGTCCAAGCGGCAATGGGGCCGACTGCTGCTGATGCTGTCGCTGCCGCTGGCGTTGATCATCGGCGGGGTAGTCTATTGGCGCAGCCTGCAGGGCCAGGTTTCGACCGACAATGCCTATGTCCACCTCGACAAGGTTTCGGTTAGCGGCCAGGTGACCGGCAAGATCGTCGAAGTGCTGGTACGGGAGAACCAGCATGTGAAGGCGGGCGACCTGCTGTTCCGGATCGATCCCGAACCTTACCAGTTGCAGATCGCCCAGGCCGATGCCTCGATCGCCGGGGCGCAGGCCAGCCAGGCCTCGCTGGCCAATTCCTCGGCGCTGTCGGGTGCGGATATTTCGGCCGCGCAGGAGCAGATCGCTTTTGCCCGCTCCAACCTCCAGCGCCAGGAAGCGCTGTGGAAGAAGGGTTTCACCACCAAGGCCGCTTACGAAGCCGCGCTGCACCAGGTTGCGATGGGCGAGGAAGCGCTGCGCCTGGCCATGGCCAAGCGCGACGAGGCCGCGGCCAAGCTCGCCACCGGCAGCCAGGTGCCCGGGGTCTATCCCCAGCTGGCCTCGGCCCGGGCGCAGCGCAGCGTGGCCGAACTCAGCCTGCGCCGTACCGAAGTGCGCGCGCCGGTCAGCGGGCAGGTCAGCCAGGCCGGGCGGCTCCAGTTGGGGCAGAACCTGATCTCGGGCGTGCCCGCGCTGACCCTGGTCGCTGACGGTTCGGCCTATATCGAGGCCAATTTCAAGGAGACGGACCTGGCCGAAATGCGCCCGGGCCAGCCGGCCGAGATCCGCTTTGACGCCTATCCCGGACTGGTGCTGAAGGCCCACGTCGCCTCGATCGGGGCAGGGACCGGAGCCGAGTTTTCGGTGCTGCCCGCGCAGAACGCCACCGGAAACTGGGTCAAGGTGACTCAGCGCGTACCGGTGCGGATCGTGCTGGATGAGCCGAGCCCGCGCGCGCTGATTTCCGGCCTGTCGGTCAAGGTGAAAGTCTTCACCGACGGTCGCAAGCGCTAGGGCGCGCAGCGGCAGTGGCCAGCGCGGCGGCAGCACCGGGGCGGGGCAAGGCGCCAACCTCCAATGTAATCAGCGCGGACGAGGATGTCGCGCTGCTGCCGGTCGCCAATCCCTTTCTGCTGGTGATCGGGATCATGCTCGCCTCGCTGCTGCAGATCCTCGACAGCACGATCGCCAATGTCGCGATCCCGCACATGCAATCCAGTCTGGGTTCGACCAGCGACGAGATCAGCTGGGTGCTCACCAGCTATATCGTCGCGCTGGCGGTGACCATGCCGATCACCGGCTGGCTGGCCGACCGGATCGGGTCGCGGCGGCTGTTCATCTATTCGGTCGCGGGCTTCGTGCTCTCCTCGATGCTTTGCGGGATGGCGCAGAATGTGACGCAAATGGTGATCTTCCGCGCGCTCCAGGGCGCGACCGGGGCTTTCATCACCCCGCTCAGCCAGTCGGCGATGATCGATACCAACAGGCCTTCGCGCCAGCCGCAGATGATCGCGATTTGGGGCATGGGGATCATGGTCGGGCCGATCATGGGGCCGATCCTGGGCGGCTGGCTGACCGAGAACTGGAACTGGCGTGCGGTGTTCTATGTCAACGTGCCGCTGGGTGCGGTCTCGCTGGCGATCCTGATCGCGGCGCTGCCTTCGCGCGAGAAGATCGAGCGCCGGTTCGACCTGCTGGGCTTTGCGCTGCTGGCGACCACGCTGACCTCGATCCAGCTGCTGCTCGACCGGGGCAACCATATCGACTGGTTCGAATCCAAGGAAGCCTGGCTCTACGCCTGGCTGGGCATCTCAGGAGCCTGGATCGCGGCGATCCATTTCACCACGGCGCGCAGCCCTCTGTTCGACCGCGAGCTGTTCCGCGACGCCAACTACGTCTTTGCGCTGCTGCTCAGCCTGGTGATTGGCGTGGTGATGTTCGCGACCATGGCATTGCTGCCGCCGATGCTGCAGCACCTGTTCGGCTACAGCGTGGTCGATACCGGCGAGACGCTGATGGCGCGCGGCGTGGGAACGCTGATTACCATGCAACTGACCGGCATCATCATTCGGCGCGGCTTCGATCCGCGCGTCCTGATCGCAATGGGCTTTGCCCTGATGGCCTTTTCGATGTGGCAGATGTCAGGCTGGTCGCTGGCGACCACGCGCTCACACGTGGTCTGGTCGGGGTTCATCCAGGGGCTGGGGATGGGCATGGTGTTCATCCCGATGAACGCCAGCGCCTTTGCCACGATCGCCCCGCAGCTGCGCACCGATGGATCGAGCCTGCTCAACCTGGCGCGCTCGATCGGCGCCTCGATCGGGATCTCGATCGTGGTCACCCTGCTCAGCCGCAACCTGCAGGTCAGCCATTCGGACATGGCGGGCCGGCTCACGGCTTCGATGATGGGGATGATCGATTTTTCGACGCTCGATCGGTTTCAGGGAATGGGCGAGGCGGCGCTGCGCATGCTTGATGCCGAGGTCAACCGGCAGGCGGCAATGGTCGCCTATATCGACGATTTCTACCTGATGATGTGGATGAGCCTGGCGGTGATCCCGCTGACGTTCTTCATGACCAAGGCGGATCTGAGGGTCAAGGTTGTCGCTCCCAAGGATGATGCGGGGGATTTGCCGCATTAGGG
>PNJT01000145.1 GCA_013822005.1 Novosphingobium sp. | reverse complement strand
CCTCGTCCTTGACCGAAACGTGGACTTCGCCGCCGTGGCGCAGCTTGCCGAACAGCAGTTCCTCGGCCAGCGGCTGCTTGACTTTCTCCTGGATCAGCCGCGCCATCGGGCGCGCGCCATAGAGCTTGTCATAGCCGCGCTTGCCCAGCCATTCGCGGGCATCGCTGTCAAACTGGATGTGGACGTTCTGGTCGGCCAGCTGCAGTTCGAGCTGGAGCACGAACTTTTCAACCACCCGCGCGATCACTTCGGTGCCGAGGTACGCAAAGGGCACGATCGCATCGAGCCGGTTGCGGAATTCGGGGCTGAACATCCGCTTGACCGCTTCGTCGCCGGCGTCGGCCTTGGATACGTCGCCGAACCCGATCCCCTGCTTGGCCATGTCGCTGGCCCCGGCATTGGTGGTCATGATCAGCACGACGTTGCGGAAATCGACTGTCTTGCCGTGGTGATCGGTGAGCCGCCCATTGTCCATCACTTGCAGCAGGATGTTGAACAGGTCGGGGTGAGCCTTTTCGATTTCGTCGAGCAGCAGCACGCAGTGCGGTTGCTGGTCGATCGCATCGGTGAGGAGGCCGCCCTGGTCATAGCCGACATAGCCCGGAGGCGCACCAATGAGCCGGCTGACCGAGTGGCGTTCCATATATTCGGACATGTCGAACCGCTGGATCGGAATGCCAAGGATCGAGGCAAGCTGCTTGGCCACTTCGGTCTTGCCGACCCCGGTAGGCCCGGAGAACAGGAACGAGCCGATCGGCTTTTCCAGATCACGCAGGCCTGCGCGGCTGAGCTTCATCGCGCTGGAGAGCACTTCGATCGCCTGGTCCTGCCCGAAGACGACGCGCTTCAGGTCCTTCTCAAGGTGCTCGAGCGCCTGGCGGTCGTCGCTCGAGACCGACTTGGGCGGGATCCGCGCCATGGTCGCGATCACGGCTTCAATCTCGCGCGCGGTGATGGTCTTCTTGCGGCGGCTGGGCGGCACCAGCATCTGCATCGCGCCAACCTCGTCGATCACGTCGATCGCCTTGTCGGGCAGCTTGCGGTCGTTGATGTAGCGCGCCGACAGCTCAACCGCGGTCTTGATCGCCTCGGGCGTGTACTTGACCTTGTGGTGCTCTTCGAAAGCGCTGCGCAGGCCTTTGAGGATCTTGATCGTGTCCTCGACCGTCGGTTCGTTGACGTCGATTTTCTGGAACCGGCGCAGCAGCGCGCGGTCCTTTTCGAAGTGGTTGCGGAATTCCTTGTAGGTGGTCGAGCCGATGCAGCGGATCGCGCCTGAGGACAGCGCGGGCTTGAGCAGGTTCGAGGCATCCATGGCCCCGCCGCTGGTTGCCCCGGCGCCGATCACGGTGTGGATCTCATCGATGAACAGCACCGCATCGGGCATCTTCTCAAGCTCGCCCACAACCTGCTTGAGCCGTTCCTCGAAATCGCCGCGATAGCGGGTGCCCGCAAGCAGCGCGCCCATGTCGAGCGAATAGATCACCGCGTCCTGCAGCACTTCGGGCACTTCGCCCTCGACGATCTTGCGGGCCAGGCCTTCGGCGATCGCAGTCTTGCCGACGCCGGGATCGCCAACATAGAGCGGGTTGTTCTTGCTGCGGCGGCACAGGATCTGGATCGTGCGGTCAACCTCGGGCCCGCGCCCGATCAGCGGATCGATCTTGCCGGCGATCGCCCGGTCGTTGAGGTTGACGCAGAACTGGTCGAGCGCCGAATCCTTCTTGCCGTCCTTGGCCGCGCCCTTGTCTTCGGGCTGCGGCATTTCGGGCGTTTCGCTGCCCTTGGGGGTGCGATCCTCGATCCGCTTGCCGCCCTTGCCGATCCCGTGGCTGATAAAGCTGACCGCATCGAGCCGGGTCATGTCCTGCTGCTGGAGGAAATAGACCGCATAGGAATCGCGCTCGGAGAACAGCGCGACCAGCACATTGGCGCCGGTGACGGTATCCTTGCCCGAGCTCTGGACGTGCAGGATCGCGCGCTGGATCACCCGCTGGAACCCCGCGGTGGGCGAGGGATCGCCCTTTTCCTGGGTCTTGAGCGACTGGTATTCCTGATCGAGGTACTGCTTCACCACTTCGGCCAGCTCGCCCAGGTCCACCCCGCAGGCCTGCATCACTTGCTGCGCGTCGGCATCGTCGATCAGCGCCAGCAGCAAGTGCTCCAGCGTCGCATATTCGTGGGCACGCTCCGACGCGCCGGCGAGCGCGGCGTGCAGCGTCTTTTCGAGGCTCTGGGCGAAACTGGGCATCTAGTCTGGTCTCCGGCAGGGAGTAGAGGCTCCGGACGGTGAATTTGGCACTGTCACAGAGTATGAAGGGCTATGGTTAACCAAACCTATATGGGAGGCCTTGCCGGACAAGGAAGGGGCGGGCGCTTCCACTAGCTCGATCGCGGCTTGAACAGGGCGTCGGCGGCCATGCGGTGGGCGGCCACTTTGTCGCGGTGCGCCTTGATTCGGGCGATCTCGGCCTCGAGCAGCGCGATCCGCTCGGCCAGTTCGTCCTGCGAATAGGGATCGAGCAAATCCTTTGCCAGCAAGCTGGCGGAATCGCCTTTGGGCCGGGGCAGGTCTTCATCCATCGTGGAGGCAGAATCGGGCCATGCGGCCTTGCTGTCAACACGGTCAAAGTCTAGAGCTGTTGGAACGTGGCGGGCATGCCACAGGGGTGGGCTAAATGACGGATTCTCTTCCCGAAACCATGAAGGCTGCGCATTTCGGAGCAGCCGGTGGACCCGAAGTCCTGCGGCTGGAGTCGCTGCCGGTGCCGCGTCCGGGCCCGGGCGAAGTGCTGATCAAGGTTGCCTTTGCCGGGGTCAACCGCCCCGACGTGATCCAGCGCATGGGCTTCTACCCGCCCCCGCCGGGCGCTTCGCCGCTGCTGGGGCTGGAAGTCTCGGGGACCGTCACGGCGCTTGGCGAAGGCGTGACATCGTGGCTTCCCGGGCAGCGGGTCTGCGCGCTGACCCCGGGCGGCGGCTATGCCGAATACTGCCTGGTTCCGGCCGACCACTGCCTGCCGGTGCCGCAGGATCTGCCGATGGATCAGGCTGCGGCCTTGCCCGAAACGCTGTTCACCGTCTGGCACAATGTCTTCGAACGCGGCTGGGCCAGCGAGGGCGAGACACTGCTGGTCCATGGCGGCACCAGCGGGATCGGCTCGATGGCGATCATGCTGGGCAAGCTGTTTGGCCTGACCGTGATTGTCACGTGCGGCGGGGCCGACAAATGCGCCGAGGCGCTCAAGATCGGTGCGGACCATGCGATCGACTACAAGGCGCAGGATTTCGTCGCGGAAGTCGCCCGGATTACCGGCGGCAAGGGGGTGGAACTGGTGCTCGACATGGTCGCGGGCGACTATGTTGCGCGCAACCTCCAATGCCTCGCCGACGATGGCCGCCATGTGACCATCGCGGTCCAGGGGGGCTTGCAGGCCACGATCCCGATGGCCGAAGTGATGCGCCGCCGCCTGACCCTGACCGGATCGACCCTGCGCCCGCGTTCCAACCAGTTCAAGGCGCTGCTCGCGCAGGAGATCCGCCAGCTCGCCTGGCCGCTGGTCGAGAGCGGCGAGCTACGCCCGGTGATGGACCAGACCTTCGCGCTGGCCGATGCGGCGGGGGCCCACGCCCGGATGGAAGCGGGCAGCCATATTGGCAAGATCGTGCTCAAGGTGGGATGATCCTTGCCCTCGGGCGAGAATCAGCCTAGATGCAACCGCGAACGGCCGCTCCGCAAGGGGCGGCCCTATCTATTTTTACGGAGAAAAACCCGTGTCCCAGCCGACCCCGCTGATGCCGCATGCGACCGCCTCCTGGCTGGTCGACAATACCGCGCTGAGCTTTGAACAGATTGCCGAATTCTGCGGCCTGCATATCCTCGAAGTCCAGGCCATGGCCGACGATCTCGCCTCGTCGAAGTACACCGGCCGCGATCCGGTGCGTTCGGGCGAGCTGACCATGGCCGAGATCGAAAAGGGCCAGAACGACCCGGCCTATGCGCTCAAGATGCAGAAGGCCCCGGTCACGGTGAGCCGCACCAAGGGCCCGCGCTACACCCCGGTGTCGAAGCGCCAGGACAAGCCCGACGGGATCGCCTGGATCCTCAAGAGCCATCCCGAAATCTCCGACGCGCAGATCGGCAAGCTGATCGGCACCACCCGCAACACCATCGCCGCGATCCGCGATCGCAGCCACTGGAACATCACCAACATCCAGCCCAAGGACCCGGTGACTTTGGGCCTGTGCAGTCAGCGCGAGCTTGATGCGATTGTTGCCAAGGCCGCCAAGAAGGCCGGGCTGATCGACCAGGCGGGTGACGATGCGCGGCTGGGCGATGACCGCGTGGCGCTGATCGAGGAACTGCGCGCCGAACGTGATGCCCAGAACAAGCTGGCCGGTGAAGCGGCGCAGGAAGCCGAAGCGGCGGCCTGGCTTGAGGCAAAGCGTGCTGCGGAAGCGGCGGGCGAAGAATAGCCTGCGCAAATCCCGCTACCTTTTCCGCATGGACAAGGTAAGCCGTTGACATGAGTGTCAATACCATCAGCGCCGAGCCCTGGCGCGCTCACTATGCGCACGCCTGCGACTGGGCTCTTGCGCTGCCGCCATTGTCGCTGCCCGATTTCTTTGCCCAGGCGGCAACGCGCAATGGCGCAAAGCCGCTGGTCGATTTCCTTGGGCGGCGCTTCAGCTATGCCGAGCTTCATGCCGAGGCGCGCGCTTTTGCGGCGGGATTGCAGCAGCTTGGGGTGGTCAAGGGCGACCGGATCGGGCTCTACCTGCCCAATGTCCCGATCTATGTTTCGGCCTATTACGGGGCCTCGATTGCCGGGGCGACCGTGGTCAATTTCAGCCCGCTCTACACTGCCGATGAGCTCTCGGCACAGGTCGCGGATTCGGGCACCCGGCTGCTGGTGACGCTGAATTCATCGGCGCTCCTGCCGACCGCGCTGAAAGTGCTGGACGAGACCGCGCTCGAGCGGCTGGTGGTCGGCTCGCTTGGCCAGATGCTGCCCTGGACCAAGCGGGTGCTGCTGGCAATCCTGGGACGCAAGGCGATCACCGCGATTCCGGTCAGGCCGGATGTCCTCAAGTGGCATCAAACGTGCACACAAGCGCCACTCAAACCAGTGACCATTGACCCCGAAGTGGACCTGACGCTGCTGCAGTACACCGGCGGCACCACCGGCACCCCCAAGGGCGCGATGCTGACCCACCAGAACATGTCGGCCAATGCCCGTCAGGTGGAGGCAATCGACCCGCACCAGGGCGACCGCGACATGATCCTGGGGGTACTGCCGTTGTTCCACGTCTTCGCCAACACCTGTGTGCTCAACCGGACGGTGGCCAATGGCGGATGCATTGCGATGCTGCCGCGCTTCGAGGCCGGGCAGGCGCTCAAGACGCTCCAGCGGGTCAAGGCGACCGCGATGCCGGGGGTGCCGACGATGTTCCAGGCGCTGCTCGACCATCCGGCGATTGCCAAGACCGATTTCTCCAGCCTCAGGATCTGCATTTCAGGCGGGGCACCCTTGCCCTTGCCGCTGAAAGCCCGGTTCGAGGCGGCTTCGGGCGCGCGAGTGGTCGAAGGCTATGGCCTGACCGAAAGCGCCGGGGTGGTCACGGCCAATCCCTATGAAGGCGAAGAACGGGTCGGCACGATCGGCCAGGTCTTGCCCGCAACCCGGATCCGCCTGCTCGACCGCGAGGACCCCACAAAGGACGCTCTCGCGGGCGAACCCGGCGAACTCGCGATCCAGGGTCCGCAGGTTATGCAGGGCTATTGGCAGCGCCCCGAAGCGGCGGCCGATGCCTTTGCCGAACGCCCCGACGGTCGCTGGCTGCGCACCGGCGATGTGGCGGCGATCGATGATGCGGGCTACGCGCGGATCGTCGACCGGATCAAGGACATGATCGCGGTCGGCGGATTCAAAGTCTTCCCCAGCCAGGTCGAGGCGGTGTTGCTCCAGCACGAAGCGGTCAAGGAAGCGCTGGTGATCGGCGTTCCCGAAGCCCGGTTGGGCGAAATGCCAAGGGCCTATGTCACCTTGGCCGAGGGCGCATCAGCCAGCGGCGAGGAACTGCGCGACTGGCTCAACGCCAGGATTGGCAAGCACGAACGGGTTGATGCTGTGGTGCTGCGCGATGAGCTGCCCAAGACGATGGTCGGCAAGCTTGATCGCAAGGCGTTAAGGGCCGAACTGGGGCTTTAGGGCACTTCCCGACCATTCTGGGTCATCGTGATTGGGCCAGGAAGGCCGCTGGCGAGGCGCGGCGCGCGGCAGGGGCTGGTTGCCCCTGCAAGAGCCGCAACGCTGCCAG
>PNJT01000144.1 GCA_013822005.1 Novosphingobium sp. | reverse complement strand
ACAAAGGCACCCCCTGGGCACACCTCGACATCGCCGGGATGGTCTGGGCCAGCAAGCCCGGCGCAACCTGGGACAAGGGCGCGACCGGCTTCGGCGTGCGCGTGCTCGACCGCTTCGTGCGCGACACTCTTGAAGGGTGATTTGGCTTGAGGGTCGATTTCTACCAGCTCAGCCAATCCTCGCTTGAGGAGGCTCTGCCCGCGCTAGCCGCCAAGATGCTGGGCAGTGGCGCGCGGGTGCTGGTGGTTTCGGCCGACGATGCCCAGCTGGCGCGGCTCAGCGCCGCGCTGTGGGCGGTAAGAGACCAGTTCCTGGCCCATGCGCCTGCCGGCGGGCCGCACGATGCGCGCCAGCCGATCCTGCTGGCGGACAGCCTTTCCCCGGCCAATGGCGCGACTTATCTGGCGCTGGCCGATGGGCAATGGCGCGACGGGGCCGAGGCGTTCGAGCGCGTGTTCCTGCTGTTCGGCGCCTCGACCATCGACGATGCCCGCGCCACCTGGCGCATGCTGGGTGAGCGCGAGGGGATCGAACGCAATTACTGGCGTCAGGAAGGCAAGGGCTGGGTCAAGGCGGCTTGATCGCCTTGCTTTTCCCGGCTAGGGGCGCGCGCACCCTCCCAAACCAAATTTGTTCGCAAGGATACAGACATGGCGGTTACCCGCACCTTTTCGATCATCAAGCCCGACGCCACCCGCCGCAACCTGACCGGCGCGGTCACCAAGATGCTGGAAGAGGCCGGCCTGCGCGTCGTCGCTTCAAAGCGCATCCACATGACCCGCGAACAGGCCGAAGGCTTCTACGCGGTCCACCAGGAACGCCCCTTCTTTGGCGAACTGTGCGATTTCATGATGAGCGAGCCGGTGGTGGTTCAGGTCCTCGAAGGCGAAGACGCCGTTGCCCGCAACCGTGAAGTGATGGGTGCAACCAACCCGGCCGACGCCGCCGAAGGCACCATCCGCAAGGTCCACGCCCTGTCGATCGGTGAAAACACCGTCCACGGCAGCGACAGCGACGAAAACGCCGCGATCGAAATCGCGTACTTCTTCAAGCCCGAGGAAATCGTCGGCTAAGCCCGCGATTACCAGGCTTTTGAAAGGGGCCGCCGGAGCAATCCGGCGGCCCTTTTCGTACTCACAACAACGGGCTGAACATCGCCGAAAGGTTCTGCCACAGCCGCCGGAAGATATTGTAACGCTTCACTGTTTCGGCGCTGATCCGCTCTGACTGGGCGATCCATTCGTCCTGGCGGGCGCGGATCTGGCCGGCCAGTTGGGCGTTTGCGAACAGCACGTTGTTCTCGAAATTGAGCTCGAAGCTGCGCCGGTCGAGATTGGCCGAGCCGATCAGGCCGACCTCGCCATCGGCCACCATGGTCTTGGCGTGGAGCAGGCCGGGGCGGTATTCGTGCACTTCCACGCCGGCCGCGATCAGTTCGCGGTAATAGGATCGGCTGGCCCCCGCCACCACGCGGCTGTCGTTGCGGTGCGGCACCACCAGCGCAACCCGCACTCCGCGCCGCGCCGCGCTGTTCAGGGCATAGAGCAACTGTTCGTCGGGGACGAAGTAAGGCGTGGTGACCACCAGTTCGCGGCGCGCGGCGTGGATCAGTTCGGCAAAGCAGGCGGTCATCGCCGGATAGGCCTGAATGGGCCCAGTGCCGATCACTTGCGCGGTGACATGGTGGGGGGCGGCCACCGGGCGCGGCGGTTCGGGCGCGAACAGCGCGGTCAGATCATCGCCATGCTCGGCCAGCCAGTCGCTGGCGAACAGGAACTGGCAGTGCCGCGCCATCGGGCCTTCCCAGCGCATCATCAGATCGACCCAGGGGGCAAAGCGCCACTTGATCCGGAATTCGGGATCGGCAGCATTCTGGCTGCCGCACCAGGCCACCCGGTTGTCGAGGATCACCAGCTTGCGGTGATTGCGCAGATCGACCCGGCCGCGGATGAAGGTCCAGACGATGCCCCCCACCGGCAGTGCCTGGCGCGCATCGACCCCGGCCGCAAGAATGTCCCGCCAATGGCGCGAGCGCATGAATTGCCGCGATCCCAGCGCGTCGGCCAGGACCCGCACATTCAGCCCGCGCGCGGCGGCGCGGCACAAAGCATCCTTGAGCGCCAGCCCGCTGTTGTCCGCCAGCCAGATGTAGAAACACAGGTGCACGGAGGACTGCGCCGCATCGATATCGGCGATCATGCCCTCGATCGCCGCGTTGTTGTCAGCCGCAAGCGTGGCCTTGTTGCCCAGCGTCGGCGGCAGGCCGTTGACCGTGCGGGCCAGCGCAAAGGGCGCGGCATAGGGCCCCTGGCCCAGCTCGCGCGCGGCTTCGGGATCGCCGCCGGGGCGCGGCAGGGCCTGGTCGATCCGGGCGAACCGGTCGCGGCGGCGCTGGCTGATCCGGGCCTCGCCGATCAGCAGGTAGAGCAGTGCGCCCAGCACCGGCAGCAACAGGATTGTCAGAAACCAGGCGATCCGCGATGCCGGCTCGCGCTGCGGGCGCAACAAGGCCCGCAGCAAGATCGCCAGATCGGCAATCAGCAGCAGCCAGGAAAAGATCGTGGTCAGTTCGCGCAGCATGCACCGGCGATTCTGGCGCTTTTCGCAGGGAATTCCAGCCCTATGATGCGATTAAAGGAGATTCGGTGATGAAAGGCATGGGCGGCGAGGGCGAGGATTGCCCGTTCGAGTTCAATTTCGATCCCGCAACCTTCAAGGTCGGAGATACGGTAAGCTACAAGGTCAGCACCATGGAGGGCTGGCCGTTCGTCGGCACCCTGCTGGAAGTCCACGAGGACTACGTGGTGATTTCGCCCGGCCCGACCGAGCCCGACGCGCGTTACAAAGGCACGCGGGAGAGCCGTCCGATGGTGGACGGCTCGGAAGTGACCTAGTTGCCGGTTGCGTTCTGGACCTTGGTCGCGGTATCGTTGTAGCTGCTGCCGACTTCGGCCCCCAGGCCGGTTACGCCTGCAAGCAGCCCCACGACCATCAGCCCGCAGATCAGGCCATATTCCGCGACCGCGGTTCCGGTATTGTCGGCAAGTAATTTGCGAAAGAACGCCACGGCCGGTCTCCTGGCTTCGACTATCGATAATTTCGAATAGACGCATAGCGTTACCGCCGCCTGACACAGCGGGGTTAACCGATCTTCACAGGTCAGAACAGATCGGCGGCGTCGATCAGGCTGGTCAGCTTCTTGGGCGCAACGCTGCGCCAAGAGCGGGCGAGCCATTCGGCCACCGCGTCCCAGTCGGTATCGCCCAGGTCAAGCCGGATTCCGATCCAATCGGTGCCGAAATAGGCGGGACGGTAGTAGCGCGCCTCGTCCATCTCGATCAGCTGTGCCTGCTCGTCGGGTCCGCTGATCTTGACCAGCAAGGCGGTCTTGCCGTCGCCGTGGTGATCGTTGGACACCCAGGCGAACTTCTTGCCCTTGATGATGCCAAAGCAGGGCATGCCGTGCGAAAGCGATTCTTCCGCCTCGGGCAGGGCCATCGCGCGTTCGCGAACCTGCGCGGTCAGCCATTCGGGCGATGTGGCCTGGCTGACCAGTGCGGACAGGCAGCGCGAATAGAGCTGGTGTTCGGCAATCAGCACCCGCGCGGCCAGGCTGTCGGGCGTGTCTCCCGGCAAGATTGCCACCGGGGTCTGGCCCAGCATCGGCCCGTCGTCGAGCTCTGCGGTGACCAGGTGGACGGTGCAGCCGCCGTGGCTGTCGCCTGCGTCCAGCGCGCGCTCGTGGGTGTGGAGGCCCTGGTACTTGGGCAGCAACGAGGGGTGCACGTTGACCATCCGGCCTTCCCAGCCACCGACGAATTCGGGAGTGAGGATCCGCATGTAGCCCGCCAGCGCGACATATTGCGCGCCGCTGGCCCGGATCGCGGCGTCCATCGCAGAATCGTGATCGGCACGGGCCATGCCCTGGTGCGGCAAGCAATAGGTTGCCACGCCCTCGGCCTCGGCCAGCTTGAGTCCGCCCGCTTCGGGATTGTTCGAAGCAACCAGCACCACTTCATAAGGGCAATCGCTCGCGCGGCTGGCATAAAGCAGCGCCGCCATATTGGTGCCGCTGCCCGATATGAGCACGGCCACTTTCGCACGCTCAGCCATCAGGTCCTCTCCAGATTTGCGCAGCACATCTGGGGAGGTGGCGCCGCGAAGCGGTGACGGAGGGGTACCGACGCCAGCCTCGAGGCCCCTCCGTCAGCGGCCTCCAGCCGCTGCCACCTCCCCATTTGTGGCATCCGCCAAAAATGGAGAGGATCGAAGTCAGGCAAGGTGACTGGCCTCCCAGGCCTCGCGCGCGCTCCACACTTCGGCGCTGCCCTGAACGGTGCAGCCGCGCGGGCCCGCCTCGATCGCGCCGATCACGTGGACCTGCTCGCCCGCCGCTTCGAGATCGGCGGTCAGCCCGGCCACTTCATCCGCCGCCACTGCCAGAACCATTCCGATCCCGCAGTTGAAAGTGCGGGCCATTTCAGCCGGTTCGATATTGCCCTGCGCCTGCAGGAACGCCATCAGCCGCGGCTGGGTCCAGGCACCCGCGTCGATCCGGGCATGCAACCCTTCTGGCAGCACCCGCGGCACGTTTTCGAGCAGGCCGCCGCCGGTAATGTGGGCAAGGGCGTGGATGCGACCCGCGCGGATCGCCGGGAGCAGGCTTTTCACATAGATCCGCGTGGGCTCGATCAGGTGGTCGATCAGCAGGCGGTCGGGATCGAACAGGGCGGGGCGGTCAAGCTTCCAGCCCTTGTCCGTGGCCAGCCGCCGGACCAGCGAATAGCCGTTCGAGTGCACGCCCGAGCTGGCGAGGCCCAACAGCACGTCGCCTGTCGCAATCTTGTCGCCAGTCAGCTGCTCGCCGCGTTCCACCGCGCCGACGCAGAAGCCGGCCAGGTCATAGTCGCCCGCGGCATACATCCCCGGCATTTCGGCGGTTTCGCCGCCGATCAGCGCGCAGCCGGCCAGCTTGCAGCCGTCGGCGATCCCGGCGACCACGCGCGTCGCGATGCCGTTTTCCAGCCTGCCGGTGGCAAAGTAGTCCAGGAACAGCAGCGGTTCGGCACCCTGGACGATCAGATCGTTGACGCACATCGCCACCAGGTCGATCCCGATCGCATCGTGGCGGTCATGGTCGATCGCCAGTTTGACCTTGGTGCCGACCCCGTCGTTGGCGGCGACCAGCAAGGGATCGGTATAGCCCGCCGCCTTCAGATCGAAGAACCCGCCAAAGCCGCCCAGTTCGGCGTCCGCGCCCGGCCGCGCCGTGGCTTTGGCCAGCGGGCCAATCGCCTTGACCAGCGCGTTTCCGGCCGCGATCGAGACGCCGGCCTGCTCGTAGGAGTAACTCTTTTCAGACATCAGGGGCCGCCTAGCCTTTTCCCGCTTGGATTTCCACGGATGATTGGGCAAAAGGCACCCGGTTTTCCCCGATGGTCACGCAATCCCTTCCCGCTCTCGCCAAGTCATGGCACCCCGGACCCGCCGCCACGCTGCTTGGCGGCCTGTCGCTGGCGCTCGTCACCGCGCTGCTGGCGGTCGGGCCGGCTCGCCTGTGGGCGCAGGTTGAGGGTGATCGCGGGATCGTGCCGGTGGCTTCCAGCTCGGACATCCAGGTCAACGATGTAGAGGTCAACACCGCCGGATCTTCCGCGCAAGAAGCCCGCGAGAAGGGCTGGGCGGAGGCCGCGCGGCTGGCCTGGAAGAAGGCTGGCGGCCCGTCGATGGACGATGACTCGATCCAGTCGATGGTCGCGGCGATCGTGATCCAGCGCGAACAGATCGGCCCGCGCCGTTATGTCGCGACGCTGGGCGTGGTGTTCGACCGCGCACGGGCCGGACAATATCTGGGTTCGGCGACCAGCGGCAAGGCCCGCTCGGCACCGCTGCTGGTGATCCCGGTGCTCTATTCGGGCGGTGTGGGGCAAGTCTTTGAGGTCAAGAGCCCCTGGCAAAAGGCCTGGGCCCAGTTCCGCACCGGTGCCAGCGCGATCGACTATGTCCGCCCGGTCGGCGCGGGCGGGGATTCGCTGCTGATCACCGCCGGTCAGCCGAGCCGGCGCAGCCGCGCCTGGTGGCGCAACGTGCTGAACCAGTACGGTGCGCGCGATGTTGTGATCCCCGAAGTCCGGCTTGAGCGGCAATGGCCGGGCGGGCCGGTGCGCGGCACCTTCACCGCGCGCTATGGCCCTGACAATACGTTCCTGGGCAGCTTTATCCTGACCGCCAATGACGAGGCCAGCCTGCCCAAGATGCTGGCCGAAGGCGTGACGCGGCTGGACCAGATGTACGGCCAGGCACTGGCCGAAGGCGTGCTCAAGCCCGACAATTCGCTCAACATGCAGGCGCAGATGGATCCGGGCCTGGCCGCCTTGATCGCCGCCGGCCAGGTGCCCCAGGCCGCGCCCAGCGCCGCACCGAGTGCCGGCGCGAGCGAGGCAGCGCCTCCCCCGCCGCCGCCGCCGGTTGAAACCCGCACTTTCACCGTCCAGTTTGCCTCACCCGATGCCGGGGCTGTCGATGCCGCGCTGGGTGCGGTGCG
>PNJT01000143.1 GCA_013822005.1 Novosphingobium sp. | reverse complement strand
CTGCCGCGTCAGAATGTCTTGAAATATCGACATATTCCTGCGCCATTCTTCCTTGCATTGAACCATAATAGACTCCGTCACGATGACCCAGAATGGTCGGGAAGTGCCCTAGAGGCTGGGCACAACCGGGTTGCAACGCTAGGTTGGGATCACCTGCGTGTACCCCTCCACCACCTTCGGTGGTCCCCCTCCCCCAAGGGGGAGGAATTAGCCCCGCAGCACCGCCCCCAGTTTGGCAGCAGCGCCAGTTACGCGTTCGCTGATCGCCTTGAGCTCGGCCTCGTCGTAGCTTTTCTCGCCCGGCTGAAGCGTCACTTCCACCGCCAGGCTCTTCTGCCCTTCGGGCACGCCCTGGCCCCGGAAATCGTCGAACAGCCGCACCGCGACCACATTGGCTTTGTCGCAGCCCTTGATCGCGCGAACCAGATCACCGGCGGGAAGTGCGGCATCGACCAGGAAGGCGAAGTCGCGCTTGACCGCTTGCAGCGCGGGAGGGGCATAGTGGGGCCGCGCGAAGTCAGCAGCCTTGCGGGCGGGAATCGCATCGAGGAACAGCTCGACCGCAGCCACGGCCACGTCGATGTCGAAGGCCTTGAGCAGCGCGGGGTGCAGCATGCCGAAGCGGGCCAGCACGGTCTTGGGGCCCAACCGCAAGGTGGCCGACTGGCCGGGGTGGAACTGCGGGCCAGCTTCCCCCATGACTTGCAGGTTATCGACCGGTGCCCCTGCTTCGGCCAGCAGCGCCATGGCTTCGGCCTTGGCATCGAAAGCGTCGAAGCTGCTGGCCTTGCCGCTAGCCCAGCCGCGCGGGGTCTTCTCGCCAGCCAGCACCAGGCCCAAAGTCAGCCGCTCGTCGCTGGCCCCGGCCTGGCCGCGCAAGTAGCGGCGACCGAGTTCGAACAGCCGCAGGCCGCTGGCCCCGCGATCCAGATTGCGCTGCACCGCTGCCAGCAAGCCCGGCAGCAGCGAGGGGCGCATCGCCTTCATGTCTTCGCTGATCGGGTTTTGCAGCACCCACAGGCCTCCGTTGCCTTCGGCGAACAGGTCGGCTTCAGCCTCGGGCAGGAACGACCAGGTCACTGCCTCGTTGATCCCGCGCGCGGCGGCGGCGCGGCGCAGCTTGCGCTCCAGCTTCTGGGCCGGAGTGGCGGTTGGCCGGGCCACGCCATCGGCGCGTGGGAGGGGTGCAGAAGCAATGTTGTCGAGCCCGTGGATGCGGACCACTTCCTCTACCAGATCGGGCGCGCCATCGACGTCGGGGCGCCATGAGGGCACGGTCACTCTCCATTCCCGACTGTCCTGAGGAGCCGCGTCAGCGGCGTCTCGAAGGATGGCGAAGCCAAGCGCGGACAGGGTTGCGCGCTGCTGGGCTTCGGGGATTGCAACCCCGCCCAGCCGTTCGGCCATGGCCGGATCGTACCTGACCAACTTGGGCGTGATGGGCGGCTGGCCGGCAAACACCGGCTCGCTCGGCTCGCCGCCGCAGATGCCGACGATCAGGTCGGTCAGCAGCGCGAGGCCCGCGTCTAGGAACGCCGGATCGACCCCGCGTTCGAAGCGCTGGCGGGCATCGCTGGTCAGGTTCAGCGCGCGGCCGGTCTGGCCGATCCGAACCGGATCGAAATAGGCGACTTCGAGCAGGACGTCGGTGGTATCGTCCGCGCAGCCCGAATGCTCGCCGCCCATGATTCCGGCGATGTCGTGGACGCCGTTATCGTCTGCGATCACGGTCATCCGGCTGGTGAGCGTGTATTCCTTGCCGTTGAGCGCCAGGCAGGTCTCGTCTTCTTTCGCGCGGCGGGCGAAGATCGCGCCGCTCAGCTTCGCCAGGTCATAGGCATGCGCCGGGCGGCCATAGGTCAGCATCACGTAATTGGTGATATCGACCAGCGCCGAAATCGGGCGCTGGCCCGCGCTCTTGAGCCGGTCCTGCAGCCATTTGGGGCTGGGGCCGTTTTTCACGCCCCGGATCACGCGGCCATAGAAGGCCGGGCAGCCTTCGGCGTCGTCGGTGCGGATCGGCATGGGGCAGGGGAAGCCGCCTGGCACCGCCTGTGCGGCGATCGGGCGCAGTGTGCCCAGGCCCGCCGCCGCCAGGTCGCGGGCGATGCCATGGACGCCCATGCAGTCCGGACGGTTGGGGGTGATCGCCACATCGAACACCGGATCGGCACCGTGGTACTCGGCAAAGGTCATGCCGACCGGCGCGTCCTCGGGCAGTTCGAGGATCCCGTCGTGTTCGTCGCCCAGTTCGAGTTCGCGCACCGAGCACATCATGCCGTTGCTCTCGACCCCGCGGATCGCACTTTTCTTCAGCTCAAAGCCGCCGCCCGGAACGATGGCCCCGGCCAGCCCCAGCACGCCCACCATGCCCGCGCGGGCATTGGGCGCGCCGCAGACGACTTGCAGCGGTTCGCTTGTCCCGGCATCGACAGTCAGCACCTGAAGCTTGTCAGCATTGGGGTGCGGCGCGGCGGTGAGCACTTTCGCGACCTTGAACCCCGCCAGCTTGTCGGCCGGGTTCTCGATCCCTGCAACCTCCAGGCCAATGGCATTGAGCTTGGCGGAAATTTCCTCAACCGAAGCCTCGGTGTCGAGGTGGTCCTTGAGCCAGGTAGCTGAGAACTTCATGGCCGCACTCCCACGCCAGCGGACAGTGTCGGCACATCGAGCGGCGAGAAGCCGTAGTGCTGCAGCCAGCGCACGTCGCCATCGAAGAAAGCGCGCAGGTCATCCATTCCGTATTTCAGCATGGCAAGCCGATCGACGCCGACGCCGAAGGCAAAGCCCTGCCACTCATCGGGATCGAGCCCGCCGGCTTCGATCACCTTGCGGCCCACCATGCCGCTGCCCAGCAGCTCCATCCAGCCATGCCCCGGCGCATCGCCGCTGCCGCCAAGCACGCGCTTGCCGTTTACGAGGGCAAAGCCGACATCGACCTCCACCGAAGGCTCGGTGAAGGGGAAGTAGCTGGGGCGCAGGCGCAGGACGATGTCCTCGCGCTCGAAGAAGGCCTTGAGGAAGGTTTCCAGCGTCCACTTGAGGTGGCCGAGGTGAATGCCCTTGTCGATCACCAGGCCTTCGACCTGGTGGAACATCGGAGTGTGGGTGGCGTCAGAATCGCTGCGATAGACCCGGCCCGGAGCGATGATTCGGATCGGTGCGCCTTGTTGCAGCATGGCCCTGATCTGCACCGGGCTGGTGTGCGTGCGCAGTAACATCCGCGTGCCATCCGCGGCCATCTGGTCGGGGAAATAGAAGGTATCGTGCATCGCCCGCGCCGGGTGACTTTCGGGAATGTTGAGCGCGGTGAAATTGTGCCAGTCGTCCTCGATCTCAGGCCCGGTGGCGACCGCGAAGCCCAGGTCGGCGAAAATCTCGGCCAGTTCGTCCATCACCTGGCTGACCGGGTGGACCGTGCCGCGCGGTGCCTCGGGCGCGGGAAGGGTGAGGTCAAGCGTCTCGCTGGCCAGCTGCGCTTCCAGCGCCGCACCTTCCAGCGCCGCCTTGCGCGCGGTCAGGGCATCGCTGACCGCTTCACGCAGGGCCTGGATCTGCGGTCCGACAACCAGCCGGTCCTCGGCCGACATCCCGCCCAGTGTCTTGAGCAGGCCCGAGATCGAACCCTGTTTGCCCAGAAATTCGACCCGCAAAGACTCCAGCGCGCCCAAATCCTGCGCCTGGGCGATCCGCGCCAGCGCTTGTTCACGGGTAGCTGCATAGTCCACTGGGTAACGTCCACTTTGGCAATTGGGTTGGAGCAGCGGGCCTTAGCCTCGCCATGCGCCAATTTCCAAGGAAAAGTCAGGCGGTCTTGCCGCCCATGCCGCTCGGCCGGTCAAGCGTCTGCACCGCGGCCCCTGCAACCTTGTTGCGTTCCTGCACGAAGCGTTCGAGCACCGGATGCGGCTGGGTGGAATATTCGCGCGGGGTCATGCCCATGAACTCGTGAAAATCGCGCACGAACTGGGCCTGATCATGATAGCGCCCGTCCATCGCGCCGATCCATTTGAGCGAGGGGTCGATCATGAATTGCGCCAGGCTGCGCATGAACCGCTGGCGGCGCAGCAGCAGCTTGGGCGAAAAGCCGAAGTGCTTGTGGCTGAGCCGTTCGACGGTGCGCTGGCTGGCGGCAACCCGCGCGACCAGTTCCTGCACGGTGGTCAGCTGCGGATCGACGATTGCGGCGTGAATTGCGACAATGCGCTTCTCATCGATGCGGTTGACGGGCGTGAAGCCGCGGAAGAAGGCGATCAGGCTTTCGAGTTCTGCCGCCTCGTTCTCTTCGCCGCCGAACAGCTTTTCGGCCAAGGGACGGAATGGCGCGCAATCCGGATGCGCAAAGCCGTCGCAAATGCGGTTGGCAAATTCAGCGGCGGGAACCCGGATAAATCTGGCCCAGCCCAGCGGCAACAGCCCGAAACCCCACATCCGGGTCTTGGGCATGTCGAAGTGGATCGGGTGCGAACTGGGGCCTTGGGCGTAGAAGCGCACATTGGTCAGCCGCTGGCCGCTGTCGGTCCAGGCATCGGGGCCATTGGGCGTGAAAAAGCGCATCCCGCCCCATTCGGGGTGGAGGCTGTCACGCAAGGTGCCGTTGCTGCCCGGGTCGATGGTGGAGACATAGAAAGTCGTGAAGTACCCGCGCAGATCTTCGGGCGGCGGATAGAACCGCATCTGGACACTGTAATCAGGCGACACCGAAGGTTTTCCCCCGCCTCATATTAGTTGTTTAAAGATACTTGCACGAAGGTCCGGCAGAGACAAGTGCCCTAGGGGTGGTGCAGTGCCTGAACCGCAGCCCCGGTCGAGGCGGCGCGGGCCTGGGCGGCGGCGCGCAGCACCGGACGCTCGACCGCGGCGTAGCGGCTGGGGCTCATCGCCATGAAGCGTTTGAAGTCGCGCACGAAATGGGCCTGGTCGACATAGTGGAAGTCCAGCGTGTTGATCCATTTGAGCGAAGGGTCGAGCATGAATTGCGCCAGGCTGCGCAGGAACCGCTGGCGGCGCAGCAGCAGCTTGGGCGAAAAGCCGAAGGCCTTGAGGCTCAGCCGCTCGAGCGAGCGCGAGGACATGCCCAGCCGCTCGGCCAGTTCGCCAACCGAGGCCACATCGGCATCGATCAGCGCGGCATGGGCGGCAAGGATCCGGCTCTCGTCCTTGCTGGGCGGACGCAGGGCCAGCAGTTCGGACAGGAAGGCGTCGATCCGGGCGGCCTCGCTGGCCGGGTCGCGCTCGCCGGTGAACACCCGCTCGCGGATTGGAGCCAGATGCGCACAGGCGGCATTGTCGAGCGGGCTGACCACCTGGTCCACGAACTCGCTGGCCGGAACACCCATCAGCCGGGCCCAGCCCAGCGGCAGGATGCCCACTCCCCAGGCCCGGATCGAACCTTCCAGCTGGAAGTGCGCCGCCAGACTGGTCGGTCCGGTCAGGACGATCGGCGGCAGCGAACTGAGCGGGGCGTCGCCCAGCGCGGAACTCCAGCCCGGTTCCTGGGTAAAGCGCAGGTTGGCCCATTCGGGATGAAGCCAGTCTTCCACCGCTCCGTCGGCCCCGTGGCTGACTTCGGTCAGATAATAGGTCGAGATATAGGGAGCGAGCGCGCTCGACGGCATGAAAAAACGCAGAGCAACAGCCCCGTCCAGGCCACCATTCAACATCGCGCGAAACCCCTTGCGAATTCCAGCGACCGATAATGTCTTGCTCGCATGGCAGAGATTGCCACGGCGGGCGCTGTCAGGGCAAGCAGAAAGGGCGCGGCCTGCTGTTGCAGACCGCGCCCTTTCAAGCTTTCGCGACTGATCGCAGCTTAGGCCGGCAGTGCCGCCTTGGCCTGAGCGATCACCGCCGAGAAGATGCCGCCTTCGTTCATCGCGAGGTCCGCCATCGCCTTGCGGTCAAGCTCGATGCCCGCCAGCTTGGTGCCGTGGATGAACTGCGAATAGGTCAGGCCTTCGGCGCGAACCGCAGCGTTGATCCGCTGGATCCACAGCGCACGGAAAGTCCGCTTCTTAACCTTGCGGTCGCGGTAAGCGTACTGGCCGGCCTTTTCGACCGCCTGACGCGCAACGCGAATGGTGTTCTTGCGGCGGCCGCGGTAACCCGCTGCCTGTTCGAGAAGCCGCTTGTGCTTGGTGCGGGTGGTTACACCCCGTTTGACGCGTGCCATTTTTCAGTACTCCTAAATTCAGCCGAGCCCGTAGGGCGCCCACTTCTTGATCGTCTTCGCATCTGCGTCAGAGATCGTGTCGGTGCGGCGATGCTGGCGGATGTACTTGGCGTTGTGGCTGATCAGTCGGTGCCGCTTGCCAACCGCACCGTGCTTGATCTTGCCGGTGGCGGTGAGCTTGAAGCGCTTCTTGACGCCGCTCTTCGTCTTGAGCTTGGGCATTTTCGTCTCCTTGTTCGAGACACGTCCGATCTGCCGTGGCAGCCCTTGATGGCCAGGCCGATCATCGATTCCGTGTCGGTGAAGCGCGCGCCCCTAATGGCGAATCGCTGCAAAGGCAAGCCTTCGCTTCCGTTCTTCGTGCCTTGGGGCTAGCCTGAGCCGCATGGAAGCCGCTTACCTGACCGGAAAACTGCTA
>PNJT01000142.1 GCA_013822005.1 Novosphingobium sp. | reverse complement strand
TCGCCCGCAACCGCTTGAAGAAAAGAGCCATCCTTCGACAAGCTCAGGATAGTCGGGGCTGGGGCGAGGTGATTCAGATTTTCCAATCACCGCTCTAGTGGAGGTGCCCACTTGACACATTTTCCCGCGCAGCCGCGCGCAGGCATCGGCCCGCGCCACGCGGCGCGGAGGAATGGCGGAGTATTCAGGCTGAGAAGGCCTGTCCTTGCATATTGAGCTTGGCATCGATCTCCAATGTCTGTTGGGTTTCGAGCTGGCAAGACCGGGGTCATGACGCCGGTCTTGCCGGAGCGGGTGGGCTGTGCCTGTCCTTGGGCTTGCGGCTCGCAATTCTCAGCAAAGCCGCCCGTTCCATTCATGATCGTCTCGAACGGTTGGTTGGACTTCGGGTCCGTATGCAAGGCTGAGGAATCGTGATCATGCAAAACCTGAACCATGTCGCTGTCGATCTCTCGAAAGCGATGCTCGACGTGGCGCTGCCGTCCCCTTGGCGGACGCCAAACATACCTGCCGGATTGGCGGCGTTCAAGACGAAGCTCGGCGGCATCGAACGTCCGCATGTCGTGTGCGAAGCCACGGGCCGCTATGGTCGTCTGTTAGCACGGACGATGGATGCGGCAAGTATCCCGTTCAGCTCGGTGAACCCGCGCCAAGTGCGCGATTTTGCCCGTGCTACCGGGCAGCTCGCCAAGACCGACGCTATTGACGCCGGCATGATCCTCATGGAACAGAGCGACGAACGGGCCGTCCAGCGGGCCCGCTGCATGACCCTTGAAACCATGGCCCCGCTCAGCGATAATCCCATCGTCATGCTCTCGGCAGTCCCGGGAACATGACCGGCCCGGACTGACGCCGGAAAACGCGGGGACCGACCCCAGCCACACCACCACCCGGGACACGAGCTTCTGCAACGCCGCAGCGGCTCCGAATTGGGGACAAATGGCTGGCCACCTCCGCCCCTTGGGCCTAATGCTTTCGAACCATTGGAAAAGGTTCTGCCGCCCGAATGACCGCCCCTTCCTTCTCCGAACTGGTGCGGGTCTCGGCCCGGATCGGCTGCCTCAGCTTTGGCGGGCCGGCCGGGCAGATCGCGCTGATGCACCGCGAGATCGTGGAAGAGCGCGGCTGGCTTGGCGAAGAGCAGTACCTCCACGCGCTCAACCTGTGCCACCTGCTGCCCGGTCCCGAGGCGCAGCAGCTGGCGATCTGGATTGGCTGGAAACTGCACGGGGTAAAGGGCGGGCTCGCCGCCGGGCTGCTGTTCGTGATCCCGGGCGCGCTGGTGATCCTGGCGCTGTCGATGCTCTATGGCTTTGCCGCCGGGCTGGATTGGTTCGCCGCGCTGTTCCTGGGGATCAAGGCGGCGGTGCTGGCGGTGGTGGTCCAGGCGCTGCTGCGGCTGGCGGGCCGCGCGCTCAAGACGCCGCTGATGCGCGGCACTGCGCTGGCGGCTTTCGCCGGGCTGTTCGTGCTGGCGCTGCCATTCCCGCTGGTGGTGCTGGGCGCGGGGCTGTTGGGCGCCCTGGCGGCGGCATTCCGACCGCAGTGGCTGGCGCTGGGGCCGATTGCGGCTCCTCCGCCGCATAGTCCGCGCCCCTGGGGGCAGACCTTGCGCGCGGTGCTGGCAGGCGGCGCAGTCTGGGCCGCGCCGATGCTCGCAGTGTTCCTGGCGCTCGGCCCAGACCACGTACTGTGGCAGATTGGCGCGTTCTTTTCCAAGCTGGCGGTGGTGACATTCGGCGGCGCCTATGCAGTGCTGGCCTATATGGCGCAGCAGGCGGTCGGTAACTACGGCTGGCTGAGCGCGGGCGAGATGGCCGACGGGCTGGGCCTGGCCGAAACTACGCCCGGCCCGCTGATCATGGTCACGCAATTCGTCGGCTACCTCGCCGCCTATCGCAGCCCCGAACCGTTCAGCCCGCTGGTCGCCGGCCTCATCGGCGCAGGCCTCACCACCTGGGTCACCTTTGCCCCGTGCTTCCTGTGGATCTTCGCGCTGGCCCCGTGGATGGAGCGGCTGGAACAAGCCCAAAAGCTCAAAGGTGCGCTGGCCGCCGTGACCGCTGCCGTGGTCGGCGTTGTCGCCAACCTCTCGCTATGGTTCGGCCTCCACGTGCTGTTCCGCGAGGGCCAGAAAGTCGCCATCGGCCCGCTGCGCATCGACCTGCCCCAACTCACCAGCTTCGACTGGCGCGCGGGGGTGCTGGCCACGCTGGCTGCGCTGTTGATCTTCCGCGCGAAGTGGGGGGTGATCCCGGTGCTGGCGGTAAGCGCGGTGGGGGGCTTGGTGCTCTCGGCCTGACAGTCTGGAACAGAAGGGGGCGCAATCCTTCGACGTTGGGTACTGTGGCCAGGATGTCAGAATAGTTCACGCAGAGGCGCGGAGAAGAGAGTGGAGACGCAGAGAAGTCGCTTCCGCGGCGAAGCCGCTTGTCATCGCAAAGGCTGCGTCAATCGCTGAGGTGGCAGATCGAAAGCGGCTTCGTCGCAAGCGCAACGCCTCTACGTCTCACTTTTCTTCTCTGCGGCCTCTGCGTGAACTGTTCCGCCCTGGCAGCCCCGCTCCAACGCAGGCAGGCGAAAACCGCTAAGCCGCCAGCCTGATCGGCTCAATCTCGCCCGAAAGGTACTGCTTCTTGGCCTTGGCGCGGCTCAGCTTGCCCGACGAGGTACGCGGCAGGGTGCGCGGGGGGACCAGTTCGACGATCGCCGGGTGGCCCAGGATCGAGCGGACCTTGTCGCGGATGGTGTCGTGCAGTTTCTGGCGCTCTTCGGGGTCGGAGACGCGGCAGTGGACCAGCACGGCGACCGATTCCTCACCGGTCTCGGTCTCGACCGAGAAAGCGGCGATATCGCCGTGGTTGAAGCCGGGCAATTGCTCGACCGCCCATTCGATGTCCTGCGGCCAGTGGTTCTTGCCGTTGATGATGATCATGTCCTTGGCGCGGCCGACGATGAACAGGTAGCCATCGACCATATAGCCCATGTCGCCGGTATCGAGCCAGCCATCGACCAGGCAGGCATCGGTGGCTTCAGGATCGCGGAAATAGCCCAGCATCACGCTGGGGCCCCGGCACCAGACCTTGCCGATCTGGTGATCGCCCAGCGCTTCGCCCCTGGCCCCGCGAATCTCGAGCGCCATGTCCTTGACCGCCTTGCCGCAGTTGACGATCGCGCGGTAGCGGGCCGGGCGGCAAAGGTCGCGGGCAGTTCCCGAAAGCCGCTCTTCCTCGACCAGCTCGACGCGGATCCCTTCGCCCGGCGGCATGATCGTGACCGACAGTGTCGCTTCAGCAAGGCCGTAGCTGGGCAGGAAAGTGCTGGCCTTGAAGCCGGCCGGCGCGAAGGCGTTGACGAAGCCCTGCATCACGTCGGGGCGGATCATATCGGCACCGTTGCCGGCGATCCGCCAGCGCGACAGGTCGAAGCGTTCATCGACGTGGCTCTGGCTGGAAATGCGGCGCGCGCAGATGTCGTATCCGAAGGTCGGCGAATAAGAGAGCGTGGTGCCCGGATTGCGGCTGATCAGATCGAGCCAGGCGAGCGGACGGCGGGCGAAATCCTCGGTCCTGAGGTAGTCGGCCGACATCTGGTTGGCGATCGGCGAGAGGAAGCAGCCGACCAGCCCCATGTCGTGGTACCACGGCAGCCAGGATACGCAGCGGTCGTTATCGACCAGCTTCATCCCCTCGCCGTGGCCCGCCAGATTGTTGAGCAGGCTGGCATGGGTCACCGCGACCCCGTGCGGGAAACGGGTCGAGCCTGAGGAATACTGGAGGTATGAAACATCGTCAGGGCTGGCCTGCGGCAGCTCGCAATCCGGTGCGGCGCGCGCGGCGAACACTTGCCAGGACAGGCCCTCACAGCCTTGGCGTTCAGCCGCGGGGTGGGCCAGTTCGGCAATTTCGCCGGGGTAGAACAGGATCTTGGGGTCGCTGCTGGCCATCTGGACCGCCAGCTGATCGACATAAGCATCCTTGCCGCCAAAGCTGGTCGGCAAGGGCAGCGGCACCGGCCAGGCCCCGGCATAGACGCAGCCGCAAAACAGCGCGGCGAATTCGGGTCCGGTTTCGGCGATCAGGGCGACCCGGTCACCCTTGCCGATCCCGTGCGCGATCAGGCGGCGGGCGGCGTCGAGCGCATCATCGCGCAGTTCGCTGAACGGATAAACGCGCTTCAAGGTGCCGCGCGGATCGTGGAAATTGAGCCCGCGTTTGCCCTTGGCCGCATAGTCCAGCGCTTCGCCGAATGTGGCAAAGTCGGACAGCCGGCGCGGCAGATCGTCCATGTTGGGCGTAGGCACCAGGGCCAATTCGGCGTCGTTCACAAGCGTGGCGGCGTCGGTCATGCGCGATAAAACCCGTTTCTTATCAATGCGATGCGCCTGAAATGGAGCGAATCGCACTGTGATTCCACCACAGGCCCGGATCCGAGCCTGCAACCCCGGCCTCCCCATTTGCTGCTGAGTGTGGCACGAATAAGACCAATGGCAACCATGCGCGCCTCGAAGAAGCCTCCCAAACCGCTGAATTCCGTGCGCCTGAACGATCTGGCGCTGCACTATGTGGCGCGCTTCGCGACCAGCGCGGCCAAGCTGGAGGACTACCTGAGGCGCAAGCTGCGGACACGCGGCTGGGAGGGCGAGGGCGATCCGGAGCTGCGGGCGCTGGTCGAGCGCTTTGTCGAGGCCGGCTATGTCGATGATCTGGCCTATGCCAAGGCCACAAGCGGCAGCCTGCTGCGCCGCGGCTATGGCCAGCGGCGGGTCGGCCAGGCGCTCCACGCCGCCGGGATCGGCAAGGAGGTCCGCGAGGAAGTCCGTGCAGGAAAGGGGGACCAGCGCCGCGCCGCGCTGGCCTTGGCGCAGAAGCGCCGGTTCGGCCCGTTCGGGGCAGAGCTGCCCGACCGGCCGACCCGCGAAAAGCAGCTTGCCGCGATGCTGCGCGCCGGGCATCCGCTCGATATGGCGCGCGCGCTGGTCAGTGCCGGCAATCAGGACGAGGCCGAGGAATGGGCCGCAGAGGAAGAGGACGGGGAATGAAAGTCAGACTGATCCTCGCCGCGCTCGCCTTGGCATTGGCCGGGTGCAAGGGCGAAAGCGCGGTAGAGGCTCCGGCAGTCCATGCCGAAAGCGGGCTTTCGGTGGTGCCGCTGACGATCACCAGCAAGGGCAAGGTCCACCGATTCCGCATCGAACTGGCGCAGACCGCCGATCAGCAAGCAAAAGGCCTGATGTTCCGCACCAAACTCGGCCCGGACGAGGGCATGATCTTCCCTATGAACCCGCCGCGCCCGGCAGGTTTCTGGATGCGCAACACCGTGATTCCGCTCGACCTGCTGTTCGTCGCCCCCGACGGCACCGTGCTGAACATCGCCGCCTCGGCCAAGCCGTACGACGAAACCCAGCTCACATCGGCCGGCCCGGTCAAGGCGGTCCTCGAATTGCCCGGCGGCCGCGCGGCCGAGCTGGGGATCGCGGCGGGGGATAGGGTGCAGTGGTGAGCGGCCTATCGCTTTCGGCTTGAGCGACGGTAGCCCTTGGGCAGTTCATCACCCTCACCCAGAGGCGCCCCCGCCGTTCGCTCGAAAATCCGGTCAAACGCAGCCAAATCAGCCCGCTGCGCCCGGCTTTCGAAGAATTCGACGGTTTCCAGCGCGGACAGCTTTTCAGCCACTGCCGAGGCGATCAGCTGGTTCATGCTGGTTCCATCGAGCTTGGCCCAGCGCTCTACCCCGTCCTTCACCGAACGCGGCAAACGCAATTGAATGACAGCAGGCTTGTTCATCTCAATCTCTCCAGACACTCTCGCGGCAACCAGCAGCCAATCCCGAACTTGACCGGCGCAGCGCCGAAATCGCGCCGGTTGAAAGTGACGATAGCATCGGCCCCGGCATTGATTGCGGCTTCCAGCACCATTTCGTCCGCCGGATCGCGCGTCTGCGGACGCCAACGATAGTCGATCCTGACCCATTGCGCGACGCTCACCAACACATCGATCACAGCCAGAACGTCGGGCTCGCCAAGCTTCGCGTCGGCCAGATGTTCCGCCCTGGTCGCGACGGCTTCGTACTCCAGCACCAACGGGACGGTGACTGCCAGCTGGATTTCGCCGTGCCGGGCGAGCCGCAGCAATTCTGCCGAAGCTCCCGTCGGACTGCGCAAACCGGCAACCAGCACATCGGTATCCAGCACGACGTTCATATCGCATATGATACTAAATGCTGACAGAAATGCAATCCGCAATCCACCGTTCGCACTGCATTTCCGGTTGCCCGCACCCCCCGCTTTCCTCTAACGCGCCCCCATGGGAATCCTCGGCAAGATCTTCACCTGGTGGGACGGCGCCACCATTGGCACCATGTTCAACAGCGGCATGACCGGCGTCAAGGTCGGCAGCGATGCGCAGGGCAACAGCTATTACCGCGCGAAAAAGCCCTATCCCCAGGGCCATCCGTTTGCGGGGAAGGAACGCCGCTGGGTGATCTACAACGGGGCCAACGATGCCAGCCGGGTTCCGGCCGAATGGCACGGCTGGCTGCACGGCTCGTTTGATGGCGTTCCCGAATCGAACTTGCCGCCGCCGCGGATCTGGGAGGTGGAGTACACACCCAATGCTACCGGCACGCCCTCGGCCTATCGCCCGTCCGGTGCCACCGGCCAGCGCGCGGCTGCAACGGGCGACTACGAAGCCTGGTCTCCGGA
>PNJT01000141.1 GCA_013822005.1 Novosphingobium sp. | reverse complement strand
GACGCTACGGTTTGGCTGGCTTCGCTCACAACGCTTGCTCCCCACTCGATTTGGCGCGAACCTAGCGCCGATTTGGACTAAGGATAGCCCCTATGGCCTCGACATCCACACTCCCCGGCCCAGCTCCCACCGCAGGCCAGCTCGCCTTGGCGCAGCAGATCGTCGATGGCGTCACGCGCAGCACGCTGGGCGTCTCCACGGTGCCCGCAGTGGTCTATACCGATCCTGAACACTGGGCGCGCGAAAAGGCGCAGATTTTTGATCGCGCGCCTCAGGTCCTGTGCCCTTCGGCGCTGCTACCGCAGCCTAACATGGCAGTACCGCATGATCAGACCGGCAAGCCTTTGCTGGTCACTCGCGATGGTGAGGGCAAGGCGCATGTCTTCATGAACGTTTGCCGCCACCGCGCAACGCGGCTGGTCGAGGGGCAGGATGTCCAGTGCTCCAAGCGGATGACCTGCCCCTATCACGCCTGGACCTATGCCACCGACGGGCGACTGCTGGCGCTGCCCCGGCCTGATACATTCCCGGGACTGGACAAGGCGGACTATGGCCTGGTCGAGCTGGAAAGCTGCGAGGCCGGCGGGCTGATCTGGTATTCACCGCGCGAACAGGCCGATTTCGCCCATGCCCGCGAACTGGGCGCGGATTTCGATGCGTTCGGCATGGCCCAGCTGCACCTGTTCCGCCGCCGCACCCACGATGTCGCTTCCAACTGGAAGCTGATCATGGATGCGTTCCTCGAAAGCTACCATGTCGCCCGGCTCCACGCCGCGACGATCGGGCCGTTTTTCAAGGACGGGGTCACCAGCGGCGATACGATCGGCCCGCACCAGCGCAGCTTCGTCGGCCGCGCGGCCGAGCTGGAGGGCGTGGACCTGGCGGACATGGCCCAGCTGCGCCGGATCGGGACCTTTGCCTACCAGCTGTTCCCGGCCACGGTGCTGGTGATCAGCCCCGATTACATCAACGTCATGACGCTGTGGCCGCAGGGGCATGACCGCACCCTGGTCGAGGATTTCATGCTGATCCCCGAGGAACCGCAAAGCGACAAGGCGCGCGATCACTGGGAACGCAGCTGGAAGCTGCTCGACGGCGGGGTGTTCGGCAGCGAGGACTTCCGCGCCGCCGCGCTGGGCCAGCAGGGCCTGCAAAGCTGCGCGGTGGCGGAAATCACGCTCGGCACGCTCGAAGGCGGGATCCGCCGGTTCCACGAAATTTGCGCAGAGCAGATGGCGCTGGCTTCACCGTCGTCCCCGACTTGATCGGGGACCGCTGGCAACTCAACTTCAAACTTGCCGGCCAGCGATCCCCGCTTTCGCGGGGATGACGAACCAGCTATGGGCCGCGCATGACAAAACCAGACGCTCCCCGTGAGGGTGCCAATTCTGTTCCGCGCAGCGGAGAGCGCATCGCCAAGCTGCTCGCCCGCGCGGGCGTTGCCAGCCGCCGCGAAGTTGAACGCATGATCGCCGATGGCCGGGTGAAAGTGGGCGAGGAGGTGGTGACCACGCCCAACACGCTGCTGACCTCGCTGAGGGGCGTCAGTGTTGACGGCAAGCAGGTGAAAGCCGCCGAGCCTGCGCGGCTGTTCGCCTTTCACAAGCCCGCCGGACTGATCACCGCCGAGCGCGATCCAGCCGGGCGGCCGACGATCTACAACGCGCTGCGCAATGCTTTGCCTGAGAATTCCGGGCGGGTGATGCCGGTCGGGCGGCTCGATTTCAACACCGAAGGCCTGCTGATGCTGACCAACGATGGCGGGCTGAAGCGGGCGATGGAGCTGCCCAGCTCAGGCATTCCAAGGACTTACCGCGCGCGGACCTTTGGCGATGTCACCCAGGCCCAGCTTGAGGAACTGAGCGAGGGGTTAGAAATCGACGGCATGCGTTACGGCCAGATCAACGCCAATATCGAGCGTTCGACCGGGCGTAATCGCTGGATCGAAGTGACCATCACCGAGGGCAAGAACCGCGAAGTGCGCCGCGTGCTGGAGCATCTGGGGCTCGAAGTCAGCCGCCTGATCCGCACCGCCTATGGCCCGTTCCAACTGCTCGACCTGCCGCGCGGCATGGCGGTGGAAATCCGTCCGCAGGAAGTCGAGAAATTCATGCATTCGCTCAAGCTTTCCCCGCAGTCGGCACCCCCGCGCGCCGCGCACGAGCATGCCCGCAACCGCGTGCTCAAGAGCCGCCGCAAATGAGGGTGATCGCTGGCGAATGGCGCGCGCGCAAACTGGTCGCTCCGGCGGGAGAGACCACCCGGCCGACCGCCGACCGGACCCGTGAAACGCTGTTTTCGATGCTGGTCAGCCGGCTTGGCACACTCGACGGACTGGCCGTGGCCGACCTGTTCGCCGGGTCGGGCGCACTGGGGATCGAGGCCCTGTCGCGCGGGGCGGCAAGCTGCATCTTTGTCGAGCAGGACCCCGCCGCGATCCGTTCGCTGCGCAGCAATATCAGCAACTTGAAGGCCGAAGCTCGCAGCGATGTGCGGGCAAGTTCGGTCATGGCGCTGGGCCCGGCCAAGGCTCCGCTCGACCTGATCCTGCTCGATCCGCCCTACCATTCGGGCGCGGGCGAAGTAGCGCTCGACAAGTTGCAGCGGCTCGGCTGGATCGGACCGGCCACCTGGATCAGCCTTGAGACTGCCTTCGATGAAGTGCCCAAGATCAAAGGGCTTGAGGCGCAGGCTGATCGCAAAGTCGGCAAGGCCCGGATCACGCTGTTCAAGCAGCCGGACGCGACAGACTGACGCCGATCAGCGTTAGCACTCCAGCTGCTGCCAACAGCAGCCCAATCGAGCTTCCGTGGCCCATATTGCTCATCTGCTTGGCGAGCAGCGGGGTGACCGCGCCGCCCAGAATTCCCCCGGCATTGAAGGCCACCGAAACCCCGGTGTAGCGCACCGGAACGGGATAGAGCTGCGACAGGAAACCGCCCAGCGGACCATAGACAAAGCCCATCGTGAACAGCGCCAGCGAGAGCGTGGCGAAGACCGCCGTGGCCGATCCCGATTGCAGTCCGGGTCCGAACACCAGGCCCACTGCAATGGTACACAAGGCCCCGGCCAGCAGCACACCGCGGGCACTGAACCGGTCGGCCAGCCACGCCGCCAGCACGATCCCCACCGCCAGGAAGCAATTGGCCCCCAGTTGCAGCGTCAGAAAATGCTCGCGGCTGTAGCCGAGCTGCTTGGTACCGATATCGAGTGCAAAGGCGGTCGAGAGGTAGAACAACGCAAAGCAGGCTACCACCGCCGCACTGCCCGCCAGCACCGCGCCCCAATGGTGGCGCAGCAGCGTGCCCAGCGGCACCGCGGGCGGCGGGCTGTGCTTGAGTGCTTCCTGAAAGGCGGGCGTCTCGGTCAGATTGAGCCGCACCCACAGCCCGATCCCGACCAGGACCAGGCTGAACAGGAACGGCACGCGCCAGCCCCAGGACAGGAAATCGGCTTCGCTGAGCCATAGCCCCAGCGCCAGGAACAACCCGTTGGCGGCCAGGAACCCCAATGGCGCCCCCAGTTGCGGCGCGGCGCCAAAGCGGGCTTCCCAGCCCTTGGGGGCGTTCTCCACCGCCAGCAAGGCCGCCCCGCCCCATTCGCCGCCAAGACCGAAGCCCTGACCAAAGCGCAGCACACACAGCAGCAAGGGCGCAACAAACCCGGCCACGGCATAGCCCGGCAGGAAAGCGACCAGCAGGGTCGAAAGCCCCATCAGCAGCAGCGAGGCCACCAGCGTCGCCTTGCGCCCGACCCGGTCCCCGAAATGCCCGAACGCCACCGCGCCGATCGGCCGGGCAATGAAAGCCAGGCCAAAGACCATGAAAGCCTGGATCCCCTGCGCCTCCGGACTGCTCGCCGGAAAGAACAGCGCCCCAAAAACCAGCGCGGTCGCGGTGGCGAAAACGTAGAAATCATAGAATTCCACTGCGGTCCCGGTCAGGGCGGCGGTCAGGACACGGGCGTTCTGGCGGATCGGGTGCATCGCGGCATGGGGTGGACAAGCCCGGCTGGCCTGTCAATCGCTCTTGGTTTGTTCCGCCAACTGTGTTAGCCTCCCGTGTATGGCCAAGCTTGACCCCATCGTCTCGGAATTCGCCACAACCGAAGAGGCGGAAGCCTATGACAAGTGGTTCCGCGCCCAGGTCGAAGAGGGTCTTCGCTCGAAGGGCCCATTCATCCCCCATGATGAAGTGATGCGAAGCGCGCGCGAAATCATCAAGAATGCCAAGCATGCGAAGTCTTCGCTGGGAAGCTGAAGCGGCCCGGCAGTATCAGGATGCGCTAGCTTACATCGCAGCCCAAAGCCCCGCCGCCGCTGAATCGCTCGCCAAGGAGATTGCGGAAAGGCTTGGGCTGGTGCTCCAGTTCCCAAACCTGGGCCGCAACGGGCGAATTCCGGACTCTCGCGAATTGGTGGTGCATCCTATTTATCTGGTGATCTATGCTGTGCGCCAAGATTCGATCGATGTAATTCGATTTCTGCACGCGCGTCAGCTCTACCCATGACCCAGGAAACACCGCCCGACCCGCTGCTGGGCGCCCTCAACCCGCCGCAGCGCGAAGCCGTGCTGGCGACCGAAGGCCCGGTGCTGATGCTGGCCGGTGCCGGCACCGGCAAGACTGCGGCGCTGACCGCACGGCTTGCCCATATCATCCGCACCCGCCGCGCCTGGCCGAGCGAGATCCTGTGCGTCACGTTCACCAACAAGGCCGCGCGCGAAATGAAGGAGCGGGTCGGGAACCTGCTCGGCCCGGGGGTCGAAGGACTGCCGTGGCTCGGCACCTTCCACGCGATCGCGGCAAAGCTGCTGCGCCGCCATGCCGAACTGGTGGGCCTGCAATCCAACTACACGATCATCGACACCGACGATCAGCTGCGCGTGCTCAAGCAGCTGATCCAGGCCGAAGGGCTCGACGAGAAACGCTGGCCCGCGCGGCTGCTCGCCCAGTGCATCGATCGCTGGAAGAACAAGGGCCTCAACCCGCAGGACCTCTCCGCCGCCGATGCCGAGGCCTATGCGGGTGGCCAGGGGCAGAAGTTCTACCGGCTCTACCAGGACCGGCTGAAGGCGCTCAACGCCTGCGATTTCGGCGATCTGCTGCTGCATATGCTGAACGTGCTGCGCACCCACCGCGACGTGCTGGAGACCTACCAGCAACGCTTCAAATATATCCTGGTCGACGAATACCAGGACACCAACCAGGTCCAGTACCTGTGGCTGCGGCTGCTGGCGCAAGGCCACAAGAACATCTGCGTGGTCGGCGATGACGACCAGTCGATCTACTCCTGGCGCGGCGCGGAGGTGGCCAATATCCTGAGGTTCGAACAGGATTTCCCCGGCGCGAAGGTGGTCAGGCTGGAGCAGAACTATCGCTCCACCCCCGATATCCTCGCGGCCGCTTCGGGGCTGATCGATGCCAACAGCCAGCGGCTGGGCAAGACGCTGTGGACCGAAAAGAACGGCGGCGACAAGCTCCGCGTGATCGGCGTCTGGGACGGACCCGAGGAAGCCCGGCGGGTGGGCGATGAGGCCGAGCGGCTGGAGCGCGAAGGTGCCTCGCTCAACCAGCTCGCGATCCTGGTCCGCGCGCAGTTCCAGACCCGCGAGTTCGAGGACCGCTTCATCGCGATCGGGCTGGGTTACAAGATCGTCGGCGGGTTCCGGTTCTACGAACGCGCCGAAATCCGCGATGCCCTCGCCTATTTGCGGATCATCGCCCAGCCGAGCGACGACCTGGCGTTCGAGCGGATCTACAACACTCCCAAGCGCGGGCTGGGCGACAAGACGCTGGAAAAGATGCACCGCCACGCCCGCGCGCGCGGCATTCCGCTGAGCCTGGCCGCGGTCGAGATCATCGATACCGACGAGCTGCCGCCCCGCGCCCGCAACACCCTGTTCGCGCTGATGCGCGATATGGCGCGCTGGCGCGATGCGGCCAGGGCGCTTTCGCCCGCAGAGCTGGTCCGCACCGTGCTGGAGGAAAGCGGCTACACCGCGATGCTCCAGGCCGAAAAGAGCGCGGAGAGCGCCGGGCGGCTGGAAAACCTGACCGAATTGGCCCGCGCGATGGAGGAATACGAAACGCTCGGCGATTTCCTCGAGCATGTCAGTCTGGTGATGGACAATGACGCGGCCGACGATGCCGAAAAGCTGACCATCATGACGATCCACGCCGCCAAGGGGCTGGAATTCGACTACCTGTTCCTGGTCGGCTGGGAAGAAGGCGTGTTCCCCAGTCAGCGCGCGCTCGACGAAGGCGGGCTCTCCGCGCTGGAGGAGGAACGCCGCCTTGCTTATGTTGCGATCACCCGGGCGCGGCGGCGCTGCACGATTTTGCACGCGGCCAACCGGCGGATCTATGGCCAGTGGACCAGCTCGATCCCCAGCCGCTTCATCGCCGAACTGCCCGATGCCCATGTCGAGCAGGAAAGCACCCTATCGGGCGGCGCCTCGCTGTGGCGGGCGCAATGGAGCGAAGCGAGCGATCCCTTCGCGCACATTGCCCGCGGCACCGGCCGCGGCCCCGGCTGGCAACGCGCCACCACCCGCGATTTCGACCCCGCCCCCAAGCGCCTGCCCGAAGCCACCCGCAGTGCCGCCAGCTTCGCGGCCAAACCGCGCAGCGATGTCGGTCTGGGGGTGCGGGTGTTTCATGAGAAGTTCGGTTACGGCACGGTCACCGCACAGGAAGGCAACAAGCTGGAGATCGAGTTCGAGACGGCTGGGCCGAAGCGAATGATCGACAGCTTTGTGAAGGTGGCTGACTAG
>PNJT01000140.1 GCA_013822005.1 Novosphingobium sp. | reverse complement strand
ATGGGCGACCAGCCGCGCGCCGACACTGGCCCCGCCGCCGGTGACCACATTGACCACGCCTTCGGGCAGAAATTCGGCGCAGACCTCGGCCAGGCGCAATGCGGAGAGAGGAGTATGTTCGCTGGGCTTGAGCACCACTGCATTGCCCGCCGCGATCACCGGCGCGATCTTCCAGCTGGCCATCATCAGCGGGTAATTCCACGGCGCGATGCCAACGCAGATTCCCAAAGGGTCACGCCGCAGCATCGAGGTGAAACCGGGTCGGTACTCGCCCGCCGGGATCCCGGGCACGGTCCGCGCCGCGCCCGCGAAGAACCGGAACACATCGACCGTGTTGCCGACATCGACCGCCTTGGCAGTGCCGATCGGCTTGCCGCAGTTGACCGTCTCGAGCGCGGCGAATTCGTCGGCCAGTTCCTCGATCCGGCCCGCGATCTTGAGCATCCGCAGCGAGCGTTCCTTGGGCGACATCCGCGACCACACCGCAAATCCGGCCGCGGCCGCGGCCACCGCGCTATCGACCTGGCTGCGGCTGGCGCTGGGGATCAGGGCAATCTGCTCGCCCGAAGCAGGATTGAAGACCGGCTCGGGAGCTTCCTCGCCGTCAAGCGGACGGCCGGCGATGAACTGGCCGCGGGGTTCGTACATGGTGTGATCCTGCCTCTCTCGTTGGATGGCCAGCCTAGCCCCCGGCGCGGACGGGGTGAAATACGAAATGGAAAGCGATGGCTATCGGAAAAGCCGATGGCATTTCCAGTCCCCGTTCGTCCCGAGCGAAGTCGAGGGACAGAGTTAGACGCGACCCCTCGACTTCGCTCGGGGCGAACGGGTTTGACTCTAACTAAGCAGCACCACCGGACTGTCGGCGCGCCAATGCATCGAGACGCGGTCGTCCCAGGTGAAGTCTTCCTGGTCGTGGCGCGACAGGTTGGGCCGCGAAACGCGGATCATCGCGCCCGAATCGAGCTTGATCTCGTAGAGCGTGATATCGCCCAGATAGCTCATCCCCTTGATCGTCCCGCGTGCCAGGTTGTGATCTTCGGGAGCGTCCTTGGCGGCGGCGCGGATCGCATCGCCTTTGCCGGGAACGTGCAGGTAGATCTTCTCAGGCCGCAGCGCCACCCAGACGTCGGCACCGTGCGGGCCGGTCACCCCGTGGCCCAGATAGACCTTGCCCAGCCCCGGGCAATCGATCGCCGCGCGGTCGGGCTCATCCAAAGTCAGCTTGCCTTCGAACAGGTTCACCGAGCCGACGAAATCGGCGACGAAGCGATTGGCGGGGAATTCGTAGAGGTCCGACGGGCTCGCCAGCTGGGCCACCTCGCCCTTGTTCATCACCGCGATCCGCCCGGCCATCGACAGCGCTTCGTCCTGATCGTGCGTCACGGTGATAAAGGTAATCCCGACCTGGTCCTGCAGGTCGCTGAGCTCGAACTGCATCTGCGCGCGCAGCTTGGCGTCGAGCGCGGAGAGCGGTTCGTCAAGCAGCAGCACCTTGGGCCGCATCACCAGGCTGCGCGCGAGCGCGACGCGCTGGCGCTGGCCGCCCGAAAGCTGGTCGGGCTTGCGGCTGCCCAGCCCGTCGAGCTTGACCAGCTCGAGCGCCTCGCGCACCCGCGCCGAGGCTTCATCGCCGCGCACGCCGGCGATCTTCAGGCCATAGCCGACGTTCTGTTCCACGCTCATGTGCGGGAACACGGCATAGCTTTGGAACACCATGTTGACCGGCCGCTTGTTGGGCGGCACCGCGGCCATGTCCTGCCCGTCGATCAGGATCGTGCCTGATGTGGGGATCTCGAACCCGGCGATCATCCTGAGCAGCGTGGTCTTGCCGCAGCCCGAAGGCCCCAGCAGGACGAAGAATTCGCCCGGCATGATGTCAAGGCTGACATCGTCCACCGCCGCCACGGGCGAGCCGGGGTAGCGCTTCGACACATTGCGAATCTGGATAATCGGTTCGGCCATTAGTGAGTTTCCGCGATGCCTTTGACGCCCTGCAGCTTGAGCGCCACGGCGGTGAGAACGATGGTGAGGATGATCAGGATGGTTGAAGCCGCGTTGACCTCGGGCGTGACCGAAAAGCGCACCATCGAATAGACCTTGACCGGGAATGTGATCGTATCGGGCCCGCTGGTGAAGAAGGTGATCACGAAATCGTCAAGGCTGAGCGTGAAGGCCAGCAGCGCCCCGGCGATCAGCCCCGGCTTCATGTGCGGCAGCAGGATATCGCGGAAGGTCTGCCATTCGCTGGCCCCCAGATCCTTGGCGGCCTCTTCCTGCTCGCGGTTGAAGCTGGCCATGCGCGATCGCACCACCATGGCCACGAAGGGGAAGCAGAAGGTGATATGCGCGATGGTGATCGCCGAAAGGTTGAGCGGCCAGGGCAGGCCGGTCGGCCAGTCCATCCGCGCGAAGAAGATCAGCATGGCCACGCCCAGGCAAATCTCCGGCACGATGATTGGCAGCGACATCACGCCTTCGACCGCGCTTTTCATCGGAAAGCGGAACCGCCACAGCATCACCCCGGCGAGCGCACCCAGGATCACGCTGAACACTGTGGCCAGCAAGGCGATGGTCAGCGAATTGACCATCGCCTCGACCAGCGATTCGTTGGCAAAGGCCTTTTCGTAGTACTTGAGCGTGAAGCCCTTCCACACGACGTTGCGCTTGGAATCGTTGAAGCTGAACACCATCAGCAGGATCAGCGGGGCGTAAAGGAACAGCAGCGTCGCCCCGACCCAGCTGCGCATCCACAGCTTGCGGGTATACTCCAGCGGAGCGATCGGCTGGCGGCCAAACAGCGCCATCAGTGCGCCCCCACCTTGGCCCGGCTGCCGCGCAGCGATTGCAAAGCAACCAGCGCGAACATCGCATAGATCAGCAGGAACGACAGCGCCGCACCAAACGGCCAGTCATTGGCGCGCTTGAACTGGCGCTCGATCACATTGGCGATCATCTGGCTATCGGTGCCGCCCATCAGGTCCGGGGTCAGATAGGCCCCCAGCGCGGGGATCAGCGTGATCATTACCCCGGCGGCGATGCCAGAGCCGGCCAAGGGGACGACGATCTTCATCAGGGTGCGAAAATGTCCGGCCCCCAGATCGAGGCTGGCCTCAATCAGCGACTTGTCGAGCCGGTCGAGCGCCGAATAGAGCGGCAGGACCATGAAGGGCAGGTGGACGTAGACCAGCCCCAGCACCACCGCGAAATTGTTGTAGAGGAGCTGCACCGGGGTCCAGGCCTCAAGCGGTTGCAGCCCGACCAGGGTGCGCAGCCAGCTTGCGCCGTCCCACATCGCGCCGAGGCCCTTGTTGGCATAGCCATTCTGGCCCATCAGCATCATCAGCGCATAGGTGCGGATCAGCAGGTTGGTCCAGAACGGCAGCATGATCGCCAGCAGCAGCCAGGGCCGCCACTTCTCGGTCGCGAAAGTGATCGCCATGGCCACCGGAAAGCCCACGATCAGGCAGATGAAAGTGACCAGCGCGGCGACCGCCAGGCTCTTGAGGAAGATCGAGAGATAGAGCCATTCGGTCGCGCGCTTGTAGTTATCCAGCGTGCCGGTGATCTCGATCGCGGCCGGGCCGACGTTCTGGCCAAAGCTGTAAAGCCAGACGATGCCCATCGGGACCAGGAAGAACAGCACCAGCCAGAAGATTGGCGCGCTGACAATCGCCGCGAACGGACGCTTGTGCTGACGCCAATCCTGAAGCGCTCCGGCCATCGATCAGGCCGCCCGGACGCGGGTGAAGGCCTTCTCGTACTTCGGCTGAAGTTCGGGATTGAACTTGGCATACTCGCACTTGGCGAGCACCTCGGCCGCCGGAAACACCGCCTGATTGTTCTTGTAGCTATCGGGCATCAGCGCCTTGGCCGCGGCATTGGGGGTGGGATAGAGGATCGTTTCGGTAATCTTCTTGCCCACTTCGGCATCGAGCAGATAGTTGATGAAGGCATGGGCATTCTTGGGATGCGGCGCGCCCTTGGGAATGCACAGGTTGTCCGAATTGAGCTGGCTGCCTTCCTTGGGGATCACGAACCCGATATCCGCGTCTTCGGACATGATCTGGGCAATGTCGCCATTGTATTCCAGCACCAGATCGACTTCGCCCTTAAGCAGCAGATCCTGGCCATTGTCCTCGTGGAAGGCCTTGATGTTGGGCTTCTGCTTGATCATCATCGCTTCGATCGCCTTGATGTCCTCAGGCGTGAGGCTGTTGACCGATTTGCCAAGGTATTTGCCATAGAGCCGGAACATGTCGCCCGCCTCTGACAGCACCGCGATCCGGCCCTTGTACTCGTCGCTGTCGAACAGCACCTTCCAGCTATCGGGCGGCGAGCTGACTTTCGACTTGCGATAGCCAATCCCCAGCGCCAGCCAGGTATAGGGCATCGAGTACTTGCGCTTGGGATCGTAGGGCACGTCCTGATATTCGGGCGCGGCATTCTTGAAATTCGGGATCAGCGCATGATCGAGCGGGACGATCATGTCCGCCGCGGCCATGCGTTCAACGAAATCGTTGGAAGGCACGATCAGGTCATAACCGGGGTTGCCGGCCCGCAGCTTGGCGAACAGTTCGTCATTGCTGGCGAACAGCGTCATGTTGACGTCGACCCCGCTGGCGCCCTTGAAATCGGCCAGGGTGGTTTCGCCGATGTAGGTATCCCAGTTGTAGAAGTTGAGCTTGGGCTCTTCGCCGGTGCCGCCGATCTTGGCGTCCTTGGCACCGCTTTCAGGCTTCGAACAGCCCGCCAGACCGCCAAAGCTGATCCCGATCGCAGCCACGCCCAGCCCCTGCAACAGCGAGCGTCGACCAAGCTTGTTTCCACCAAAAGTTGCGTTGCTCATCTCAGCAATCCCTTCGCCCGTTGTTGTCCCGTGCCGATGCTAGCCGGGTTTGCGGCGGCTGCAAGCGGACTGACGCAACAAATACCGCTATCGCATCGCATTCCAGTCGATTATGCAATCCGGGAGCTATCGAAAAAACCGATGAACATCACTTTCCGCCAGATCCGCTATTTCATCGCCGTGGCCGAAGCGCGCTCGGTTTCGGGCGGGTCGAGCGCGGTCGGGATCTCGCAAAGCGCGGTGACCGATGCGATCCGCACGCTTGAGCTGGAAACCGGGGTCACACTGTTCCACCGCCACGCCAAAGGCGTGACGCTGACCCGCGAGGGCCACCAGTTTCTGCGCCACGCCCGTTCGATCATCGGCGCGATATCCGACATGGCCGGAGGGGTCGGCCGCGAGGAGGACCAGACCGAGGGCAAGATCCGGATCGGGGTGACCCCGGTGGTGACCGGCTATTTCCTCTCCGACCTGCTCTCCCGCTTCCGCAAGCTGTTCCCCAAGATCGAGATCCAGCTGGTCGAGGACAAGCGCAGCTATATCGAGCACATGCTGGTGGGTGGCGAGCTCGACCTGGCGCTGCTGATGGTCTCCAACCTCGAGGAACGCAGCGCGATCGACCACGAGGTCCTGCTGCGCAGCGAATGCCGCGCCTGGCTTGCGCCCAGCCATCCGCTGTCCGACGTCGATGGCATCGCGCTCGCCGACCTGGAAAACGAGCCGGTGGTCGCGCTCCAGCTCGACGAGCTCGAAGGGTTGATCGACGGAATCTGGGGCAAGTTCGACCACCCCCCGCGCGTCGCCTGGCGAACCAGCAGCATGGAAGGCGTGCGCTCGCTGGTCGGCACCGGCGCGGGCATCACCCTGCTCCCCGACCTGGTCTATCGCCCCTGGAGTTTGGATGGGGACCGCATCATCGCAAAACGCACTCGCGAGTCCTTGCCGACCGTGGACATCGGCATGGCCTGGCGAAGGTTGACCCGGCACTCAGAGGCGGCGAGTTTGTTTATGGAGACGGTGCACCAGCTCAGGAAGTGAATTCCTCCCCCTTGGGGGAGGGGGACCATGCGAAGCATGGTGGAGGGTTACGCGCAGGTGGTCACTACCTCGCCGGAAAGTTCAGGATCACTCGCGCGTGCCCCTCCACCACCTTCGGTGGTCCCCCTCCCCGTGCCGGGGAGGAATTAGGCGTTCCGCAAATACCAGGCATAATCCAGCTCGGTAACTTCAGCCATGAAGCGCGCCATTTCGACGCCCTTGACGGTCGAGAAGTGCTTCACGAACCGCTCGCCCAGGTACTGCTTCATCAGTTCCGAAGTCTCGAACGCTTCGATCGCGGCGGCCCAGTGGCCCGGCAGGCGGATGTCGGCGCCTTCGGCTTCGTAGCCGTTGCCGATCACCGCCGGGCCGGGATCGATTTTGTTCCGGATTCCGTGGAGTTGCGCAGCGAGCACCGCCGCCATCGCCAGGTAGGGGTTGGCATCGGCCCCGCAAATGCGGTGTTCGACGTGGCGCGAGTTGGGCGAACCGGCCGGAATGCGCAGTGAGACCGTGCGGTTGTTCACGCCCCAAGTCGCCGCGACCGGCGCATAAGAGTTGGCCTTGAAACGGCGGAACGAATTGGCGTTCGGCGCAAAGATCGCCATCGATTCGGCCAGCATGCTCTTCATGCCGCCAATTGCGTGACGCAGCATCGGCGTGCCTGCGGGATCCTCGCTGGCGAAGGCATTCTTGCCCTGCTTGTCGTTCATTGAGATGTGCAAGTGCATGCCGCTGCCGGCGGTCTCGGCAAAGGGCTTGGCCATGAAGGTCGCCTCCAGCCCGTGGGCCACGGCCACGCCCTTGACCAGCCGCTTGTACATGATCGCGTCATCGGTGGCGCGCAGCGCATCAGCCTTGTGGCGCAGGGTGAATTCGAACTGGCCGGGGGCATATTCGGA
>PNJT01000139.1 GCA_013822005.1 Novosphingobium sp. | reverse complement strand
CAAAGCACCCTAACCAAACCCGTCCATGCTGAGCTTGTCGAAGCACTGTCCTTCCTTTCGGGCGTTGCAAAGAAAATTACGGTCCTTCGACAAGCTCAGGACAGACGGTGTGGGGGAGGCAGATGGCCCTAATGCGCCAGCCCCTTGTTGATATCCTCGACCATCTTCTTCGCATCGGCCAGCAGCATCAGCGTCTGGTCCATGTAGAACACGTCGTTGTCGACCCCGGCATAGCCGACGCCGCCCATCGAACGCTTGATGAAGAACACCTGCTTGGCCTTGTCCACATCGAACACCGGCATGCCGTAGATCGGCGACGACTTGTCGGTCTTGGCGGCGGGGTTCACCACGTCGTTGGCGCCGATGATGAAGGCGACGTCGGCGGTGGCGAATTCGCTGTTGATGTCTTCCAGCTCGAACACTTCGTCATAGGGGACATTGGCTTCGGCCAGGAGCACGTTCATGTGCCCGGGCATGCGGCCCGCGACCGGGTGGATCGCGTATTTCACCTCGACGCCCTTGGCCTTGAGCAAGTCGGCCATTTCGCGCAGCGCGTGCTGGGCCTGCGACACCGCCATGCCATAGCCGGGGATGATGATCACCTTCTCGGCCTCGCCCAGCATGTAGGCCGCGTCTTCGGCGCTGCCGCGCTTCCACGGGCGCTGCTCCTTGGCCTCGCCAATCGCGCCGGCCTCGGCCCCGAACCCGCCCGCGATCACCGAGATGAACCCGCGGTTCATCGCCCTGCACATGATGTAGCTGAGGATCGCCCCCGACGAACCGACCAGCGCGCCGGTGATGATCATCGCGGTGTTGTGCAGCGTAAAGCCCATCGCCGCCGCCGCCCAGCCCGAATACGAGTTGAGCATCGAGACCACCACCGGCATGTCCGCCCCGCCAATCGGGATGATCAGCAGGAAGCCGATGATGAAGGCCAGCGCGGTGACGGTGGCGATCACCCACAACGACTGGTCGGTCATGAAATAGCCGGTCAGGCCCAGGATCGCGATCAGCGTACCCAGGTTGATCACATGCCGCAGCGGCAACAGGATCGGTGCGCCCGACATCTTGCCGGCGAGCTTGAGGAAGGCGATCACCGAGCCGGAGAACGTGATCGCGCCGATAGCGATGCCAAGCCCCGCCTCCAGCCGCGAAACCGGGTTGATCTGGCCGTCCGCGCCGAGGATCCCGAAGGCCTCGGGATTGAGGTAAGCCGCCCAGCCGACCAGCACTGCGGCCAGGCCGACCAGCGAGTGGAACGCGGCGACCAGTTGCGGCATGTCGGTCATCGCGATCCGCCGCGCGATCACCCAGCCGATTGCCGCGCCTAGTCCGATGGCGGCGAGGATCTGCAGCAGGATGACCAGATCATCGGGCGTCGGCTGGGGCAGAAAACTGCCTTCGGGAACCGGCGCACGCAGCAATAGGGTTGTCCCAACTGCCAGTGCCATGCCCAGCATGCCCATCCGGTTGCCGCGCTGCGAGGTCGCGGGCGACGACAGCCCACGCAAGGCCAGGATGAAGCACACCCCGGCAAACAGATAAGCGAGCGCGACCCAGGCCGGTACGGCGATGTGTTCCATCACGCTTGCCCCTCATTCCTGGACGCAGGGCGATCCTTCTTCTTGTACATCGCCAGCATCCGTGCGGTCACCGCAAAGCCGCCGAAGATGTTGACGCTGGCCAGCACCACCGCCAGCAACCCCAGCCACTTTGAGCTCGCACTACCCGCCGCCGCCGAAGCAATCAGCGCGCCGACAATGATCACCGAGGAGATCGCATTGGTCACCGCCATCAGCGGCGTATGCAGCGCCGGAGTGACGCTCCACACCACGTAATAGCCCACAAAGCAGGCCATCACGAAGATCGAGAGGATTGAGATGAAGTCCATTTCAGTGGGTAGCTCCTGACGGAGTGGAAATAGAAAGGCAGTGCCTGACCATGCTGTCGGCCACCGTTTCGGGATCACGCAAGACGTCGCTGGCGGGAATCCGGATCACGTGAAAGCCCAGTGCGGAGAGCTTCTGATCACGTTCCGCATCGAATTTGGCCTGATCGCCCATTTCGTGCACGATTCCATCGATTTCGAAGATCGTTTTCGCAGCGTGGCAATAGAAATCGACCACGAAGTCCTCAAGGGGATGCTGGTTGCGAAACTTCAAACCCATTGGCTTGGGCTTCAGCAAGCGCCACAACAAGGCTTCCGGCAAAGACATTTTCCGGCGCAGGTCGCGGGCGCGTTGGACAGTGCCTTCAGCATGATCGAACATCGCCTAGAATCTCCCCCACCGGGGGAGGTGGCTCGCGCAGCGAGACGGAGGGGGGCTAACCAGAAGAGCCGCGGTAGCGGCTTGCGCGCTGCCGCGCGCAATTTGTCCGCCCCTATCCGTCAGCCCTGCGGGCTGCCACCTTCCCCATCGGGGAAGTATCTGGATTGGGTGCGCCACCTCCCTCACCCCAGCAACCTCGCGTTCACAACCTTCCCGCCCCGGGTCAGCCGCACGGCATTGCCGATTTCCTCATCCAGCACCGGCCGCCCGGCGTCCTTGTCCCAGAAGGCACTCAGAAAGTTGTACAAATTGCGCGCAAACAGCGCCGAGGCGTCCGCCGCCAGGTGCGCGGGTGTATTCGAATAGCCCATGATCTTGACGCCGTGCTTCTCCACGACCTGATCCGGCTTCGATCCTTCAACATTGCCGCCTTGCGCCACGGCAAGGTCGAAGATCACGCTGCCCGGCTTCATGGTCTGGATCTGCGCATCCAAAATCAACCGCGGCGCTGCGCGGCCCGGGATCAGCGCGGTGGTGATGACGATGTCCTGCTTGGCGATGTGGGCGCTGACCAGTTCGGCCTGGGCCTGCTGGTATTCCTCGCTCATTTCGGTGGCATAGCCGCCCGCGCCTTCGCCTTCGATCCCAGCGACGCTTTCGACGAAGATCGGTTTCGCGCCCAGCGACTGGATCTGCTCTTTGGTGGCGCTGCGCACGTCGGTGGCGGAAACCTGCGCGCCCAGCCGCCGCGCGGTGGCGATGGCTTGGAGACCGGCAACGCCGACGCCCATCACGAAGGCCTTCGCCGCGCTGACAGTCCCAGCGGCAGTCATCATCATCGGGAAAGCGCGGCCATAGAGGTTGGCCGCCTCGATCACTGCCTTGTAGCCGGCCAGGTTCGACTGGCTGGAGAGGATGTCCATGCTTTGCGCGCGGGTGATGCGCGGCATGAATTCCATCGCCAGCGCTTCAAAGCCCAGTTTGGCGTACTCATCGACGCGCCCACGCTGCCCGAAGGGATCGAGCCCGGCGACAATCCACGCGCCCTTGGCCGCGTCCTTCAGCGCCTTGGGATCGGGGCCCTGCACGCCCAGCACGATATCCGCGCCCTTGACCGCGTCCTTGGCCAGCTTGGCACCGACCGCGGCATAGTCCGCATCGCCAATCGAGGCGCTGAGCCCCGCGCCCGGCTGGACAGCCACCTCTGCCCCCAGCGCGATGAACTTCTTCACCGTTTCGGGGCTGGCCGCGACCCGGGTTTCCCCGCTCGCGGTTTCCTTCATCACCGCGATGCGCATGGCCGGAATGTCCCTGTGCTTACTTGGTGATCATGAAGATGACGAAGACGGTGACCAGCACCGTCGCGATGATCCCCCACTTCACCAGGCCGATAAAGCCTTCATAGGTTGAATTGTGCGCCTTCATGTCGTTGCCGCCGGCCATGCTGATATCCCTGTTGGTCTGCGTGAAAAATGATCCGGCGCACTCCCTATCGTTCGATCCGCGACCGCTCAAGGCCCTGCGTGCAGAAAACCGGTCAATCGGCAGCCTTAATCGGCTCTTTACCCACTGGCGCTATGTCCAGCTGGTTATCGCTCGGGGGAAATGCGTAAGCCAATGGCCGAAATCGAACAGCGACTGTTGATGCTGATCGACGATGAGCCGGCCCAAAGCCGGCTGATCACGGCGCTTGCCGCGCGTGAGGGCTGGCGCACGCTGGTGGTCCGCGATGCCGAAACCGCCATTGCCACGCTGGGCACGCGCCAGGGTATGGCGCTGTCCGCGATCATCCTCGACCAATGGGTTCCGGGCGACGAGGCCTGCAGCCTGATCGCCGAACTGCGCAGCCGCCGCCCGGCGCTCCCGATCCTGATGCTGACCACCAGCGCCAGCCCGCTGCTGGCGGTCGAAGCCATGCGCGCGGGCGCTACCGACTACCTGGTCAAGCCGGTCGCGTCCGACCGGATGATGCAGGCGCTGCGGATGGCCACGACCCGCGAGGCCCCGCGCGACGAGCTGCAACCGCTGACCGAAAAGATGCCTTCCACCCCCGATTTCGACGCGATGATCGGGGCCGCACCGGCCTTCCGCTCGGCCTTGGCGGTGGCGGCCAAAGCGGCGCGCGGGCATGGCCCGGTGCTGATCGAGGGCGAAAGCGGGACCGGCAAGGAAATGCTGGTCCGCGCGATGCAGGCCGCCTCGCCCCGCTCCAAGGCCCCGTTCCGGCTGCTCAACATCGGTGCAATCCCCGGCAATTCGGTGGAATCTGCGCTGTTCGGGCATGAGAAAGGCGCATTCCCCGGCGCATTCGATCGCCACATCGGCGCGCTGCAACATGCCGACGGCGGCACCCTGGCGCTCGACGAGATCGACCGGCTGCCGGTTTCGGTCCAGCAGCGGCTGCTCGAATCGATCCAGAAAGGCGACGTCCGCCCGATCGGCGCGCGCCATTCGTTCCGGATCGATGTACGGCTGATCGCGGCGAGCAACCTGCCGCTGAAAGACATGGTCGAGGGCGGGCACTACCTGCCCGAACTGCTGGCCGCGATTTCCGGAACCACGGTCCACTTGCCGCCCCTGCGCGACCGGGTGGGCGATATCTCAGCGCTGGCCCGCCATTTCCTCGCCCGGATTGGCGAACAGCCGGGGCTGCGCCCCTTGGGAATTACCGATGCGGCGTTGCAGCTGCTTTCGGCCTATGACTGGCCGGGCAATGTCCGCCAGCTCCAGGCGGTGCTGTTCCGCGCGGCGGTGTTCTGCGAAGGCGACGCGCTGACCGCCGACGATTTCCCCCAGCTGTCCGACATGCTGGGCGATAGCGGCGCGGGCCAGCCGCCGGTCCAGGAAGGCGTGGGCGTGATGCTCTACTCCGCCGACGGCAACCTGCGCCCGCTTGAAGAGATCGAAGCCGACGTGATCCGCCTCGCCATCGGCCACTACCGCGGCCGCATGACCGAAGTCGCCCGGCGCCTCGGCATCGGGCGCTCGACGCTCTACCGCAAGCTCTCCGAACTGGGGATCGGCGAAGCGGGGTAGGCCCTCACAAGCCCTTTCATTTGCCCCCAATTGTGCCAAGCTGCCCGGCATGACGGCACGGGCGGAGGGGCTATGATCTGGTGGGCGGCAGTCGCGGGGGCGCTGATCGGCTGGAGCAGCTCATATTATGGAGAGCTGGGACTGGTAGCCGGGGCCCTGCTGGGCGCGATGATGGGGGCCTGGCTGCAAGGCCTGCTGCGGACCGAAATCGCGCGCGCGGTTGACCGCCGGATCACCGGGTCCGAGCCGCGCCCTGCTCCGCCAGTCTGGGACGGCGACGTTCCGCCTGCAGAACCGCCGGTTGTGGCCAAGCCTGCGACCCTGATCGAACCTGAGCCGGAACCTGCACCCGTTGCTCGCCCTGCCAGGCGGCCCGAGCCGGCAATGGCGGCAGAGGCTTCAGAGCCTCGCTCGACCAGCCAATATGTCCACGAACCCTCCCCCGCCGACCTGCTGATCGCCCCCGCGCGCGATTGGCTGCTGGGCGGCAACACGATCATCCGCGCCGGGCTGGTGGTGCTGTTCATCGGGCTGGTGTTCCTGGCCCGGCTGGTGGTCAACGCCGGGCTGTTCCCGATCGAGGCGCGGCTGGCCCTGGTCGGCGCGGCGGGCGCGGCGCTGCTGGGCGTGGGATACTGGAAACGGATCGAGCGGCCCGATTTCGGCCTGCATTTGCAAGGCGCGGGCGTGGCGGTGATGTACCTGACGGTCTTTGCCGCGGCGCGGATCTATGGCGTGATGCCGCCGGGCGTCGCCTTTGGCTTCATGATCGTCTTTGCCGCGCTGGGAGCCACACTGGCGGTCCTCCAGAATTCGCTGACCATGGCCCTGGCCAGCTTTCTGGGCGGCTTTGCGGTGCCGTTCCTGCTGGGCGGCGATGCCGAAACGCCCACCGCGCTGTTCAGCTATTTCACCGTGCTCAACCTGGCGATCATGGGGATCGCCTGGAAAAAGAGCTGGCGCCCGCCCAACCTGCTGGGCTTCGTCGCCACCTTCGCGATGGCCGGTGTCTGGGGCTTGGGCGCCTATGAGGAACGGCACTTCCTGATTTGCGAGATGTTCCTCGCGATTTCGATCGCGATCTACCTCGCCACCGCGCTGCTCTATGCCCACAACACTCCGGGAAAGCTGGGCAATTTCGCGGATTCGACCTTGCTGTTCGGCACGGCGATTGCCGGGTTCGGATTGCAGGCCGGGCTGGTCCACGACAAGCCCTATTGGGCGGCCTGGTCGGCAGTGGTGTTCGGCGCGGTTTACCTCGCGGTCGCCGCTTGGGCCTTCAGGCGGCGTGACAAAGGAATGGGCCTGCTCAGCGAATGCCTGCTGGCGATCGGGGTCGGTTTCGTCACCATGGCGATCCCACTGGCGCTTGAGGTCAAATGGGTCGGCGTCGCCTGGCTGCTCGAAGGCGCGGGCGCGCTGTGGGTCGGCGCACGCCAGCACCGCTGGATGCCGCGCGCCTTCGGGCTGCTGTTGCAAGCGGCGGG
>PNJT01000138.1 GCA_013822005.1 Novosphingobium sp. | reverse complement strand
GGGGGATTGGGTCAGTGGGATTTTCCAATCACCGCTCAATGCTTGTGCTCATGCCCTAGGCTGCATTCGGCCATTGAGGTCTCGACCTGGATCGTCGCATGGTGGATGCCGAAGCGTTTTTCCAGGTCCTGCGCGATCTGGTGCAGGCAAGCGTCACCGGGCGTGCCCGATGGCATCACGAGGTGCGCGATGAGGGCGCTTTCGGTGGTGCTCATCCCCCAGATGCGAAGGTCGCGAACCGCCGTCACGCCCTCGTGGCCGAACAGGAACTCGCGCACCGCAGTCTCGTCGATATGCCGCGGCACGGCCAGCAGGCCCATCTTGACCGCGTCCTTGAGCAAGTCCCAGCTGCCCCAGGCGAGGCCCACGGTGATCGCCAGGCTGTCCGTGGTGGTGTCCGTGTGAATGTTGATGCGCGCCGCCGATATCCCCGCTTTCGCGCCGAGCGTTGCACAATTGCCGCAGTGCGGCAAGAATCGTCTTGTCTTTCCTCAGGAAAACTGCGGCACCGCGGGCAGAATCGGGCGCAGTTCGGAACTATCGTTTCGCACCTGCCTTGAATGGTGAAACAAGATTGCTGGGGCCGGGCCGATTGAGCGGCGGGGCCTCCCCGCCATTCACAACCTTGTCACATGGCGGTGTTTGGTCAGCAGCGCTGCCGCTTGTATGAGCGGATCAGACGTTGCCCGCCGTGCGATTCGCGGCGGCAATGTGCTTGTATTTCCGGGCCTTCCAGACCGCCGGGAGCCGCCAACCACGGGGACGAAAACAGATGCAGTTCAAGACTTACCTTGCCGCCGGTGCCGCAACCGCCACGCTCGCCTGTGCCCTGGCAACGCCGGCCATGGCCCAATCGACCGGTTCGCAGGAGTTCGAAAAGGAAATCGTCGTCACCGGCGCGCGCAGCACCACGCAGAACGTGGGCGGCATCGCTTCGCCCGATACGGCCAAGGCCAAGGCGGTCCTGACGCAGGAAAACCTCGCGCGGCAGAACCCGGGCCAGACGGTGCTCGATTCGATCAACCAGATTCCCGGCGTCAGCTTCCAGAACAACGATGCTTACGGTTCGGCCGGCGGCACGCTCAACATCCGCGGCTTCTCGTCCGACCGCGTCAGCCTGACTTTCGACGGCATTCCGCTCAACGATTCGGGCAACTATGCGATCTATTCAGGCCAGCAGATCGACCCCGAACTGATCGATCAGGTCAACGTCAACCTGGGTACCACCGACGTTGACAGCCCGACGGCATCGGCCGCCGGCGGCACCGTCAACCTGCGCACCAAGAGGCCGGACCGCGATTTCGGCGCGATGCTTTCGGGCTCGGCTGGTGAGTGGGACTTCTTCCGCGTGTTCGGCAAGATCGAAACCGGCGACCTTAACGATAGCGGCACCCGCGCCTTCTTCTCGGCCAGCACCGCCAGCAACCGCTTGCCCTACAACAATTACGGCAAGGTTGAGAAGCAGCAGTACAACGCCAAAATTTATCAGCCGCTGGGCGACGACGATTTCATCTCGATCGCCGGGCACTACAACCAGAACCGCAACAACTTCTTCGGCTCGGTGCCGCTGCGGACCGACGCCAGCCCGACCCGGATTGTCGGCCCGAACTCCACCAACCGGTTCCCGCTGACCCGGCTTGAGCGGTTTTACAACATCAACTTCCCGTGCCAGCTCGATACCCCGCAAGCCGGGATCGCCGATACCGCCGCACCGGCACCGCTCAATCAGGCCAGCTGCGGCACCGAATTCGATCGTCGCTACAACCCGTCGAACACCGGCAACGTCCGCCTCCAGGCGCGCCTTTCGCTGACCGACAAGCTGATCTTCAACTTCGAGCCCAGCTATCAGTTCGTCAAGGCCAACGGCGGCGGGACTGCTACCGGCAGTGAAGGCCTGCGCGATATCAATCCGGCAGATCCAGACGGCTCGGGCCCACTTGCGGCAATTGCACCTGCATTCGGGGCTCCGGCGACAAATAGCTGCCAGGCAGTCCCCACCAGCGCCTTCAATACCTGCGTCCCTGGTTACCTGGGCGGAACCGCTTTCTTCGGCCGCGATATCAATGGCGACGGCGACACGCTTGATACCGTGACGGTCCTGGCCCCCAGCCAGACCCAGACCAACCGTTTCGGTGTGATCGCCGGCCTGCGGTATGAGCTTGGCGAGCATCATACGCTGCGGATCAACTACACCTTTGATCGGGCCCGCCACCGCCAGACCGGCGAGGTTGGTCTGCTGCTGCCCAACGGCGAGCCGACCGACATCTTCCCGGTCAATGCCGGCCAGACCGATGCCACCGGCTCGATCCTGCAAAAGCGTGACCGTCTGTCCTATGCGGAGCTCCACCAGGTTTCGGGCGAATACCGCGGCGAATTCATGGACAACCGGCTGGTGATGACCGCCGGTCTGCGGATGCCGTTCTTCAAGCGCGACCTGACCAACAATTGCTATACCAGCTCGTCAGGCGGTTTTGTCGAATGCTTCAATACGAACACCGCGGCGGCCACCCAGGCCGGGACGCTCAACCCCCATGTGGTGACCACCAATACCACCACCGGTGCGATCACCGTGACCGGCTGGTCACCTCCACAGAACCGCGTGCTGAACTACAAGAAGCTGCTGCCCAACGTTGGCTTCGTGTTCGACCTGACCGACAACGCCAGCCTGTTTGGCAACTTCTCGCAAGGGCTTTCGGTGCCGGGCACCGACAACCTCTACAACGCGTTCTACTTCCCGCTTTCGACCGCGCGCGCGCGGCCTGAGCCGGAAACCACCGATAACTTCGATCTGGGTCTGCGGTTCCGTTCGGGCAGGATCCAGGCCCAGGTGTCGGGCTTCTACAACCAGTTCCGCAATCGCAGTGCCTCGGCTTACGATCCGGAAATCAACCAGACCGTCTATCGTAACCTGGGCGACGTGAAGAAGTACGGGATCGATGGATCGGTTGCCTGGCAGCCGGTTCGTCAGCTGACCTTCTACGCCTTCGGCAGCTTGCTGAAGTCCGAGATCAAGGACAACCTCGCAATCGGCGAAAACCGCGATGGCACGCCGATCTACGCGCTGACCGCGGGCAAGCGTGAAGCCGGCGCGCCGAAGTACACCTTCGGTGGTACGGTTCGCGGGGAACTGGGTCCGGTCGAAATCGGCTTTACCGCCAAGCGCACCGGCGAACGCTTTGTCTATGACAACAACGAAGCGGTCTACACCGGCACCTTCATCCCGTCGGGCGGTCTGGCCTGTACCAATGTGCCTACTCCGGTTTGCACCACCCCGGTCGTGATCCCTTCGCGGACCCAGATCTATGGGGCCACGGCGCCGTCGTACTGGCTGGTCAACATGGACATGCGGGTTAGTCTGCGGGCCCTGAAGCTGGGTGACAGCTACTTCCAGGTCAACGTCTACAACCTGTTCGATCAGCTTTATGTCGGCGGGTTCGGCGGTAACCTGAACCAGAGCACCACGGGCGCCTTCAACCAGACCACTGGTACCTGGAGCTATGGCTCGGTTCCCAACGTCCAGATCGGCGCACCGCGCACGGTCAGCGCGACGCTGGTGTTCAAGTACTGATCGCTGCGATCGTTCTGAAAAGGGGGAAGGGGCGCTGCGGCGCCCCTTTCTTTTTGCGCGCCCCGATTATTCGTAAACGCAGGCGTCCAGCGCCTCGTTCCTGACCACCCCGCTGCGCGCCGCAATCGTATTGCCGTGGCGGCGGGTGAAGCCGCCAGGGGCGACCACTTCGCGGCGCTTGGGGGCGGGCAGGGCAGCGGCGATCCGCGCCGCTTCGACCCGGGTCAGCCGCGCGGCAGAATGCCTGAAATAGCGCTGCGCCCCGGCCTCAACCCCATAGGTACCGACCCCGGTTTCGGCGACATTGAGGTAAACCTCCATGATCCGCCGCTTGCCCCAGATATTCTCGATCAGGAACGTGAACCACACTTCCAGCCCCTTGCGGGCATAGCGGGTCCAGCCGGTGCCTTGCCACAGGAACACGTTCTTGGCGGTCTGCTGGCTGATCGTCGAGCCACCGCGCAGGCGCTTGCTTCTTGCATTGCGCTCGATCGCCTTCTCGATCGCTTCGGTATCGAAGCCGTTGTGGGCGCAGAACTTGGCATCCTCTCCCGCGATCACCGCCGCCACCATGTTGCGGTCGATCCGGCTGAGCGGTTCCCAGTCCTTCTCGATCCCGTTGGGGTCAAGGATCATGGTCAGGGTGACCGGCACCGGCACCCATTTGTAGAGCACGGTCATTCCCACGCTGATCGCCACGAACCAGCCTGTGGCCTTGAGCATCCACCAGCCGATCCGGGCAGGCAGCGAGCGGGACGAAGCGGAGCGGGAGCGTTTGAGGGACCAGGCCATTGGCCCCCTGTTTAGCCCTTTCACGCCAAAGAAAAAGGGGCCGGATCGCTCCGGCCCCCAATCGGCCGAGCCTCAGAAGTTGTAGCCCAAGGTGAACATCAGCGAATGCGAGCGAAACCTGGTTTCAACCGCCCGGCTGCCGGTATCAACCCATTCGACATTGCCGACATTGAAGAAGCGGTATTTGAGGCCCATGTCGATGTGGTTGCTGACGGGATAGCGAACCCCGGCCAAGGCCTGCCAGGCAAAGCCTGTGCTGGAATCGTCGATCCAGCCAGGCCCCAGCCGGTTGATCGAATACTGGCCCTTGACCTGCGCAAGGCCGACCCCACCCCCGGCAAAGGCCTGAAAGCTATCGTCATTGCCCACATCGACCAGCCCGTTCAGCATCAGGCTGCCCGCGCTGATCTTTGAAAAGACCGTGTTGAAGTTTCCGGTCGGCGAGGTTGGGGAAAGCGCGGTGTTATCCGGGATGCGAACCACGCTGAATAGCGATTCGGCGTTGGTCTTGCGCCAGCTGACTTCTCCTTCGACGCGGAAGCGGCCCAGATCGTAGCCGACAATTCCGCCAACATCGAGGCCGCGAACATGAAACAGCTCGGCTGCATTGGGAGTGGTGCCAACATCGACTTCAAGGTCGTTGACCTTCATCGCCCCGGCAATGGCGTGATTGAGTTCGACGTAGAATGAATTGTCGCGGGCTTGTGCGGGCATGGCCAGCAGGGTCGATGTAACGGCGGCGACAAGGATCGATTTCAGGCGCATTGCATTCTCTCCCTTTGTGGCAGACGGTTCTCAAGTATTTGTTTTGGCGGGCATTGTGGCGGCAGGCCTTGACCCAGACCTTGCATCGCGGCTGGGAACTTATCGCAGAACCGGCATCTGACCTAGGCGATTTTCGCCAGATTCCTCGACGCGCAAAAAGGGGGCCGGATTGCTCCGGCCCCCCAATCGTTTTGCCTGTGAAGGCTTGGTTTACATGCCCGAACCCGGACCGTAGGTGATTTCCACCCGGCGGTTCTGCAGTTCGCGAACCCCGTCGGCGGTCGGCACGCGGTTGTTGGCTTCGCCGAAGCCCTGGCTGCTGATCGCGCCGCCCGGGATGCCGCGCGAGGTCAGGTAAGCCGTGACCGAAGCGTTGCGGCGTTCCGACAGGCCCTGGTTGTAGGGGGCCCCACCCGAACGGTCGGCATAGCCGGCCAGCATGATCGGAACGTTGGCGCAGTTGCCATAGGCCGTAACCGCGCTGTCGAGCACTGCTGCGGCTTCGGAAGTGATGTCCGACTTATCCCAGTCGAAGAACACGATGTAGGGACCCTTGTTGCACGGCGGCGGGGGCGGGGGCGGCGGGGGTGGCGCTTCGACCACTGGCGGCGGCGGCGGCGGCGGGGGCGGCGGCGGCGGGGGCGGCGGTGCCGCATGGCCAAAATTGTAGCCCAGTGTCAGCAAGGCCGAATGGCTGCGCCACTTGGTCCGCAGCGGTGCCGAGCCCGAAATTTCGCCCTCGCCGGTCAGCGTCTCGTTGAAGACAACGTCGATGTTGTTCTGCGCGAAATAGCGGTATTTCAAGCCGATATCGACGTTCCGGCTGAGCGGATAGCGCATCCCGGCGAGCAACTGCCAGGCAAGACCGCCGTCCCCGTCGTCGATATCAATCGTGACATCGCCATAACCAAGGTCCTCAAAATAGTTCATCTTGAGCCTGGCACGCGAGTAGCCCAGCCCGCCGCCCACGAAGGCCTGAAAACCGTCGTCGCTGCCAACATCGACCAGGGCGTTGAGCATCACGCTCATCGTGCTGGCGCGACCGCTGAAGGTAGCACCGTTGGCCAGCATTGTTTGGCCATCAGAATCGCTGAACTTGTTCAGCCCGGCGCGGCGATAGCTGCCCTCGACCTCCAGCCGGAACGGACCGAAATCACGACCGACAATCCCGCCAAGGTCATAGCCGGTCTTGGTCCCGAACCGGAAAACTTCGGTGCCGATCGGCAGATCGGCGCGCAATTCGGTCGGCTCACCCGCAAGCACCATCGGCATATCTTCGACCAGGGTCACCCCGCCATCGATCTCGATATACCACGAATCGTCACGCGCCAGGGCCGGAGTGGCCAGCGCGGTTGAGGCCAAAACGGCCGCCAGAATCGGTCTGCGCATCACATCGCCTTTCTGTTGCAATAAGTTGGCGACCCAGAAATACCGGCATTGTGCCTTGTTGTCGGTGCAACCCTACACCAAGCTGAACCCGAATACTTTGATCGAATCGACATTTGCGCCGGAAACCGGCCTTTTTTGTGCGACCGGATTGGATCAGGCGGTGGGCAGCAACCGGCGTTCGCCCGCGATCCGCAGCATCGCCTTTTGCAGCTTTTCGAAAGCGCGAACCTCGATCTGGCGGACGCGTTCGCGGCTGACCTGGTATTCCTGGCTCAGCTCTTCGAGCGTCCT
>PNJT01000137.1 GCA_013822005.1 Novosphingobium sp. | reverse complement strand
TTCCGGGTTACTGCGGCCTCTCGCCCGCTCGCCAGGCCGACTTCGCAAGTCTGTTCACGGGTGAGGTCATTCCCGATCCTTTGAACATCCGTTTCTCGAACTGGCTGCCCAGCTTCAATGCCCGGCTCGATTTCGGCAACGGCATGCTGGTTCGCGGGGCAATCTCCAAGGGGATCTCCAGACCTGACCTCTCAGCCTTTGCGTCTGGCGGCGGCGCTTTTGACAACACCAACAATCTGCGTGCGGGAGGGATACTTTCCACTGGCCCATTGATCGGGATCGGTACCGGGAATCGCTTCCTGCGCCCGGTGGAATCGTGGAACTTTGACCTTTCTTTCGAATGGTACTGGGCCGATGTTGGCTCGCTGTCTGTTGCCGGTTTCGTCAAGGACATGAAGAGTATCATCAATAGCGGCGCGATCGTTCGTCAATTCAGCACACCTGCAAGCGTCAACACCGACGTGCTTTTCAACTTGCCGGTCAACAGCGATGGCGGCACACTGAAGGGCGTCGAAGTTTCATACCAACAGGCCTACACCTTCTTGCCGGGCCTGCTGAGCGGTCTGGGCTCGCAGTTGACCTATACCTATGTCGACGCGGGTGATTTCAACAATTCCACCCTTGGTTCAGAACAAAGCCCGCTTTCGGGTGGTTTGCCGCTGGCCGGCGTCTCCAAGCACACGCTCAACGCGACCGTATTCTATGAAAAGGGACCCTTCGCGGCGCGTCTGGCCTATAACTGGCGCTCGGACTTCCTGCAGACCCCGCGCGACGTGATCTTCCCGTTCTCGCCGATCTATGGTGAGAGCACCGGGCAGCTTGACGGCTCGATCTTCTTCACGGTGAACGAGCATATCAAGCTGGGCGTCCAGGGGGTCAACCTGCTCGACGAAGTGACCCGCACCAGCCAGGTGATCGACTTTGCCGGAACCCGGGCAACCCGCTCGTCCTTCCGCAACGATCGCCGCTTCACGTTCCTGGCGCGCTTCGACTTCTAAGCCGAGTTGGGACGGTATAAGGAAATGGCGGGCCCCAGTCGTGCGACCGGGGCCCGCTTTCTTGTTGGAGGGAGAAAAATGCGGCTGATAACCGGTGCTCTGATCCTGGCAGGATCGCTGTTACCTTTGACGCAGGCCAGGTCAGGTGAAGCAAAGCCCGATCCGGCTGGCTGGGAACTTGTCTGGTCCGACGAATTTGACGGCAACCAGCTCGACAAGGCCAAGTGGAAGCCTGAAAAATCGTGCTGGGGCGGCGGCAACGACGAGCGCCAGTGCTATACCGCGCGGCCCAAGAATATCGTGGTTGAGGGCGGAATGCTCAAGCTGAAGGCCTACCGCGAGGACTTCACCGGCCCCGACCGCCCGCCCGAAATCGCCTCGATGCCCAACCCCAACCGGACCCAGCCGTTCACTTCGGGCAAGGTCCGCACCCGCGGGCTGGCGAGCTGGCGCTATGGCAAGATCGAATTCCGGGCGCGGGTTCCCAAAGGGCAAGGCACCTGGCCCGCGGTGTGGATGATGCCGGCCGAGGATCACTATGGCCCCTGGCCGCTGTCGGGCGAGATCGACATTCTGGAATCGGTCAACCAGGGCGCGCTGTGCCCCCAGTGCAAGGGCGGCGTGGGTGAGAACCGGTCGATCAGCGCGCTCCACTTTGGCGACAAGCCGCCCCGCAACCAGCACATCGAAATGCGCGTGGCTCCGGCCAATCTGGCGCTGGTTTCCGACGAATTCCACGTCTGGACGCTCGAGTGGGGCCAGGGGCTGATGCGCTTTTACCTCGACGGCAAGCCCTATTGGCAGGTTACCGCCAGCCAGTGGCGGACCGGCTCGGGCAAGGCCAAGGGCAATCCGCTTGCGCCTTTCGACCGGCCCTTCTACCTGATGGCCAATCTGGCAATCGGGCGCAGGCTGGCCGAACAGAACAATTCTGGCGGGATCGATCTTAACGCTCTACCGGCTGAATTCGCGATCGACTGGATCAGGGTCTATCAGTGCGGGCCGGACCGGGAAACCGGCCTGGCCTGCATGAAGGACGGCAAAGGGGGAATTTGAGCCATGGTGCGCCGCCGCCAGGCTGTGACGATCAAGCACGTGGCCGCCGATGCCGGCGTCTCGCTGCAGACCGTCAGCCGGGTCATCAACAACGAACCCAATGTCCGTCCGGAAATGAAGGAGCGGGTCCAGGCCGCGATCGACAAACTGGGCTATGTCCCGTCGATCGCCGCCCAGCGCATGAGCGGTTCGCGGTCCTACCTGATCCTGGCGATCAACGACCGTGATCGGACCATTGCCGACTGGCGGGCGCGGCTGGGGACCGACTGGGTCGATCAGATGCTGCTGGGCGGCATGCTCAAATGCGCCGAGCACGGCTATCGGATGATTTTCGAGCTGGTCGATACCCACAGCGACCATGTCGAGCGCGAACTGCTGGGCGCGATCGCCGCACTGCGCCCGGACGGGATCATTCTGACCCCGCCGCATTCGGACAATCCGCAAATCGTCGCGCTGCTCGACGAACAGGAGATTCCCTTCGTGCGGATCGGATCGAAACAGAACGGTGCCGGGATCCCGGTCTCGATGGACGACGAAGGCTCGGCCTGCCAGGCGACGGGCTATCTGATCGAGCGCGGCCACAAAGCGATCGGCTTCATCGCCGGATCGAACGAATATGAGCTGAGCGGTTGGCGGGTCGATGGCTGGCGCAAGGAAATGGCGCAAGCCGGTCTTGCGACCGATGGCCTGCTGGCCGAAGGCGATTTCAGCTTTGCCTCCGGCGAAGCAGCAGCGCGCGAGCTGCTCGACCGGGCCGACCGGCCCAGCGCGATCATCGCCAGCAATGACCAGATGGCGCTGGCCACGCTGGAGGTTGCCCGCTCGCTGGGCATCGCGGTGCCGCAGGACCTCTCGCTGATCAGTTTCGACAATACGCCGCTGGTCCATTTCACCCAGCCGCCGCTGACCGCGGTTGACCAGCCGATTGCGGCCACGACTGCCAAGGCGGTCGAGCTGATCATCGCCGCGCGCAATGCCGAACCCGCGCCCGCCAGGCTGACGATTGTTCCCGCAACGATCGTCGAGCGCGATTCGGTCGCCCCGCCGCCTGGCCACGCCGGTGGCTGACGCGCCGGGCCCGGCGCCGCTGGGCCGCTTTGTCCTGCTCTATGCCCTCGCCTGGACCGGCGGGTCGATCGCCTATACCCCGCTGCTGACGATCCTGCTGCCGGTCCGGGTCGCCGAGCTGGCGGGGCCTGCTGCCAGCGTGGACTGGCTGGCCCGGATCGCGCTGGTCGGCGCCCTGGCGGCCAGCCTCGGCGGAATCGGGTTCGGCTATCTGAGCGACCGGACCCGCAACCGCCGCGGCTGGATGGCAATCGGACTGGTGCTCTCGAGCGTGCTGCTGATGGCCATCGGCCAGGCCGACAGCCTTGCCGGGCTGATCGCGGTGATCGCTTGCTGGCAATTGGCCCTCAACATGATGCTGGGTCCGCTTGCGGCGCTGGCGGGCGATGTCGTGCCCGACGATCACAAGGGCACGCTGGGCGGCTTCATGGCCTTTGCTCCGGCATTGGGTGCGCTGTCGGGGGCTTTCGTAACCCATCCCGGCCTGGCCAGCCATGACCAGCGCTTGTGGCTGGTTGCCGCGCTGGTCTCGGCCTGTGTACTGCCCGTCTTGCTGATGCGGCTGCCGCCAGCGAGCATGCCGCCGCCAGACCTGCCCGCACCCGAACCCGCCGCCCAGCGCGCGCGATCCTCGCGCGCGCTCAGGATGTGGCTGGCGCGGCTGGCGGTCCAGATTGCCGAAGCGAGCCTGTTTTCCTACCTGTTCTACTGGCTGCTCAGCCTTGAGCCGGCTTTTACCGAGAACCAGACCGCGCGGCTGTTCAGTGCGATCATGCTGGCTTCGGTTCCACTGGCGCTGGGTGCGGGACGCTGGTCGGACCGGACCGATCGCCCACTGGTCCCGTTGCAGCTCTGTGCGCTGATCGCAGCGACCGGGCTGGTCGCAATGGCGCTGGCGACAACTCTGGCGGCAGCAATCGCCGCCTATGTCCTGTTCGGCCTGGCCGGGGCGGTTTTTCTGGCGCTGCATTCCGCTCAAACCCTGCGGATCCTGCCGCGCCCCGATCGCCGCGCCCGCGATCTGGGGCTGTTCAACCTGGCCAACACCATCCCCTCGCTGATCATGCCCTGGCTGGTGCTGGGGCTGGTCCCGCTGTTCGGCTATTCGGCGCTGTTCGTGTTGCTGGCCATGCTGTCGCTTGCCGCAGCCCTGCTGCTGCGAAGTGTGGCCCGCGAGGGCTGATCGGCAGCTTGACTTGCGCCGCCTCCCTGTGCGATTGGGAACGTTCACAGATAAGACCGGACGGGGATGAAATGACCTTCAGCAAGTGGTTCGTGGCGCTCGCCCTGGCGGGGGCTGGTTGCGGGGCAACGGCACTGCTGGCAGCCGACGCAGGCGGTCCGGCCGAGGCCCGGCCCGAAGTCTGGCCGACCGCGGCAAGCCCCAAGGCGCTGACCGACCCTGCCACCGAAGCGGCCATCGACGTATTGCTCACGCGGATGACGCTCGAACAGAAAGTCGGCCAGGTCATCCAGGCCGATATCAGCGCGATCACGCCGGCCGATCTTGCCCGCTATCCGCTGGGCTCGATTCTCGCCGGGGGCAATTCTGGCCCCTATGGCAACGAGCGCGCCGATGCCGCGACCTGGAAAAAGCTGGTCGATGAATTCCGCGCCGCCTCGGCCAAGAGCGGGGCCGGAATTCCGATCCTGTTCGGGGTCGATGCGGTCCATGGCCATTCCAACCTGCCGGGCGCAACCCTGTTCCCGCACAATATCGGCCTTGGCGCGGCGCGCGATCCCGCGCTGGTCCGGCGGATTGGCGAAGTGACCGGGATCGAGATCGCAGCCAGCGGGATCGAATGGACTTTCGCGCCCACGCTCGCCGTCCCGCAGGACCTGCGCTGGGGCCGCAGCTATGAAGGCTATGCCGCCGATCCGGCCTTGGTCGCCGCCTATGGCAAGGCCATGGTGCTGGGCCTGCAAGGCGAGCTGCAAGCCGGCAAGCCGGTCGCCGCCGACCGCGTCGCAGCCACCGCCAAGCACTTCCTGGCCGATGGCGGTACCTTTGAAGGCCGCGACCAGGGCGATGCCCGGATTGGCGAGGCCGAACTGGTGGCCCGCCATGCGTCCGGCTATCCCACCGCGATCGATGCCGGGGCGCTGACCGTCATGGCCAGCTTTTCCAGCTGGAACGGGGTCAAGCACCACGGCAATGCCAGCCTGCTGACCGGCGTGCTCAAGCAGCGCATGGGCTTTACCGGGCTGGTCGTGGGGGACTGGAACGGCCACGGGCAAGTGCCGGGCTGTTCGAACACCCGCTGCCCCGCTGCGCTCAATGCCGGGCTCGACCTCTATATGGCCCCGGATACCTGGCGCGCCCTGTTCGATGCGACAGTGATCGATGTGCGCGAAGGCCGCATTCCCATGAGCCGGCTCGATGATGCGGTGCGCCGGGTGCTGCAGGTCAAGTTCAAGCTTGGGTTGATGGGTTCCAGCCCGGTCACTCGCGGCGATCCCGCGAAGGTCGGCGCTCCTGAACACCTCGCGCTGGCCCGCGAGGCGGTGGCCAAGTCTCTGGTTCTGCTCAAGAATGATGACGGCGTGCTGCCGGTCAAACCGGGCGCGCGCGTGCTGATCGCGGGGCCAGGGGCAGACAGCATGGCGATGCAGGCCGGCGGCTGGACGATCACCTGGCAAGGCACCGATACCAGCACGGCCGACTATCCCAATGGGCAGACCGTCGGCGCAGCGATTTCAGCGGCGGTCAAGGACGCTGGCGGCGAAGCGACGCTTTCGGCCAAGGGTGACTATGCCAGCCGCCCAGACGTGGCCTTCGTGGTCACTGGCGAGGCGCCCTATGCCGAGTTCCAGGGCGATGTTCCGCACCTGGCCTTCGCGACCCGCCAGGGTGAGGACGCGCTGATTGCCCGGCTGCGCGCCCAGGGCATCAAGGTGGTGGTGGTGTTCCTCTCGGGCCGCCCGATGTTCACCGGCAAGCTGATCAACCAGGCCGACGCGTTCGTCGCGGCCTGGCTCCCCGGCAGCCAGGGCAGCGGCGTGGCCGATGTGCTGGTGGCGCGCCGCGATGGCAGCCCTGCACGCGATTTCACCGGCCGCCTGCCCTTTGCCTGGCCCGCCGATGCCCGCTCGCCGGTCACCGCGCCGCTGTTCCCGGCGGGCTATGGCCTCGACTATCGCTCGGCCAGCAAGCTTGGCCCGGTGAATGAAGACCCGCGGCTTGACCTTTCGGCATCCGATGCCCGGACCACCTTCATCCGTCGCGGCGCAGTCCCGGCTCCCTGGTACCTGGCCGCCGATGGCGCGGTAGAGGTGCGCGCGGTCGATCTTTCGGCGCAGGAAGACGCGCGGCGGTTCACCTGGAATGCGCCCGGCCGCCTGTCGATCGAAGGGCCGACAGTGAACCTGACCGATATGGCCAAGTCAGGCGGCGTGCTGGTACTCGACTGGCGGGTCGACAAGCGCGGCGGGTTGCCCGCCCGGATCAGTCTGGGCGGTGGGACACTCGATCTGTCGGGCATTGTCCGCACGGCTCCGAAGACCGAGTTCGAAACGCAGATCCCGCTGCGCTGCTTTGTCCGCGCAGGCGCGAACCTGGCCGAAGTGGGTGGGGCGCTGCGGATCGAAGCCTCGGCCGGGCTGGCAGTGACGATCCGGGGTGCCCGGGTAGCCAAGGCCAAAGGCAAGCGCGCCCTCGCCTGCCCGGCGGTGGTCAAGCGTTAGGGCCTGCGCCTAGGGCACTTCCCGACCATTCTGGGTCATCGTGATTGGGCCAGGAAGGCCGCTGGCGAGGCGCGGCGCGCGGCAGGGGCTGGTTGCCCCT
>PNJT01000136.1 GCA_013822005.1 Novosphingobium sp. | reverse complement strand
TGGTGACCCGTACGGGATTCGAACCCGTGTTTCAGCCGTGAAAGGGCCGCGTCCTAACCACTGGACGAACGGGCCATGTGGCTTGCGCCGCTGGCAGGGGTGCGCCTTTAAGGGGGCGTGCAAGAACGGTCAAGGGGCTTGGAGAAAGAATATTTCAATCGGCGAAAGCGGCGTCTTCGACGTGCAGTTCGGCCTGCGGACGGCTGGCCCAATCGTCGATCTTGGCGCGGCCGGCCAGCCACAGCTTGCGGTGGTGCGCGGCGCGCAGCAGCGCCTGGCCCATTTCGGTGCTGGCGGCGCGAAAGGCGATCGCCTTGAAGCTTGCGCCATCATCGCCGCGCACGATCAGGCGGACATGGTCGGTGCCGACCAGATCGGCCTTGACCATCCGCACCGGCCCCACCGCGATCCGCGGGCCGGGCCAGCCCATGCCATAGGGGCCGGCGCTTTCGAGCATTTCGACCAGCGATGGCACCAGCCCGCCGGGGGCCAGCGCCAGGTCAAGCGTCAGCGCCTGGCTGGCCATCGCCTCGCCCACCTTGCGGCCCAGCAACTGGTCAAGCCATTCACCCAGCCGGTCGATCGCGCCGGGGGCGACAGTCAGCCCGGCCGCCATCGCATGCCCGCCGCCCGCGACCAGCAGCCCGGCCTCCTTGGCGGCAATGATCGCCGCGCCCAGATCGACCCCGGCGATTGATCGGCCCGAGCCTTTGCCGTTGCCATGCTCGTCGGCATCCAGCGCGACCACCAGCGTCGGCTTGCCGGTCTTTTCCTTGATTCGCCCGGCGACGATCCCGATCACGCCCGGATGCCAACCAGCGCCCGCGAGCGTCAGCACCGCGCGGTTGTGCTGGGCATCGACTTGGGCTTCGGCCATTTCCTGCACCGATGCTTCGATGGCACGGCGTTCTTCGTTGAGCTGCGAAAGCTGCGCGGCGATGGCCTTGGCCTCGTCCGGGTCCTGCGTGGTCAGCAGCCGTACCCCAAGCGTCGCCTCGCCCACGCGGCCCCCGGCGTTGATTCTAGGGCCGAGCGCAAAGCCGAGGTCGCTGCAAGTCGGCGCGCGGCTGAGGCGGCTGACGTCGATCAGCGCGGCCATGCCCACGCCCTCGCGCTTGGCCATGACCTTGAGGCCTTGGGCCACGAAAGCGCGGTTGAGGCCGTGCAGCGCGGCGACATCGGCGACGGTGCCCAGCGCCACAAGGTCGAGCAGCGCGAACAGATCGGGCTCGTTGCGCTCCGCAAAGAACCCGCGTTCGCGCAGCACCCGCACGGTGGCGATGGCGAGCAGGAAGGCGACGCCGACCGCCGCCAGGTGGCCAAAGCTGGCGGCCAGATCGCTTTCGTCGAGCCGGTTGGGATTGACCAGCGCGGCGGCGCGGGGCAGCTCGGGCGAGCACTTGTGGTGATCGATCACCACCACGTCAACGCCCGCCGCATGCGCCATTTCCAGCGCTTCGAAGGCCATCGCCCCGCAATCGACCGTGACGATCAGGCTCGATCCTTCGCCCGCGATCTTGACCAGCGCCTCGCCCGAGGGGCCATAGCCTTCGAGCAGCCGGTCGGGGATGTAATAGCGCGCCTCATGCCCCAGATCGCGCAGCAGCCGGATCAGCAGCGCGGCGCTGGTCGCACCATCAACGTCGTAGTCGCCGTAGATGGTGACCGTTTCGCGGGTCAGCACCGCCTGGGCCAGCCGCTCGGCGGCGGCATTCATGTCGCGGAATTCCGAAGGGTCAGGCAGGAACGCACGCAAAGTGGGGTTGCGGTGCCGCTCCAGATCGTCCGGCGCGACCCCGCGTGAGAGCAGCAGCTGGGTCACCACGTCGTGGTCGAGGCTCGAACCGTTCCCCAGGTCCATGTTTCCCCCGCGCCAACGCCAGGTGCGGCCCGAAAGCGAACGGTCGAGGCCAAGGATCGAGGATGGGGCAGAACTCATGGCGCGTGGTTAGCCTAGTGAGGGCCCTCAGACAAAAAAACTTCGCCAAATTTGATGTCGACAAATGACAATTGCCGCGCGGCGAGATGTGGTATTGCCTCAACCGGAGCTTTCGAGGGGAATCGGCATGGCTTTCAATCGCAGAATCGCAATTCTTGCAGGCGTCGGCGCGGTCGCGCTGTCGGTCTGGCCAGTCCTGGCCCAGCGTGCGCCCAGCAGCGGGCCGGTTGCCCGCTATGACATGCGCGCCGGCACCGTCTCTGGCATGATGGCGATGGGCGGCGGCATGGGCGGCGCGCTGGGAATGCTGGGCGGAGGGGGCGGGGACAAGGTCCAGAAGGAGCTCTACCTGCGGCTTGGTTCCAGTCAGGCCCCGGCCAAGGGCGCGGCCAAGGCCGATCACTTCATGCCGCCGGTGGCCAAGCTGGGCAAATCGGTCGCGCTGGCCACGCCCAAAGAGGAAAAGGCCGGGAGCGACGAACTGCCGCAAAAGCCCAAGGGCCGGATCCTGATCTTCTGGGGCTGCGGCGAACGTGCGCCCAAGGGCCAGCCGGTGGTAATCGACCTGGCCAAGGTCGCCGCGGGGCAGGCCCCGCCGGGGCTGTGGACCGCCGCGGTGCTGCGCGATTGGGGTCCGACCTTGCAGAACAGCAAGACTTTCGGGCGCTGGCCGGCCGAGGACCGCAAATTCGTCAAGGCCGACAGCTCGTTGATCGGGGCGCACCGGGTGGCGGGCAACTATTCGCCCGAAATTGCCTTCAACCTGACCCAGGACTTCATGGCCGCGCTGCGCGCCACCAACACCGCCAATGCCAGCGGCTCGGCCCTGCTCAGCTGGAATGCGGTGCCGGGCGCGACGGGCTATCTGGCCTGGATGTTCGGCGGCAAGATGGGCCCGGACGGCGAGATGGGCGACATGGTGATGTGGACCAGCAGCGCCAGCCGCCAGTTCGGCGGCGGGCTGACCGACTGGCTCAGCCCCGGCCAGGTCGCCGGGCTGGTGCGCGATCGCACCGTGATGGCGCCCGCCACCACCAGCTGCATCATTCCCCAGGAAGTCCGCAAGGCCGGTCCCGATTTCCGGATGGGCATGCTCACCGCCTATGGGCCGGAAGAAAACTTCGCCTATCCGCCGCGTCCGGCCGATCCCAAGGCAGCATGGAACCTTGTCTGGACCGCGCGGGTGCGGCATCGTTCGATGACCAGCTGGATGGACATGCCCGGAATGGCCGGGATGCCAGGCCAGCCGGGCGAGCCGCCACCGGAGAAGAAATGCAAACCAAAGGGCATCGGCGGAATGCTTGGCGGAGTGATCAAGGGCGGCTGCTAAGCCGCGCCTCTTCATGCTGCTGATCCTGTGGCACAGCCGCACCGGGGCAAGCCGGGCGATGGCCGAGGCTGCCCTGGCCGGAGCAGAAGGGCGGGCGCGAATCCTGTCTGCGATCGACGCCGGGCCCGAGGATCTGCTCGCGGCCAAGGGTTATCTCTTCGCCTGTCCTGAGAACCTCGCCACCATGAGTGGGCCGATGAAGGACCTGTTCGACCGCTGCTATTACCCCTTGCTGGGCCGGATCGAGGGACGACCCTATGCCAGCCTGATTGCCGCAGGCAGCGACGGGCAGGGCGCTCAGGCGCAGCTCGACCGGATCGTCACCGGCTGGCGGCTGCGGCGGGTCGCGCCGCCGCTGATTGCGATGCTGGGTGCCCAGACCGCGGAGCAAATTCTGGCGGACAAGATAGTCCCTGCGCAAGTACTCGCTGACTGTGCAGCCATCGGTTCGGCCCTGGCCGAAGGGATAGAGCAAGGTATCTTCTGAACTCGCACTGCGGCAAATCGCCTCCAAAGCCGATCTAATTGACTCGGCAGGACTCGACTATTTCCGGGAAAGCGTGGCAAAACAGAATCAAGCATAGGCAATTAGGGGTATCGATCATCGTTGCAGCGGACGCCTTTAGCAGCTTGGGCGAGCGTTCGATCCTCATGCTGTCTTTTGCTGAGGGGACGCGTCCCGATCGGGATGCCGTGCTGGCGCTCGGCGATGGCTCGTCAGGCGGGCTGCGATTTGCGGCTAGTCACTTGCCCGATCCGGCGGACGGCTGGCTCGAATTGATGGCTTCCGGGCTAACCTTCGATTGCCACGGCCTGCCTCCCGCCGCGCCGCTTGCGCTTCCAACCCATGCGGCGCTGCTGGGGCTTGAAGCGCAGCCCAAAGGGGAGGGCCTTGCCCTCGGCCCTGGCCCGCACCTTGCCGAAGCGGCCGGAATGCTGCCGGTGATCAGGCAACTGGCCGGGATCGGCGCAGCGATCGCCGGGCTGCCTGGTGCCGGCGCTGTCGCCTGGAACCCGGCGCGCTGCTGGATGCCGGCTGCCTATTTCCGAAAGGTGATTGGCAACTGGCTGGCGGGCGGGCCGTTCCCGGCGCTGGGGCTGACTTCCCTCCAGCGGGAGAGCGACGGCTCGATGCAGACGGTCGGGCTGGCCTTGCTGACCGGGCAGGAACTGGTCTTTGCCGCCGACCGCGTGCTGGGCCCCGCCGATATTGCCCGCATCGCGGTGCGGCTGATCCATGCCTTGATCGAGGTTGAGCCGCTGACCGCGCCGCACGAGTTTTCCGGGCCCGATGGTGAGCCGATTGACGTCGTGCCGATCCGTGACGGACGCCAGCTGAGGGTCTCGGTACGTCGATGAACCATGCTGGGGGCGCTGCTTGGCGGGATTGACCGGAGCGGGCCTTGGCCTGCTTGCTCCACAGCGCCAGCGTCTCTCGTTTCGCGCGGTCAACCGCCGCGAGCGTCCGGGCTATGATCCGGGCCTCCAGCGCCATCATATCCTGCCCCGCCAGATCCTGACCCGCAGCTGCTTTGGCCCGATGCTCGCGGCTTTGGGGCGCGATCATGTCGATTTCGACGATTTCCGCCGCAACGGACTGCTGCTGCCGGCCAACGATGCTGCCGCGGTGCGGATCGGCCTGCCACTGCATCGCGGCCCGCACCGCGATTACAACGCGATGGTGATCGAACGGGTCGGCCAGATCGAGGCGGGCTGGTCGGCCACCCGGCTGCGCGCGCCTGAGGTTGCGCTCATCGAAGCATATCAGCGGCTCGAACTGCTGCAACGCGCGCTGCGGAGGCGTTTACTCGCTCAGCAGCGCCGCTTGTTGCTCAACCGCAAGGACCCGCTGGGCAGCGGGCTCGACTTCAGCGAACTTGATGCGATGGCCGACCTGCTGTGGCCCGCCACTGCGCCGGACGGGGCCTGAAGCTTTAGCATTCGGAGGTTGAGAGGGTTCGCGCGAAGACGCGAAGGCGCGAAGATGTCGTTCTTTCGGCGAAGCCGCCTCAAGTCCACCAAGGGGCTCTTGCGGTTCCGTTGCAGAAGCAAAGATAGCCTGCGCCGCCGCTCTGCCTCTTCGCGTCTTTGCGTCTTCGCGCGAACCATTCGGCGCCTGAACACCCAAACGACGCCGAGCCAAACCGCGCTAAGCCAAAGCCATCCCCGCCTTGCCAGCCAGTTCGCTGCGCGCCTGGTTGTATTCGGCCTCCAGCTTGTCGACCCGCTCGGCCACCGAATCGATCGCATCGACCGCGCCGATCCCCTGGCCCGAACCCCAGATGTCCTTCCAGGCCTTGGCTTCGGTATTCCCGCCCGAGCCGAAGTTCATGGTCGAAACATTGCCCTCGGGCAGGTTGTCCGGGTCCATTCCGGCTGCGACGATCGAGGGGCGCAGGTAGTTGCCGTGGACCCCGGTGAACAGGTTGGAATAGACGATATCATCGGCCTTCCCGGCGACGATCGCGTCCTTGTAGCCAGCTTGCGCATTGGCTTCCTTGGTCGCGATCCAGGGGCTGCCGATATAGGCGAAGTCCGCCCCCATCGCCTGCGCGGCCAGCACCGAACGCCCGCAAGCGATCGAACCGGACAGCGCGACCAGCCCGTCAAACCACTGGCGGATTTCCTGCATCATGGCGAAGGGAGAGAGCACGCCGGCGTGCCCGCCAGCCCCGGCGGCGACCGGGATCAGCCCGTCGGCACCTTTTTCGATCGCCTTGCGGGCAAAGCGGTCGTTGATCACATCATGCAGCACGATCCCGCCCCAGGCGTGGACCGCCTGGTTGATATCCTCGCGCGCGCCCAGCGAGGTGATCGTCATCGGCACCTGCCATTTGGCGCAGACTTCCATGTCCTCTTCCAGCCGGTTGTTCGATTTGTGGACGATCTGGTTGACCGCATAGGGTGCGGCCGGCCGGTCCGGGTTGTCACGGTTGTGCGCGGCCAGTTCCTCGGTGATCCGGTGCAGCCATTCGTCAAGCACGCCCGAAGGCCGCGCGTTGAGCGCCGGGAAGCTGCCGATGATCCCCGCCTTGCACTGCGCGATCACCAGATCGGGAGTTGAAATAATGAACAGGGGCGAACCGATAACGGGCAGGCGCAGGCGATCGAAGGGGGCGGGCAATGACATTGAGCGGTTTCTTCCCCGAATTGGCGTGACAGGTTTTCCTATGAGACTGATCCGCGCCTGTCGAGGGGCTTGCTTGAAGCAGCTGCAACCCATAGCCTCGCAGCCATGCACCCCACCATCATCGGCCTCGCCCGCGACGGCCAGCATCGCTTTTCCAAACAGCCCTGCGAAAGCATAACCTTGCTCGCCGGGCTGGGGGTCGAAGGCGATGCCCACGCGGGACGTCTGGTCCAGCACCTCTCGCGCATGGCAAAGGACCCCAATGTCCCCAACTTGCGCCAGGTCCACCTGATCCACGCCGAACTGTTCGAGGAACTGGCGGAGAAGGGCTTCCAAGTCGCGCCCGGCCAACTGGGCGAGAATATCACCACCCGCGGGCTGGACCTCCTCGGCCTGTCAAGCGGCACGCGGTTGCGACTGGGCGACGAGGCCTTGATCGAGATCACCGGCCTCAGGAACCCCTGCAAACAGATCGACGGCCTTGCCAAGGGCCTGATGGCCGCGACATTGGACAAGGCCGCTGACGGCAGTCTGGTGCGCAAATGCGGGGTGAT
>PNJT01000135.1 GCA_013822005.1 Novosphingobium sp. | reverse complement strand
GGGAGCGGGCTGGTGTTGCAAGCTGATCGCGGAGGCGATCAGTGCATCAAACAAAAAATGGATGCCCGACAAGGACTCGAACCTTGATTGACGGAGTCAGAGTCCGCTCTCTTACCATTAGAGGATCGGGCAATCAGGCCGGTGCCTCTAGTGCCGCGCCCGCCGCTCGTCAAGGTGCTGACTCATCCTTGCTTGCCCCGCGCCGCCCTTAGGTTTACCAAGGCGGCAGGTACTCGCCGGACTCGGCGGGAAAACGATAAGAGTGCAATTGCAATGGCGGACGATTCTCCGCCGGCCATGCGCGACAAGGAGGCGAACGGAAGCGAGTGCAAACAGGGGCAAGGCCGTCAGGCCGCAGCCGCCACGCTTCCCACCGACTCTGCGCACCGGCCCGGTGGCCGAACCAGCGAAACCGCACCGTCAGACCCGGCGGCGCGCTGGCACGTCGCGATCCCGCGCAGTTCCCCTTTTCACCGTCAGGCCTTTGCCGCGATCGACCTTGGCACCAACAATTGCCGCCTGCTGATCGCGCGTCCCGATGGTGAGCATTTTACCGTGATCGACGCCTTCAGCCGGGTGGTGCGGCTGGGCGAAGGGCTGGCGCAGTCCGGGCGGCTGAGCCAGGCGGCGATGGACCGCGCGCTGGGGGCGCTGCATGTCTGCGCCGACAAGCTGCGCCGCCGCAATGTTCACCTGGCCCGCTCGGTCGCGACCGAAGCCTGCCGCCGGGCCGACAACGGCGAGCTCTTTATCGCCCGGGTGGCGAGCGAAACCGGGATCCTGCTCGACATCATCAGCGCGCAGGAAGAGGCCCGCCTGGCGGTGATGGGCTGCCACCTGCTGCTCGAGGAAGGCGAGGGCCCGGCGATGATCTTCGATATCGGCGGCGGCTCGACCGAGCTGGTGCTGGTCGAAAGCCGCCACGGCCAGGTGCCCAAGATCCATGACTGGCAATCGGTCCCCTGGGGGGTGGTCAGCCTGACCGAAAGCTGCGTTGCCGAACCCGAAGACGCGGTCGGCCGGGCGCTGCGCTATGACGAGATGCGGCGGCTGGTGCGCGACAGCCTGGCCCCCTTTGTCGAGCGGATCGCAGGGCCGATCGAACGTGCGGAGGGCAATCATCCGCTGCGCCTGCTGGGCACCAGCGGCACGGTGACCACGCTCGCCAGCCTGCATCTGGAACTGCCGCAATACGATCGCCGCGCGGTCGATGGCCTGATCGTTTCGGCGCAGGATATGGCGCAATTGTGCGAGCGGCTGGCCTGATGACCCCCGAACAGCGCCTTTCCCAGCCCTGTATCGGGCGCGAACGGGCCGATCTGGTGGTAGCCGGCTGCGCGATCCTGCAGACGATTTTCGAGCTGTGGCCGGCCGACCGGCTGGGCGTCGCCGACCGCGGGATCCGCGAAGGGATCCTGCGCAGCCTGATGGCTTCCAGCAGCGCAGCGGAACTCAGCCGTCAAGCCGTACGGCAAGCGCGGCGGAACCAGGCATGAATCGGCACGGCTCAGCCGCGCCTGGCGCAACACCGGCCCGCTCCCCCGGCCCGGCCACCCGACATCGTACCCTAAGGGTGGCCGGGCCGGGGGAGCGGGCCGGTGTTGCCCGAGCCGTCAGGCGAGCAAGCAAATGAGAGGCAAGGGCAAAGAGCCGGAACGCCTCCGCAAGAATGGCAAACGCACCGCCAGTTCGGCGCGCTGGCTGTCACGGCAGTTGTCCGATCCTTATGTGCAGAAGGCCCGCGCCCAGGGCTGGCGCAGCCGGGCGGCGTTCAAGCTGATCGAGATCGACGAGAAGTACGGCCTGCTCAAAGGCGCGCGCCGCGTGGTCGATCTGGGGATCGCGCCGGGCGGCTGGGCGCAGGTTGTGCGCCAGCGCGCGCCCAAGGCGGCGGTGGTGGGGATCGACCTGCTGCCAACCGACCCGATCGAAGGCGTGACGATCTTCCAGATGGACTTCATGGCCGATGAGGCCCCCGCCGCGCTGGCCGACGCGCTCGACGGGCCGCCCGATCTGGTGATTTCGGACATGGCCGCCAACACCGTCGGCCACAAGCAGACCGACCATTTGCGCACCATGGGGCTGGTCGAACTGGCCGCGCATTTCGCGATCGAAAACCTCTCACCGGGAGGGGCCTTTGTGGCCAAGGTGCTGGCGGGCGGCACCGACACCGAACTGCTGGCGCTGCTCAAGCAGCACTTCGCGAGCGTCAAACACGCCAAGCCCCCGGCGAGCCGCAAGGACTCGTCCGAATGGTACGTTATCGCGCAGAAATTCAAGGGTTGAGGTAGGACTCGAGCGCGGCTCCCCCCAACTGACCTCTCCCCAAAACCCGTTCATGCTGAGCTTGTCGAAGCACCGTCCTGGTTCTTCGTGCGTTTGCTCCTGCGGCCCGAAGGAAAGGACAATCCTTCGACAAGCTCAGGACGAACGGGGTTTTGGGGCAAGGTAAGCGTATGATGCCTGGCCGCCGAGATACTCCGCCAGCGCGGCCCTTTGCGCCGCGTCCAGCCGCAGCCCCAGCTTGGTCCGCCGCCACAGCACATCCTCGGCGCTGACCGCCCATTCGTGCGCCCCCAGGTAATCGACCTCGGCCTGGGTCAGTCCGGATCCGAACAAGCGCCCCAGCGCCTGCCAGCCCTGCGCATCGCCCAGCCAGGCCCGCGCACGGGTGCCATAGGCGCGGGCGATGCGGTCCACATCGGCTTCACCCAGGAATGAATAGTCGGCGGCCAGCCCAGCCTTGAGCGCATCCAGTCCCTCAACCGGGAAGTCCCCGCCAGGCAGCGGCTGGCGCGTGGTCCAACTTTTGCCTGACAGCGCGGGCAGTCGCCCTGCCAGCATATCGACCGCTTCTTCGGCCAGGTGCCGGTAAGTGGTGATCTTGCCGCCATAGACGCTGAGCAAGGGTGCGCCCTCATCCGCCTCGGACAGCTCCAGCCGGTAACCGCGGGTCGCCGCCTCTGGCTTGCCCGAGCCGTCGTCGATCAAGGGGCGCACGCCCGAATAGGTCCAGACGACGTCCGCCGGGGTGATGGCCTTGGCGAAATAACGGCTGGCCCCTTCGCACAGATAGGCGATCTCTTCCTCGCTCGCCTTGATCGGATCGCCCGGCTGCTGATCGCGGTCGGTTGTGCCGATCAGGGTGAAGTCGCGCTGATAGGGGATCGCGAAGAAGATCCGTCCGTCGGGCAGCTGGAAGAAGTAGGAATAAGGGTGGTCGAACAGCTTCGGCACCACCACGTGCGATCCGCGCACCAGCCGCATCGCATAGTCGGGTGCCTCGCCCAGCGTGCTTTCGACCGCCAGCACGCCGGGCCCGGCGGCATTGACCAGCGCGTGTGCATGGTAAGTGCCATTGGTGGTACTTATAACCCACCCTTCAGTGCCCCTGGTCGCACCCTCCACTCGCGTCCGCGTGCGCACCAAAGCACCCTTTTCTGCGGCATCCATGGCGTTCAGCACAACCAACCGGGCATCATCGACCCAGCCGTCAGAATATTCGAATGCCGCGCCGAACCCGCCCTTGAGCGGCTTGCCGGCCGGGTGGTTCCTGAGGTCGATACTGCGCGTCGCCGGTAGCTTCTTGCGCCCGCCGATATGGTCATAGAGGAACAGCCCCAGCCGCAGCAGCCAGCGCGGGCGCAGGCCTTCGACATAGGGCAGCACAAACCGCATCGGGTGGATGATATGCGGGGCGATGGCCCACAGCGCCTCGCGCTCTTTGAGCGATTCGCGGACCAGCGAAAACTCGTAATGCTCGAGGTAGCGCAGGCCTCCGTGGATCAGCTTGGTCGAGGCCGAACTGGTCCCTTGCGCCAGGTCCCCGGCCTCGAGCAGCAGCACTTTCGCGCCCCTACCGGCCGCATCGCGCGCGATCCCCGCGCCGTTGATGCCGCCGCCGATCACTGCAAGGTCGAACAAATCGCTCATGGAACAGGCCTGTAAGGTGGATTGGGCCGCCGGAAAAGCTGCCCGCGTTCGCTGTAGAGCACCAGCGCCAGCGCGATCAATCCGCCCACCAGCAAGGCCAGCGAGATTGGCCGGGCGCTGCCGTCAAAGGCCTGCCCGATCGCGATCCCCAGCACCGAGGAGAGCAAAGAGCGGACAAACATCTGCGCCGATGCCGCTGCGCCGGCGGTGCGCCCGAACGGTTGCAAGGCGATCGAGGTGAAATTGGCCCCCATGAAAGCGATCAGGCACATCTGCGCGCCCATCAGGCCGACGAATTCCCACAGGGTCTCACCCCCGCTGAACGCGCGCCAGACTTGCAGCACGGCCACACCGATGAAAGCGAACAGTGCGGCATGCGAAACCCGCCGCGCCCCGAAGCGCATCACGATCCGCGAATTGGTCAGGTTGGCGAGCGCCATCCCGCCGGCCATCAGCGCGAAAATCAGCGCGAAACCGTCGCCCGCACCGAAATGTTCGGCGACCAGTTGCTGCGAGGAGTTGAGGTAGCCGAACAGCCCCGACCAGACCACGCCGCCGCCGATCACATAACCGACCGAGGCCCGATCGCTGAGCCCGCCCACCATGTTGCCGGAAATGGTGGCAAAATGGATCTCCTGGCGGTTGGCCGGGTCAAGCGTTTCGGGCAGGCGCAGCCAGACCCATGAGCCCACCAGCAGCGACAGCACCGCCGTTCCGCCAAAGATCCAGCGCCAGTCGGCGACCAGCAGGATCGCCTGGCCAAACGAGGGCGCGATCATCGGCACGGCCATGAAGACCAGGATGATCGTCGAAAGCACCCGCGCCATCCGGTCGCCCGAATAGCGGTCGCGGACAATCGCGCTGGGCAGCACCGAAAGCCCCGCGCTGGTCAGCGCCTGCAGCGCGCGGGCGGCCAGCAGCGCCTCGAACGAAGTGACCAAGGCGCAAACCAGCGCCAATGCGGCATAGCAGCCCAGCGCCCCGAACAGCACCCGGCGGCGGCCAAAGCGGTCGGCCAAGGCCCCGGGCAGCAGCGCGCCGATGGCGGCGGCCAGCAGATAGACCCCGATCACCAGCTGGCGGCGATTGGGATCGCCCGCCTGCAACTCGCGGGCGATCTCATCGAGCGCGGGCAGCATCGAATCGATCGACAGCGCGACCAGCGCCATCAGCGTCGCCATCATCACCACGAATTCGCGCTCGCCCAGGGGGCGAATGCGGCGCTGGTGATCGGGCGGGGCCTCGGACATCCGCCGCCAATGGCCGGATTGGGCCGCGCTGGCCAGTGCCTTTTCGTTATCGTGCAATTGGCGCTAACCTATTCAGCGATGAGCGAACCCGCGCCCGAACCTGACGACGCCAGCGAAGCGGCCCCGGGCCTGCGCAAGATCATCCATGTCGATATGGATGCCTTCTTCGCCAGCGTCGAACAGCGCGACGAACCGGCGCTGCGCGGCCTGCCGATCGCAGTGGGCGGCGACGGGCCGCGCGGGGTCTTGACCACCTGTTCCTACGAAGCACGCAAGTTCGGCTGCCGCAGCGCGATGCCCTCGGTCACCGCCAAGCGGCTCTGCCCTGACCTGATCTTCCGCCCGCCGCGCTTTGCGGTCTACACCGAAGTCTCGCGCCAGGTGCGCGATATCTTCCTCGACTATACTCCGCACGTCGAACCGCTCAGCCTGGATGAGGCGTTCCTCGACGTGACCGAGGACCGCAAGGGGATCGGATCGGCCACGCGCATCGCCGAGCTGATCCGCGCGCGGATCAAGAAGGAGACCGGGCTTACCGCCAGCGCCGGGGTGTCCTACAACAAGTTCCTCGCCAAGCTGGCGAGCGACCAGAACAAGCCCGACGGCCTGTGCGTGATCCGCCCGGGCGAAGGCGCAGACTTTGTGGCCAAACTGCCGGTGCGGCGGTTCTTCGGGATCGGGCCCAAGGGCGCGGAGAAGATGGCCGCGCTGGGGATCGAAACCGGGGCGGACCTGGCGCTGTGCGATATCGCCTACCTGCGCCGCCATTTCGGCAGCCAGGCCGATTACCTCTACCGCGCGGCCCGCGGCATCGACTTGCGCCGGGTCAAGGCCAACCGGCCGCGCAAGTCAGTGGGGGCCGAGCGCACGCTCGACAAGGACATCTCTTCGGGCTCGGCGCTGCGCGATGTGCTGGCCCGGATCATCGAAATCACCTGGAAGCGGATCGAAAGCTCCAAGAGCGAGGGCCGCACGGTCACGCTCAAGCTCAAGCACGCCGATTTCAGCCAGCTGACCCGCGCGCGATCCCTGCCCCGTCCGGTCGCCAGCCAGGCCGAGTTCGCCGCAATCGGCCACGCCTTGCTCGACGAGGTCCTGCCGCTGGCCCAGCCGGTGCGGCTGGTCGGGCTGACGCTGTCCGCGCTTGAGGAAGAAGAGCCGCCACAGCCCCCCGTGGGCGGCCCCAGCCAGGGCATTTTGCCGTTCTGAAGCGGGTCACAGACTCTTTCGCCGCTGTCGCGTGTTTCCAAGCCCGTTCAGGTTCGCCCGCTTAAGAAGGGTGTCATGGTGACGGCCAAGGCTGTCGGCAATTCGGAGGGATTGAGTTCGATGAAACATTTTGTCCTTGCTGCCTCGGCAGCGCTTGCCACACTGGCCCTGCCATCGGCGGCCAGTGCCGAAGACAAATTGGTCTATGACGACCTGGTCCACTGCGCCGCCTTCAACAAGGTTATCGCCGATGTCATGGGCAGCGGCGCGGACGGGGCCAAGAACAAGGCCGCGGTCGATACCTACAACACCCAGTCGCTCGCGCTGATGGCGATCGCTGCGGTGGGCACCAACAAGACCGCCGAAGTTGTGCTTGCCGACACGAACAAGCGAACCGAAGTCGTGATGACCGCGATGCTCGATAAGGCGACCCCCAGCGACTACATCAAGACCAATTTCGACAAGTGCACCACGATGGGCAAAGCCGCCGTCTCGATCGTGGAAGATTCCAAAAAAGGCAAATGAACCGCCGCCGCTCCCCGCAGGGGGCAGGCCAAGAGGGAGTAAATGACATGAAGAAGTTTCTGACCGGCGCAATCGGCGCCATCGGCATGCTGGTTGCACCCGTCGCTGCCTCGGCGGCCGACACACTGACCTATGAGGAAGTCGCGCACTGCGCCGCTTTCAACCTGTTTGCTTCCGACATCTATGCCGGTGGGACTGATCCCGAAAAGACCAGGGACAAGTCCGAAAAGTTCAAGAACCAGGCCGTGGCGCTGATGGTTGCCGGGGTCGCGCTGAGCAAGAAAGAAGCCGAAACCGTGGTCAACGACGTCAAGGCCCGCAAGCAGGTGATGTGGGACATGATCAACGATTCGACCAA
>PNJT01000134.1 GCA_013822005.1 Novosphingobium sp. | reverse complement strand
CGCGGTCGATCTGCTTGCCCCGATTGCCCTCACGCAAGAGCTGCTGCCCCGGATGGTCGAGCGCGGCAGCGGGCGGATCGCGATGATCAGTTCGATAGCGGGCAAAGTGGGCGTGCCGATGCGCACCGCCTATTGCGCCGCCAAGTTCGGGATCGCGGGCTATGGCGACGCCTTGCGCGCCGAAGTGGCGCACCTGGGCTTGCAGGTTCACAACATCTACCCCGGATCGGTCGCCACCGACGTTTCGCGCAATGCGTTGACCGCCGATGGATCGAAGCGCGGGGTTTCGGACAAAGTGATCGACAACGGCATTCCGCCCGATGTTGCGGTGGCCCAGATGATTGAGGAAATGCTGGCCGGAAACCGCGAGATCATCGTTGCCGAAGGCGCGGAGAAAGCCATGGGCGAGGCTCGCCGCACCCCCGATGCCCTGCTTGACCAGATCGGGGCTTTCATGGCCGCTGGATACGTGCAGCGGATGAATGAAGGAGCCCAGTGATGCAGCGCGTAACGCTCGGCAACGGGATCGAACTCGACGTCTTTGACGAGGGGCCGCGCGATGGCCCCGTGCTGATCTTCCTCCACGGCTTTCCCGACAGCCACCGCACCTGGCGGCACCAGGTCGCGCGCTTTTCGGACCGGTTCCGCTGCATCGTGCCCGACCAGCGCGGCTATCGCGGATCGTCCAAGCCCAAGGGGGTGGAAAACTACACGCCGGACAAGCTGATCGGCGACATTTTCCTGCTCGCCGCCGCGCTCGATGTGGCCAAATTCACCATTGTCGGGCACGACTGGGGCGGCGCGATTGCCTGGGGTGTGGCCTTGATCGGGCAAGGCATGGGCCGGGTCGAGCGTGCGGTAATCCTCAATGCCCCGCACCCCACGATCTTCCCCAAGCTGCTCTACACCAACCGCCAGCAGCGCCAGGCCAGCCAGTACTTCCGCCTGTTCCGCGATCCCGCCAGCGATGCGATTGTCGAACAGTTCGGGCTTGGTGGGGTCCTGCTCAAGGCCTTTGGCGAGACGCCCGAGAACCCCAAAATGGAGCCCGAGGAGCGCGCTGCGCTGATGGCCGACTGGGAGAACCGCGAGGCCGCAATCGCCATGCTCAACTGGTACCGCGCCAGCCCGATGGAAGTGCTCGACATGGATGCGCCCTATGCGCTGCCAGCCGGGTACCAGCCCGTCCCGATCCCAAGACTGACCATCCCGACATTGGTGGTCTGGGCCATGGACGATATCGCCCTGCCGCCCGCCAACCTGGACGGGATGGACGAACTGATCGACGACCTGACCGTGGTCAAAGTGCCGGGCAGTGGCCACTTCGTGCAGTGGGAAGCGCCGGATGAGGTGAACGCGGCGATGGAAGCGTTTTTGGCGAGAAAAGCATGACTTAACCCGTTCGTCCCGAGCGAAGTCGAGGGACTGCGGCTGGGCAATCCCTCGACTTCGCTCGGGACGAACGGTTAGGGGGAACAAGATGGCAAACACTCCACCACCCCGCCCCGGGATCGGTGCCGCGGTCGCCGCAGCCGAGCGCAAGGCTCGGCGCTCGCTCTTGCGCAATCATGGCGGCGGGCATGCGCCGGTCAGCTTTCTCGAGCTGTTTTTCGACCTGGTCTTCGTTTTCGCGATCACGCAGCTCTCGCACTTTTTCGGCCACCACATCGGCTGGCTGGGCTTTGCCGAAAGCCTGATCCTGTTCCTCGCGCTGTGGTGGGGGTGGATGTACACCACCTGGGTCACCAACTGGCTCAATCCCGACCGCTTGCCGGTGCGGCTGATGCTGCTGGGACTGATGCTGCTGAGCCTGGGCATGGCAGTGGCGCTGCCCGGTGCCTTTGCCGACAAGGCACTGGTCTTCGCCGGATGCTATGTCGCGATGCAATTGGGCCGCAGTGCCTGGGTCGCCTGGGCGTTCAGGCAGGAAGGCGCCAGCAACGCGCTCAACATGCTGCGGATCACGCTGTGGTTCTGCCTCTCGGCTCCGTTCTGGATTGGCGGGGCGCTGGCCGGAGGGGCAATGCAACTGGCGCTTTGGACCGCCGCGCTGGCGATCGAATACACTGGCCCTTTCGCGCTCTACCGCGTCCCCGGCCTGGGCCACGCGCGGATCAGCGACTGGGATATTTCGGGCAGCCACATGGCCGAGCGCTGCAGCCTGTTCATCATCATCGCGCTGGGCGAAGGGATCGTGGTGATGGGGGCGAGTTTTGCCGGAGGGCCGGGCGATCTGGCCCATGTCCGCGCACTGGTGATTGCCTTCCTGACCTCGGCGCTGATGTGGTGGCTCTATTTCGATATGGGCGCGGAGCGCGGATCGCGGCTGATCGCCGGGCACGCGCAAGTGGGCCGGATCGCGCGCAATGCCTATACCTATCTGCACATGCCGATCGTGCTGGGGATCGTGATTGCCGCTGTGGGCGATGCGCTGTTGCTGAAGGCCCCCACTGGCCCAGCCAGCCCTTCGCTGGTCGCCGTTCAGACCGGTGGTGCGGTGCTGTTCCTGGCCGGGCTTGGCCTGTTCAAGCGGTTCTCCAACCCGATGGGCAACTTTCCGATGTCACACCTGGTGGCGATTCTGCTTTGCGCCGGGCTTGGGGCGGCGGCGATGTCCGGCGCAATACCGGCCCTGCGCTTTGCCGCACTGGGCGCTGCAATCCTGTTGCTGACCGCAGTGTGGGAATGGGTGTCCTACCACGGCGGCTGGGTGGAGCGCGCCGAGGCGCTGGGGCTGCCGGTGCCGCGCATTATGGTCGAACGGGCTGAACGCCGGAAGGCCAGGGTTGAGGCCGAGCGCGGCTAGATCGTCCGCTCGCTGCCGCCCCAGCCGATCCAGGTGCCGTGCGGATGCGCGCGGGTGACCACCACTGGCTCTTCCCCGCCCGGCCAGTAACGCACCACCATCTCGTGGATGTGCAGCACCCGGTTGGCCTCAAGCGCGACCCAGGCGAGCGGCCTGTCGGGTGTCGCACACGCACCAGCCGCTTCCATCGCCGCCGTTACCCGCGCCTGCTGATCCTCAGGGACATATTGCCAGACGATCGAATGCATCAGCATCCGGGTGGTCCCGGCCACTTGCGGTTTCGCCAGTTCCGCCTCAACGAAGTCGGCAGCGTTCCTGTGCACCAGATCCGGCGCGCGCTTTGTCGCCTCGGCGATCGCCGCTTCCAAACGCTCGAACCGGACGGTGTGCTCGGGCCAGATATAGGCCTTGAGCCGCAACGCCTGCTCGGGATCGGTCAGGTCCACCGGCGCGACATCGCAGCCTTTGGTCGAGGCGATTGCGATCGGATGGCTTGGCGGTGCATCGCCCTGCCATTCGGGCTGAAAGCGGATCGCTCCGGGTTCGGGCCCGACCTGCACTCCGCCCAGATCGTAGTGATAGCGATCGAGCATCAGGTTGATCCCGGCGCTTGATCCGATCTCCAGGCATTCGAACCGGGCGGGCAGACCCTGCTCGGCCAACCACAGCATCGCGGCGATGAAGTTGGCTGAGCGGCCGGCCTCGTTGGTCTGCGGCGGGCCATCGAGCCAGGGGAGCAGCGCGGCCTGGTGCTGGTGCAGTGCAGCAGCGACCAAGTGTGCGTCGTCCACCCCTGGTGTGTCATCGTAGATAGCCTTGAGTGCCGGTTCAGTGCCTGCGAGGTGCAGTGCATGCAGTCCGCCCGCCAGCCGTAGCGGCAAGGCATCGGCCAATGGTGCGCCGGGCCAGTGTCGCACACGGTCGAGTACCGCCCCGCCCTCACCGCTCTCGATCAAATCCCGCAATGCAGCACAGATTCGCGCGGTGATCTGCGCGCCTGAGGCCGTGCAATAGGCCACCTGATTGTCAAAGGCCGCCGCGACAATCCCCGGGCCGCTGGCCTTGATATCGATGAACTGGTATTTCTCCGCCATGTTACGCGCTCCTGCTATTTGCTGCAGTTGCGAACCAGCTGCGCCTTTTTGCTGCGCCGCACAAGGAAAAACCGCCCCCAATCAAACATCCGTTCGTCCTGAGGAGCGGCTGAACGCAGTGAAGACGCGTCTCGAAGGATCTGCGTGCAGGCGCGATGGTTCGAGACGGGCCTTCGCTATCGCTCAGTCCCTCCTCACCACGAACGGGTGAGTAGGGATTCGTCTGATCCTTGCCCTTTTTGCCCCCACACCGTAAGGGCCGCGTCCTATGGCCAAGCCGCTGACCTTTGCCGTGCCCAAGGGCCGGATCCTCGACGAGGCGCTGCCGCTGATGGCACGCGCCGGCGTGGTGCCCGAAGCGGCCTTTCACGACACAAAAAACCGTTCTCTTTCATTCGCTTGCGAAGACAGCGCGATGCGGATTATCCGCGTCCGGGCCTTCGATGTCGCGACCTTTGTGGCCCACGGCGCAGCCCAGGCCGGGATCGTCGGGTCCGACGTGGTCGAAGAATTCGCCTATCCCGACCTCTACGCGCCGGTCGATCTCGATATCGGCCACTGCCGTCTGTCGGTCGCAGAGCCGTACAGCAATGGCACACCAGCAGCACACAGCAGTCACTTAAGGGTGGCCAGCAAGTACCCCAACCTGACCCGCAAGCACTTCGAGGCGCAAGGCGTGCAGGCCGAAGTGGTCAAGCTCAACGGGGCGATGGAACTGGCCCCCGGATTGGGCCTCGCCAGCCGGATCGTTGACCTGGTTTCGTCGGGCCAGACACTCAAAGACAACGGCCTGGCCGAAACCGCGACGATCCTCCAGATCTCCGCGCGCCTGATCGTCAACCGCGCCGCGCTCAAGACCGACGAACGGGTCGCCGCGCTGGTCGAGCGGTTCCGCGCGCTGGCCCAAGCGGCGAAAGCCGCCTGATGCTGCGCCTCTCCACCCGCGACCCCAAGTTCGCCCAGGCCTTCGAGCGCCTGGTCGCTGACCGGCGTGAGAGCGGCGAGAATGTTGCGCGCGACGTCCAGGTGATCCTTAGCGACGTCAAGAACCGCGGCGATGCGGCCCTGACCGAAATGACCTCGCGCTGGGACCAGTATGCCCTGGCGCAGGACAGCGACTGGCAGGTCTCCAGGGACGATTGCCACGAGGCGTTCGAAGCGCTCAAGCCTGACTTGCGCGCCGCGCTGGAACTCGCCGCGCAGCGGATCCGCGCTTTCCACGAAAAGCAGCTCCCCAAGAACCGTGACGAGACCGACGATCTGGGCGTGCGGATGGGCTCCAAATGGCGCGCGGTTGATGCCGCCGGGCTTTATGTTCCAGGGGGCCGCGCGGCCTATCCCTCATCGCTCTTGATGAACGCGATCCCCGCCAAGGTTGCCGGGGTCGAGCGGCTGGTGGTGGTCACCCCCACCCCCAAGGGCGTGATCAACCCGCTGGTCATGGCCGCCGCGCACCTGGCGGGCGTCGATGAGATGTGGCGGATCGGCGGCGCGCAGGCCGTGGCCGCGCTGGCCTATGGCACGCAGCGGATCAAGCCGGTCGACGTGATCACCGGCCCCGGCAATGCCTGGGTGGCCGAAGCCAAGCGCCAGCTGTTCGGCGTGGTCGGGATCGACATGGTTGCGGGGCCGAGCGAGATTCTGCTGATCGCCGACGGCCGGAACGATCCCGACTGGACCGCGGCCGACCTGCTCAGCCAGGCCGAGCACGATCCCGCCGCGCAGTCGATCCTGATCACCGACGATCCGCTGTTCGCCGACACTGTCGCCGACCGGATCGGGGTGGAGCTGGCCATGCTGCCTACCGCCCGGGTCGCGTTCGAAAGCTGGAACACCCACGGCACGATCATCGAAGTCGCCAGCCTGGACGAGGCCCCGGCGCTCGCCAATGCGCTCGCCGCCGAACACGTCCAGATCGCCACCGATAAGCCCGAGGCGCTGTTCAAACATATCCGTCACGCCGGATCGGTTTTCCTGGGCCGGATGACCCCCGAAGCGGTGGGCGACTATGTCGCCGGACCCAACCACGTGCTGCCCACCGGGCGGCGCGCGCGGTTCTCCTCGGGGCTGTCGGTGCTCGATTTCATGAAGCGCACCAGCTTCATTCAGCTCGACGAGGCGGCGCTGAAGGCAATCGGCCCGGCTGCGATTGAATTGGCCGAAGCCGAAGGGCTCCCGGCTCATGCCCGCTCGATCGAAGTGAGACTTGGAATATGAAGGCCAAAAGCCAGGCCCGCGCCGCCGCGCGGCTCGCCGCCGTCCAGGCGCTCTACCAGCTCGAGATGGAAGGCACCGAGCTTGCCCGCCTGCTCGACGAGTTCCACCGCCACCGGCTGGGCGCGGAGATCGAGGGCGACCAGTACGTCCAGGCCGAGCAGGCTTTCTTCGACGACACCGTGCGCGGCGTCGCTGCCCGCCGCGAGGAGATCGACGCGCTGCTCGAAGGCAAGCTGGCCGAAGGCTGGCGGCTCGAACGGCTCGACAAGACCATGCTGCAAGTGCTGCGCGCTGGCGCCTGGGAACTCATGGCCCGCGCCGATGTGCCCACCGCCAGCACCATCAGCGAATACGTCGATGTCGCCCACGCTTTCTTCGAAGCGCGCGAGGCCAAATTCGTCAACGGCGTGCTGGATGCGGTGGCCAAGGTTGTGCGGTAACGAGAGCTCACCCCCATCCAACTGCGACTAGGCGCCTTCGGCGCCAAGTCTCCGTATCCTTCCCCCATCGAGGGGGAAGAGAACGCCCTTCTTCCCCCTTGATGGGGGAAGGATACCGTAGCTTGCTCCTGCAAGGAGCTAGCGCAGGTTGGATGGGGGTGATCTCTCGTTTACAGCATACCTCGTGACCACCGAATCCGACTTCATCGCTTCCCTGCGCACCCTGGCCACGCACCCAGCCGCGCGAGGCCTCGCCGACGATTGCGCAGTGCTGGAAATCGGCGAGGAAACGCTGGTCATCACCCATGACGCCATGGCCGAGGGGCTGCACTTCGTCGCCGGGCAAGACGCCGCCGATCTCGCCTGGAAGCTGGTCGCCACCAACCTCTCGGACCTGGCCGCCAAGGGTGCGGAGCCGCTGGGCGTGCTGCTCGGCTACCAACTTGGCCACGACGACGCGCGGTTTGCCGAAGGGCTGCGTGAGGTTTTGGAGCACTACAATTGCCCGCTATTGGGCGGCGACACCATTGGCCAAAGCGGCCCGCAAGTGCTGGGCCTGACGGCACTGGGCCGCGCAACCCACCGGCCCGTGCCTTCTCGTGCAGGAGCGCAAGTAGGCGATACAGTCTGGATCACCGGGCCTGTTGGCGCGGCGATGCTTGGACTGGAGGCTCTGAAGGCGGGTACCGGCGACAGCATGGCCTATCGCCGTCCGCAGGCTCTGCTGGCCGA
>PNJT01000133.1 GCA_013822005.1 Novosphingobium sp. | reverse complement strand
TCATATCTCCCTCGTCGCCTCGGTGGCGGGGCGCACGGCGGCCCATGTGGCCGCCGTTGCTTTTTGAGGGTTTGCAATGCGTACTCGGATATATGTTGACGGGTACAACCTCTACTATGCCTGCCTCAAAGGCACGTCGCATAAATGGTTGGACATTCACGCGTTGGCTGCTGCGCAACTGCCCAAAAACCAGATTGAACGCGTGCGCTATTTCACAGCTCGGGTCCGGGCGCGTCCCCACGATCCCACCCAGCCACAGCGTCAGGAAACCTATTTCCGCGCTCTTTCTACAGTACCGGCAATTGATCTGCACTTCGGGCATTTTCTGACCCACGAAGTTGGAATGCCCGATGCCGCCGCCTGGAATGCCGGACAATACAAGTCTGTGCGGGTCATCAAGACTGAGGAAAAGGGGTCGGACGTCAATCTCGCCACCCATCTCCTGATGGATGCATTCGACAATCTATTCGACGTTGCGGTTATCATCAGCAATGACAGTGATCTGGCCGAACCCATGCGGCTGGTGAAACAACGTTTTGGGAAGACCGTCGGTTTGCTATGCCATCGTTCGACCAAGGTAAGCGGGAAACTCAGGCCGCTTGTCGATTTCGTCAGGTCGTTTCACAGTGGCGCGCTCCGGAATGCGCAATTCCCGATCCAGATGGCCGACAAAAACGGCCGCTTTTCAAAACCTCCAACTTGGTAGGCCTGCATGAGCGCCCCAGTCCTCGCTACCGCCCTCAACCCCGAAGACCCGCAGGCCCAGGCCCGCGCCGCGCACAATCGCGCGCTGGCGCAGGAGCTCCGCACAAAGGTGGCCGAAGCCGCGCTGGGCGGGAATGCAAAGAGCCGCGAACGCCACACCAGCCGGGGCAAACTGCTGCCCAGGGAGCGGGTCGAACGCCTGCTCGATCCCGGCTCGCCGTTGCTCGAGATCGGCCAGCTGGCGGCCTGCGACATGTATGAAGGCGAGGTTCCGGGTGCCGGGATCATCACCGCGATCGGGCGGGTTTCGGGGCGGATGTGCATGATCGTCGCCAACGATGCGACGGTGAAGGGCGGCACTTACTACCCGATGACTGTCAAGAAGCACTTGCGCGCGCAGGAGATTGCCGAGGCCAACCACTTGCCGTGCATCTACCTGGTCGATTCTGGCGGGGCCAACCTGCCGCACCAGAGCGAGGTCTTTCCCGACCGCGACCACTTCGGCCGGATCTTCTTCAACCAGGCGAACATGTCGGCCAAGGGCATCGCCCAGATCGCCTGCGTGATGGGCAGCTGCACCGCCGGCGGGGCCTATGTGCCGGCGATGAGCGACGAGACGGTGATCGTCCGCGAACAGGGCACGATCTTCCTGGCCGGACCGCCCTTGGTCAAGGCCGCGACCGGCGAGGAAATCAGCGCCGAGGATCTGGGCGGGGGTGATCTCCATGCCCGCAAAAGCGGCGTGGTCGATCACCTGGCCGAGAATGACGAGCATGCGCTGACCATCGTGCGCGATATCGTGTCGCACCTAGGACAAAAAGTAGGGACAGTCCCTACTTTTCTCGAGCCGCGCGCGCCCAAGTACGATGCCGAAGAGCTTTACGCGGTGGTGCCCGACGATGTCCGCGCGCCTTACGATGTCCATGAAGTGATCGCCCGGCTGGTCGATGGCAGCGAGTTTCATGATTCAAGGCGCATTACGGCGCGACGCTGGTTTGCGGCTTTGCCCATATCTGGGGCATGCCGGTGGCGGTGCTGGCCAACAACGGCGTGCTGTTCAGCGAGTCTGCTGTCAAAGGCGCGCACTTCATCGAGCTTGCCTGCCAGCGCAAAATCCCGCTGCTGTTCCTGCAGAACATCTCGGGCTTCATGGTCGGCGGCAAGTATGAGGCCGAAGGGATCGCCAAGCACGGCGCCAAGCTGGTCACTGCGGTTGCCACCGCCACCGTGCCCAAGCTGACCGTGCTGATCGGCGGCTCGTTCGGCGCAGGCAATTACGGGATGTGCGGGCGGGCCTATTCGCCCCGCTTCCTGTTCACCTGGCCCAACGCGCGCATTTCGGTGATGGGCGGCGAGCAGGCCGCCTCGGTGCTCGCCACCGTCCACCGCGATGCCGAAAGCTGGACCCCCGAGCAGGCCGAGGCCTTCAAGGCCCCGATCCGCGCGACTTACGAAGCCGAAGGCAACCCCTACCACGCCACCGCGCGGCTGTGGGACGACGGCGTGATCGACCCGGCACAGACGCGGGATGTGCTGGGGCTGGCCCTGGCGGCGGCGCTGGAAGCGCCGGTGCCGGATAGGCCGGCGTTTGGGGTGTTTAGGATGTGAGGGGCATATGAGCGAAGTGCAACCAACAACGGTAAGTCCAAACGACGCAATCAAGTTGGCCGATCAATTGGGAGCGGTCATTCTGCCAGCCCTGATTGGCCTGGGATACGGGATCTACCTGTTTTTCTCGGAGGGTATGAAAACAACAAATGGCAGCATCTTGATCTTGCTTGGGTTGCCAACGCTTTTGCTCACATCGGCGTTTCGGCGCTCCAAATGGTTTCTCACCCCTGCGTATTTGCTTGGGGTCTACATGTTTGGCATTCTTGGATGCGCTGCGCTGGGCATCGCTTTTTCCGAAAAGTCAGGTTGGGTTGTCGGCATACTCGCACTCATATGGGTTATCTTGGGCTGGCGGCTGCTTGCTGGGGTCCAACGGCTGCGCCAGAATTGATCCCTCCCTTCTTGAGTGCGAGCCTCGAAAACCCCTCCGTCAGTGCTTCGCACTGCCACCTCTCCGAGCAAGCTCGAGGAGGATTTTGGGGATGACCGTGCGGCTGGATCAATCCTCCCCGAGCTCGTCTCGGGGAGGGGGACCGCCCAGCGCAGCTGGGTGGGGGGGGCAGGCGCGACCTGGCGTAGGACGCTATGGCCCCCGCCACACCCACTGCGTCCTTGAGCACATCGCTGGCCGGAACACGCAGCGTCTCGATCCCATGCCCACGAAACCACGCGTCGCGTTCTTCATCTTGAAACGCCCGATCGCCCATATCATGCGCAATCCCATCGATCTCCACCGCCAGCCGCGCATCGCTGCAATAGAAATCGAGCACATGGCGGCCAGACCCATGCTGCCGCCGGAACTTGAGTCCGAATGGCCGTCGGCGCAATTCCCGCCACAACATCGCCTCAGGCAAGCTCATTGCCTTGCGCAGCTTGCGCGCGCGTTTGACTGTTCCGGCGCCAGCTTGCGGAGCGATATTGCGAAACATCCAAAACCCCTCCACCATGCTTCGCATGGTCCCCCTCCCCCAGCAAGCTGGAGGAGGACAGAAGAAGCCAATATGGAGACGGTTATTCGCAAGCCGACGCTGTTGTCGCGCCTGGTCAAATGGGTGCTGCTGGCGCTCTATCGCTGGAAAGGCTGGACGCTGGTCAGCGTGGCGCCGGTGCCGCGCCGCTGCGTGATCCTGGGAGTGCCGCACACCTCGAACTGGGATTTCGTGTTCTTCCTGGGGGCGACCCACGAAGTCGGCATCGCGCCCAATTACATGGGCAAGCTCAGCCTGTTCAAATGGCCGATGACCCGCTTCATGTTCGACATGGGCGGGATCTCGGTCGATCGCAGCGCCAAGGGCATGAACTACGTCGACCAGATTGCGGCTGAGTTCGAACGGCGCGAGGACCTGCCGCTGGTGATCGCGCCCGAGGGGACGCGCGGGGCGATTCTGGGCTGGCGCTCGGGCTTCTACAATATCGCGTTGAAAGCCGGGGTGCCGATCGTCCCGGCCTGGGTGGACAATGCCAAGATGATCGGCGGGATCGGCGAAGCCATCATGCCCAGCGGCGACTATGCCGCCGACTTGGCAAAACTGCTGGCTTACTACCGCTCGGCCATCCCTGGCCATCCGCGCTGGGATGCGCTGGAAGCAACGATCACGGGCGCACTGGAGAAGAACGATGGTTGAAATGCTGCTGGTCAACCTGGCGGTCGATCTGATCATGATGCTGGCCTTGTGCTGGGTCGCGGCAAGGATCGGCGATGTTTCGTTCATCGACGCGGTCTGGGGTTTCGGCATGGTGGTCCTGGCCGTGTCGAGCTGGCTGCAGCTGGGCGATCCCGGCACGCGCGCCAGCCTGCTGCTGGTGATGACCGCCATTTGGGGCCTGCGGCTGGCCTGGCACCTCTACACCCGCTGGCGCGCGCACGGCGAGGATCCGCGCTATGCCCGGATGCTGGGCAAGGCGCGCGCGGAAGGGCGCTATGGCAGCGCGGCCTTCAAGGCGGTGTTCGGGCCGCAGGCGCTGCTGCTGTTCATCACCTGCCTGCCCGCCCAGCTAGGAATCCTGGCCTCGGGCGCGCCGGCGCCGATCGGCCTGCTCGGCTGGGCCGGCTTCGCGCTGTGGCTGACCGGTATGGTGTTCGAGACTGTCGGCGATATGCAGCTCACCAAGTTCCGCGCCGATCCGTCCAGCAAGGGCAAAGTGCTCGACACCGGGCTGTGGCGCTATACCCGCCACCCCAACTATTTCGGCGATGCCTGCGCCTGGTGGGGGATCTGGCTGGTCGCGGCCGAGGGCGGGACCTGGGTGGCGCTGGCCAGCGTGATCGGCCCGCTGTTCCTGACCTACACGCTGACCAAATGGTCGGGCAAACCGCTGCTCGAAAAGGGCCTGGTGAAGAACCGCCCGGGCTATGCCGACTACGTTGCGCGCACCTCGGGGTTTGTGCCCTGGCCGCCGAAGAAGTCATAGTCCCCAAACCCGTTCGTCCCGAGCGAAGTCGAGGGAGCGCCGCCCCCCTCCTGTCCGTTCGCATCGAGCGAAGTCGAGATGCCGCGGTGTCTCGACTTCGCTCGATGCGAACGGAGGTGGAGTTTGGGCGCGCTCCCTCGACTTCGCTCGGGACGAACGGTTCTTGCGGCTAGCTCCGGAACTCGCTCACTCGCAGCGCCTCGGGCACCGGGCGCAGCGGCACCGCCTCGAGCCAGGCCTGCAAGGCATCGAGGTCGCTGATCCCGATCACCGCTTCACGCTGCCCCGCCAGCGCGGTGAAACTGTCACCGCCCAGGGCAAGGAAGCTGTTGGTGGTCACCCGGTAGCTGGCCACCGGATTGATCGCCACGCCGTTCAGGCTCAGCGCCACGATCCGGCTGCCCACCGGTTTTGACAGGTCATAGCTATAGGCGAAGCCTTCGCTGGGGATCAGCGGCTGCTGCGGGCCCTGGGCATCGAAGCTCTGCTCCAGCACCGCCTTCAGCTCCGCACCGGTCAGGCTTTGCGTCACCAGCGTGTTGCCAAACGGCTGGACCGCATAGATATCGCCGAACTTGACCGCATTGCCCGCGCCCGGAACCAGCGCGGCGCGGACCCCGAACGGGTTCATGAAGGCGATCTGCGCGCCCGCGCTCTTGGTCGCGGCAAGCTGGGCATCGGCGATCAGCTGGGCCAGAGGGGCGCCGGCGGCGGGGCCCGCCAGATGTCCCGCCGGCTTTTGCGCGAAAGCCTTGGCCGCATCGGCATAGAGCCCAACATAGGCCGCGACATCGGCGCGCGGGGCGAATTGCGGATAGAGCGCGGTCGGCACAACCGGCCCGCGGCTGCCGGTGTAGCCCACGCTTTGCACGATGACATTGCTCGCGCGCTTGGCCACGACCTTGTCCAGCGCCGGATCGATCTCCAGCGTGATGTCGGTCACCCCGCCGCCATAGACCCCGGCGCTGGTCAGCAGGATCGGCTTGGCCGGATTGTACTGGCCGTAGTTGCAGACATAGGCGCGGTGGGTGTGGCCCGAGACGACCACATCGACCCGCGGATCGAGCCGGTCGAGGATCGGGCGGATCTCGCCGCTGAGGCCCGAACAGCCATTGGGACTGGCCGGGCTGTCCTGCGCTCCGCCCTGGTGGATCAGCACCACGATCGCATCGGCACCCTGGGCCTTCAGTTTCGGAACCACGGCGTTGATTGCATCGGCCTCGTCACCGAACGTCAGCCCCTTGATCGCGCCGGGCGAGACCAGGTCGGGGGTGCCTTTCAGCGTCAGCCCGATGATCCCCACGCGGACCTTGCGCTTGCCGCTTCCGAAGCTGCGGATCGCGTGGCTGGGGAACAGGGTCGAGCCGTTCTCGGTCACGGTGCCGGCCGACAGGAACTTGAATTTCGCGCCGGCGAACTTTTCCACCTGGCAGGGCTTGCGCGGCGTCAGCTGGGCGCAGCCGCCGCGCTGCATCCTGAGCAGCTCACCCCGACCGCGATCGAATTCGTGGTTGCCGACCGCGTTGAAATCGAGCCCGAACCGGTTGGCGACTCCGATCGTCGGCTCATCAAGATGGATCGAGGAGGCCAGCTGCGAGGCGCTGATCAGATCGCCGGCCGAAACGGTCAGGTGATAGGGATACTTGCCGCGCACCGAATCGAGCGCGCTGGCGAGATAGGCGGCCCCGCCCGCAGGGACCTGGACCGTGCCGCCCTTGCCATCGGGTGCCAGCACCGACTGGCGCGGCGGCTCCAGCGCACCGTGAAAATCGTTGATCGCGGCGATCCCGACCGTGACTGTCGCAGGCGGCGCAGCGGAAGCCGAGCGGACGGGCTGGGTGCTGCAAGCGCCCAGCAGGGCAAGCGGCAGCAACAACGAAAAGCGGGCGGGATTCGGCATATCGCTTCCTACGCAAGTGCAGACATGGCAACAAGTGCTGCGTATTGCGCAAGCAAGACAGTTTCTTGAAAATTTCACACAGGCATTCTATCTTTCTTGCATGTAGACACGTCGCTGGGGAGAAACACGGCATGGCACGACCGTTGACGGACATCGAAGCCGGGCGCGAGGCGCTGATCGGCCATGTCATCGCGCTGATCGAGGAACGCGGCAACAGCGCCATGACGGTAAGCGACATCGCGTCGCGCGCAGGCATGTCCTCGGCCAACCTCTACCGCTATTTCGACAGCAAGGAGGCCCTGATCGAGGCGGTCGCCGAACGCTGGTTCCAGCCCAAGGTCGAAATCATGGAGGAAGTGGTCAACAGCGACCTGTCCCCGCGCCGCAAGATGTACGAATTCTACGCCCGCCGCTTCGCGCGGTTGAGGGACGAATGGGACCGCGATCCGATTGCCTTCGCCAACTATGTCGAGCTGGGGAAAGAAAACTTCGACCTGATCCGCTCCTACATCGACCTTGGCGACCACTACCTCGCAACGATCATCGGCGAAGCGATGGCCGACGGCCACTTCGCCGGGCTTTCGGTCGATGAGGCGATCAGCCTGGTCAACCAGATGACCAACGTTTACACCAATATCGGCTCGATGGAGCAGATCATGCCCCGGCTCAACACCGACAAGCTGGCGATGATTATCGATGCGGTGTTCGACGGCCT
>PNJT01000132.1 GCA_013822005.1 Novosphingobium sp. | reverse complement strand
ACCGCGGCAAAGCCGGTGATGAACATCACTTTGGTCTTGGGGCTGATTTCGGCGCAGCGCTGGGCCAGTTCGATCCCGTCCATTTCGGGCATGACGATGTCCGACAGCAGCAGATCGTATTCACCATCTTCGAGCAGTGGCACGGCGAGCGTACCGCGATCGACCGCAGTCACGTCGTAGCCGGCGTTTTCCAGCGCCCGCGCCAGGTAAGTGCGCATGGCTTCTTCATCTTCGGCAAGCAGGATGCGGATCATCGCGGCGCGTCTTCCCGGTTGGTCGTTGTTGTATCCAGCGCACAAAAGCACGCGTCAGAAGCAGGCTATACACCCTTCGGGTTAACAATCTCGCCCCATTTGCAGCCTGACTTGCTTTGACACAGTGCCACTCGCGGGCCAGCAAGGCGCAATGGATTCGCAGAGCTCAGGGACAGGCGATTCGCCGCGCCGCGAAGGGGGTTCGATCCCCGGGTCGGGCGGCATGCCGGCCTTTGTCGTCAGCGCGCCCGAACCTTCGATGCTGCCGGTGCTGATCGCGGTGCCGCATGCCGGGCGGGCCTATCCCGGCACCCTGCTGGAGCGGATGCGCAACCCCGGCTTTGCCGCGCTCAAGCTGGAAGACCGCTATGTTGACCGGCTGGCCGAAGCGGTCGCGAAGGAGACCGGCGCGGCGCTGCTGGTGGCCCATGCGCCGCGCGCGATGATCGACCTCAACCGCGCGACCGAGGATGTCGATTGGGACATGTTCGCGCGCGGGCGGCCTGACAATCTGGGCAGCTATACCCCCGGCATGCGGGTGCGCAGCGGGCTGGGGCTGATCCCGCGGCGGCTGCCGGGGCTGGGCGAGCTGTGGAAGCGTCGGCACGAGGAGGAAGACCTCGCCGCGCGGATCGATTCGATCCATGCGCCTTACCATGCCTGCCTGGCCGAGACATTGGCCGCGTTGCGGGACCGGTGGGGTGCGGCCTTGCTGATCGACCTGCATTCAATGCCGCCGCTGGGCTTTCGCGGCGGCCAGCCTGCGCCCGAATTCGTGCTGGGCGACCGGTTCGGGGTTTCATGCGGCGGGGCGCTGGTCGGCAGCTGCTTCAGTTTTTTCGCTGAGGCCCGGCGCGGGGCGGCGCACAACCGGCCCTATGCCGGGGGCTATGTCCTTGAACGCCATGCGCGCCCGGATGAAGGACTGCACGCCCTCCAGCTTGAAGTGGATCGCTCAAGCTATCTGGATACCCGCCTGGTTGAACCGGGGCCGGGCTTTGCCGCGATGGTGAGCCTGCTGACAGGGCTGGTGCGGCGATTGGCGGGCGAAGTGGCGGACCTCGGGCGGCTCAACGCCTTGCCCAACGCCGCCGAGTGATTCGCATGAAAAAACCACCTCGTGCGGGTGCACGAGGTGGCCAAGGTTCAGGGAGGAGGTGCACCGAAGTGCACCAATGTCCGACCGGGCCATGAGGGAAGCGCCAGCCAGACAGCAGTTAAAATAGGCCTGTTGCAAGTTGAGCGCAAGGAAGACTTTCGCAGGCCAATGAAAAGGCGCGATTCCGGCATGTTGCCGGAACCGCGCCTTTCAAGTCAGCAAAACGACTCGATCAGTTGGTCAGCGCGGGGATCGGACCCTTGCCCAGCTGGACCTGACGGCCGAAGATTTCGCTCATGTGATCGAGGCTGAACAGGTGGGCATAGATCAGCGCCAGCATGCCGTTCTGGTTCATCGTGCGCAGTACATCGCCGCGCAGGTCGCGCAGCTTTTCCTGGTCGATCATCTTGAAACCGCGATAGATGAAGGGCTGGTCGTTGCCCGGCTGCTGGATCGAAACTTCGCCGTCCATCAGCAGGCCGTGCTTTTCCAGCTCTTCAACGAACGAAGTGGTGCGAAAGCCGGCTTCTTCGAAGTTGCGGCAGAAATCGAGCGTGGACTTGCAGGCCTCGCTGGGTTCACCGTCTTCGAACAGCACCAGGCCTTCGTCGAATTCGCCAACCAGGTCGCTGGTCGGGTCGAAGCACAGCGAAAGCTCTTCGGTGTCGGGGGTCAGCTTGGCCAGCATGAAGGGATAGCGGCGGGCATAGGCCGGGACATAGACCGGGGCGGTCAGCTTGCCTTCGTCGTCGAAGAACACGTTGACGTTCTCGTTCAGGCCCATCAGCGCCAGCGGCACCGGTTGGTCGCTGGTCGAGAAGATCACCGGATAGTGGCGCGCGGCGTGGACGAATTCCTCGGCGGTCAGCGGCACCGCGTGCTGGTTGACCATCCACTTGGCGCTTTCGGTGGTGCGGCTGCGCCACGAGGCATGGTCGCGGCTGTTGAGCGGCATGAGGTCCTGGTAGAACATCGGCAGGTTGGCGGCTTGGGGCGCGCTGGCCATGGGTAATCTCCGGTAGAAAGCGAGAGTCTAGCCGGTCGGGCCCGGCGCGAAACCGCGCGTTTAGTCGCAGTCGGCGCTGTGCGCAAGCGGCAGCAGCTTTCCGGGGTTCATCAGCCCCTGCGGATCGAGCGCGGCCTTGATCTGGGCCATGATTTTCAAGGCCACCGGATCGCCCAGCCGGGCCAGTTCCTCGCGCTTCATCTGGCCGATCCCGTGCTCGGCCGAGATCGTGCCGTGCCACTGGGTGACAAGGTCGTGGACGCGGCGGCTGGCCATCTTGCCCTGATCCAGCTCCCATTCCCCGCGCACCGCGTTCGCCGGCGCGGTAACGTGGAAATGGACGTTGCCATCGCCCAGATGGCCGAATCCGAAGGCCTTGCAGCCGGGGAACTCGGCCTCGATCGTCGGGATCGCCATGGCGATAAACGCGGCCATTTGGGCTACCGGCACCGCGATATCGTGCTGCACCGCCGCACCCTTGGCCCGCAGCGCGCCGGAAATCGATTCGCGCAGTGTCCAGCAGGCTTCGGCCTGGCTGTCGGACGCGGCCAGGGTGGCGTCATCGACGATACCCTGGGTCTGCGCCGCTTCGAGCAAGGCCAGGGCCAGCGCATCAAGATCCTGCGCCGAATCCTCGCTCCCCAGCTCGATCAGCGCGTGCCAGGCGTGCTGCCCGGCCAAGGGCGCGCGGGCGTGGGGCAAGTGGTCCAGCACGGCGGAAAGGCAGTTCTGCGGAATGACTTCGAATCCTTCGAGCTCAGCGCCCGCGATCCGCTCGGCCAGCAGCAGCAGTTTGCGCGCAGCCGCGATGCTGCCTAGCCCGGCCCAGACCACCCGCCGCCCGGCCAATGCCGGAACCAGCCGCAAGGTGGCGGCGGTGACCACGCCCAGCGTCCCCTCCGCGGCGATGAACAGCTGCTTGAGGTCGAACCCGCGGTTGTCTTTCTTGAGCGGGGTCAGCGAAGACCAGACCGAGCCATCCGCCAGCACCGCCTCGATCCCCAGCACGAGCGCCCGCATCGAGCCATGGCGCAGCACCTGCGTACCCCCGGCATTGGTCGAAACCAGCCCGCCGACCGTGGCCGAGCCTTTGCCCCCCATGGTCAACGGGAAGCGCAGCCCCGCTGCTTCGGCGGCCTGGTGCAGGCTGTGCAGGATCACCCCGGCGCCGCAAGTCACTTGCCGCGCCTGCGCATCGACCGGGCCGATCGTATCGAGCCGCCTGAGCGAGAGCAGCAGTTGCGCTCCGCTGGGATCGGGGGTTGCCCCGCCGGACATCCCGCTGTTGCCGCCTTGCGGGACAATCGCCACCCTGTGTGCCGAGCAAAGCTTGACCAGTTGGGCCACCTCCTGCGTGTTCGCTGGCGAAGCCATGGCGCAGGCCTGCCCGGAATAACGCCCGCGCCAGTCGGTCAGCCAGGGCTCCATCAGCGCAGGATCGCGCGTGAAACCGCGCGGTCCCAGCAGCGCCAGGGCTGCATCAAGAAAGGTCTGGTCGGGCCCGCTCATCGCCCCGCGCTATGGCACAATGCGCTGCCGCTGCGCCAGAGGGGCTTGAATCCGCGGAGCAGCAGGTTAAGCGGTGGTTCAAGCATCGGGGTTATTTACGGGGTCGATGAATCCGCTTGTGCAACTGCTTGCGCCACTGGTGATGGTGCTTCCCGTCCTGGGAGGGAGCGAAGTCGCGCCCAGCGCGTTCCAGTCGGCCAGTCCGGCCGATCCCATGGTGGCCGAACAAGTCTCGATCCAGCAAAGCGTCACGATCCGGATCAACCCGCGCCCCGCGCCGATGCAGGCCGCGATGTTTTCGCAAGGCTTCGACCAGGATCACGAGCCCCGTTTTATCGAGCGCAAGTTCGGCAAGTGCCTGGCAATCAATTCGATTTTCGGCGTGCAGCCGGTCACCAATGACAAGCTGCTGCTGATCCTCAACGACCGGCGAATGGTAACCGCGCAGCTTGAAAAGGGCTGCCAGGCGCACCAGTTCTATTCGGGCATGATGGTCAAGCGCAACGCCGACGGGCAGGTCTGCATCAGCCGCGATGCACTGCAATCGCGCAGCGGGGCCAGCTGCCAGGTTACCGGCTTTCGCCAGATCATCCAGATCGGCGACTGAAACCGGCGCAGGGCGCGCGCGTTTCCTTGACTCTGAAGCCCTCTTGCGCCTAGGGGCGCGCGTGCCTGGCCGGTGTTTGGGCCGCGCCGCACCTCACGTTCCTCCGGTCATTGAAGAAGCCTGTATGAAGTTCGCCGATATCGGCCTTTCAGACGAATTGCTCAGCGCGGTCAGCGCGAAGGGGTATGACACGCCCACCGCGATCCAGGCCCAGGCCATCCCCAGCGTGCTGATGATGAAGGACATCATCGGCGTCGCCCAGACCGGTACCGGCAAGACCGCCAGCTTCGTTCTGCCGATGATCGACATTCTGGCCCACGGCCGCCGCCGCGCGATGATGCCGCGCAGCCTGATCCTGGAGCCGACGCGCGAGCTGGCCGCCCAGGTCGCCGATGAATTCGCGCTCTACGGCGTCAACCACGACCTCAAGATGGCGCTGCTGATCGGCGGCGTGCAGATGGGCGATCAGGTCAAGGCGCTCAACGAAGGCGTCGACGTGCTGATCGCCACCCCCGGGCGGCTGATGGACCTGTTCGAACGCGGCAAGATTCTGCTGACCGGCTGCGACCTCCTGGTGATCGACGAAGCCGACCGGATGCTCGACATGGGCTTCATCCCCGACATCGAGACGATCTGTTCCAAGCTTCCGGCCCAGCGCCAGACCCTGCTGTTCAGCGCCACCATGCCGCCGCCAATCAAAAAGCTGGCGGACAAGTTTCTGACCAATCCCAAATACATCGAAGTCGCACGGCCCGCCTCGACCAACACCCAGATCGTCCAGTTCAAGGTGCCGGTCGCGTCCAGCCGCGGCAAGCGCGAAGTGCTGCGCGAGCTGCTGCGCACTGACGACGTCAAGACCGCGATGATCTTTTGCAACCGCAAGACCACCGTGCGGGACCTCGCCAAGAGCCTCAAGCAGAACGGCTTTTCGGTGGGCGAGATCCACGGCGACATGGAACAGCCGGCCCGCATCGCCGAGCTGGAGCGGTTCAAGAACGGCACGATCAACATCCTGTGCTGCTCGGACGTCGCCGCGCGCGGCCTCGATGTGAAGGGCGTCAGCCACGTCTTCAACTTCGACACCCCCTGGCACCCGGACGACTACGTCCACCGTGTCGGCCGCACCGGCCGCGCCGGGGCGACCGGCCGCGCCTTCACCCTGATCGCGCCAGAGGACCAGGAAGCAATCGAGAACGTCGAAAAGCTGACCGGCGGCAAGCTGGCGGTGTTCGAAGTGGGCAAGGGCGCCAAGGAACCTCGCGAGGACAAGCCTGCACGCGAAGCCAAGCCCGAGCGCGCCGAAAAGCCCGCCCGCGCGCGCCGCGAGGACAAGCCGGAACGCACCGAGCGCGCTCCCAAGGCCGAAGCCCCCGAACGCGCCCCGCGCGCCGAACGCCCCAAGCGCGACGGCACCAAGCCCCCCAAGTCCGCCCCGCGCCGCGAGGCCGACGATGCCGACGAACCTGGTGCCTGGAACGGCCCGGTCCCCGGCTTCCTGGGCGTTTCGGCGCTGTAACCTCCAAAGATCCTCTCCATTTTCGGCGAAGGCCGCAAATGGGGAGCAAAATCGAGATACAAGGTGGCAGACGCCGAAGGCGGCTGACGGAGGGGTAGTGGCGCAAGGGCCGAGACCCCTCCGTCATTTGCTGCGCAAATGCCACCTCCCCTTTTGTGCTTCGCAAAAAAGGAGAGGATCTAGAGCAACTTGGGCAAAACCTGACCCAGATTCCGTCTATGCTGAGCTTGTCGGGGCCGGGGCGAGGTGATTCAGATTTTCCAATCACCGCTCCAGGGAGTTACCCCGCCAGCACGGCCTTCACCGCAGCGATCGCTTCGGCGGCCTTGTCGCCGTCGGGGCCGCCGCCCTGGGCCATGTCGGGCCGCCCGCCGCCGCCCTTGCCGCCCAGCGCCTCGACGCCCGCGCGGACCAGTTCGACGGCGCTGACTTTGCCGGTCAGGTCGTCGGTCACCGCTGCGGCGATGCTGGCCTTGCCCTCGTTCACCGCGACAATCGCCGCAACGCCCGAGCCCATCCGCTGCTTGGCCGCATCGAGCAGTCCGCGCAGGTCCTTGGGATCGAGGCCGCCCAGCACCTGGCCGGAGAATTTCACTCCGCCCACGTCCTCATCGGCCGCTTCGGCCTTGCCGCCACCGCCAAGCGCCAGCGCCTTTTTCGCCTCGGCCAGTTCGCGTTCCAGCTTCTTGCGTTCATCGAGCAGCGCGGCGACGCGGGTTTCGACATCGTCGGGCGTGGTCTTGAGCAGGCTCGCCGCGCTCTTCAGCGCATCCTCGCGCCCGACCAGCCATTGCCGCGCATGTTCGCCGGTCAAGGCTTCGATCCGGCGCACGCCGCTTGAAACGGCGCTTTCCGAGACGATCCGAAACAGCCCGATATCGCCCAGCGCACGCACGTGGGTGCCGCCGCACAGTTCGACTGAATAGGTCTTACCGCTTGAGGCACCCATGCTCAGCACGCGCACTTCGTCGCCATACTTTTCGCCGAACAGCGCCATGGCCCCGGCTTCGATCGCGTCTTCCGGCGTCATCAAGCGGGTCACCACCGCCTCGTTGCCGCGGACTTGCGCGTTCACTTCGGCTTCGATCGCGGCGAGGTCCTCGGCGCTCAGCGCGGAAGGGTGCGAATAGTCGAACCGCAGCCGGTCGGGCGCGACCAGCGAGCCCTTCTGCGTAACATGCTCGCCCAGCCGCCGCCGCAGGGCTTCGTGCAGCAAGTGGGTGGCCGAATGGTTGGCGCGCGTGGCATCGCGGCGCGCGACATCGATGTCGAGCTTGACCGTATCGCCCACCTTGATCGCCCCGGCGGCAATCGTGCCGTTGTGGGCATGCAGGCGGCCCAGCGGCTTGGCGGTA
>PNJT01000131.1 GCA_013822005.1 Novosphingobium sp. | reverse complement strand
GGCCCACTGCCGCGTCAGAATGTCTTGAAATATCGACATATTCCTGCGCCATTCTTCCTTGCATTGAACCATAATAGACTCCGTCACGATGACCCAGAATGGTCGGGAAGTGCCCTAGGCAGTCAGGGCATGGACCAACTGCTGCACTGCATGGCGGGTTTCGGCGAGACTCACCCCGGTATCGATCACGTAATCGGCCCGCGCGCGCTTCTCGGCATCGGGCACTTGCAGCGCCAGGATCCGCTCAAATTTTTCCTCGGTCATCCCTGGCCGGGCCAGCACCCGCTCGCGCTGCTGCGCGGCGGAGGCCGAGACCACCAGCACCGCATCGAGCCCGTGCTCGCCGGTCTTTTCGAACAGCAGTGGGATATCGAAGACGATCAGCGGCGCAGCGGCATTGTCGGCCAGGAAGGCCCGGCGCATTTCGCCCACCTCGGGGTGGACAATGCTTTCCAGCAGCTTGAGCGCCTCGGGATCCCCGAACACCGCCGCGCCCAGCTTTTGCCGATCCACGCCCGCGGGGCCCGTGGTTCCCGGAAAGGCGCGTTCGATCGGGGCGAGGCAAGCGCCGCCCGGCCCCTGCAACTCGTGCACCGCCGCATCGGCATCGAACAGCGGCACGCCCAGCCCGCGAAACATCGCCGCGACCGCCGACTTGCCCATGCCGATCGAACCGGTCAGGCCGAGGATGAAAGGTTTGCCGGTCAAGCCACTCCACTCCTCAGCCCGTCACCCTGAACTTGTTTCAGGGTCCATCGTGCCTTCAGACCAGAGCGTCGTACCATCAGCAGTCCGCCCCGTCGGCTCATTCCAAGCGACCACCGGGCCAAACGACCCATGGACCCTGAAACAAGTTCAGGGTGACGATTCTTGAGGGGCAGGGGCGGTCTCAACATCACTTCGTTAGCAGTTCACGCAGCTCCGCGTCATGTTCGCGCGGGGCGGGTTCACCATAGAACTTCTCGAAGGCCACGGCGGCCTGGCCGATCAGCATCGAGAGGCCATCGATGGTCGGATGGCCGCGCCTCTTTGCTTCCGCGAGCAGCGGGGTTTCGAGCGGGTGGGTGACGATGTCATAGACCGTGCTGCCCGGCGGGGCATGGCTGAAGTCGAACGCCAGCGGTGGGTGTCCGGCCATGCCCAGCGGGCTGGCATTGACCACCAGATCGAACAGCTGCGTGCGGTCATCAAAGGCAAAATCGGTCGACGGCGCAAAATGGGAAAGCTCGACCGCGTGATGCTCGCCTTTGGGGGCCAGCTCATCCAGCAAGGCCCGCGCTTTGGCCGGGTCGCGCGCGGCCAGGACCAGCGTGAAGCCGTGTCCGGCCAAAGCCGCAACAATCGCCCGCGCCGCGCCGCCCGCGCCCAGGATCCGCGCCATCCGGTAGAGATGGGTCTGCGCCAGATCGGCGCGCAAAGGTTCGAGGAACCCGGCTGCATCGGTGTTGTACCCAACCAACCGCCCGTCTGCCTCGCGCACCACGGTGTTGACGGCCCCGATTGCCGCCGCTTCGGGATCGATCCTATCGAGCAGCGGCATCACCGCTTGCTTGTGCGGCATGGTGACATTGCACCCGCGCCACTGCGCGTCGCCGCGCCTCTGCGTGAAATAGTCCGCCAGCTCCCCGGACCGGACGTGGCAGGCGCGGTAGTCGGCCGCGATCCCCAGCTTGCCGAGCCAGAAGGTGTGGATCGCCGGGCTTTTCGATTGCGCGATGGGATCGCCGATCACTTCGGCATAGGGGTGGCTCATCCCAGCATCTCCCCATGCTCGCGCAGTGCACCCAGCACGGCAAGCAACGGCATGCCGAGCACGGTGAAGTGATCGCCCTCGATCGCCTCGAACAGCTGCACTCCGCGCGCCTCGATCCGGAACACCCCGACGCAGGCTGAAACCTCCGGCCATTCATGGCCGAGGTAGCTGGTGATGAACCGGTCGGACAGCTCACGCACCTGGAGCCGGGCCAGCGCGGCATGACGCCAGACCACCGTGCCGCTCCGCGCCAGCGCTGCGGCGCTGTGGAGCTGCATGACCTTGCCCGAGAAGAACCGCAAATGCGCGGCGGCATCCTCGCGGCTGGCGGGCTTGTCGAAGCGGCGACCTTCGACTTCGACCAGCGAATCGCTACCCAGCACCAGCCGGCTTGGATGACTTGCCGAAACCGCCAAAGCTTTGGCTTCAGCCAGCGCCAGCGCGACTTCGGCAGGGGCGGCGCCTGCAAGGCCAGCCTCAAGCGCGCGCTCGTCGATCCGCGCCGGGACCGGCTCGAACGGTACCCCGGCCGCCTCAAGCATGGCCTTGCGCGACTGGCTTTGCGAGGCGAGCACCAGGCTCATGCTGCGCCGCTTTCGCGTTGGCTGAGGAATTCGTTGTAGAGGTTGATGATTGCCGCGGCCGCTTCCTCGATCGAGCGGCGGGTGACGTCGATCACTGGCCAGCCGTTGTCGGCAAACATCCGCCGGGCATATTGCACCTCACGCGAAACGCGCTCGTCATCGACATAAGAGGTCTCGGGCGACTGGCCGAGCGAAAGCAAGCGGTTGCGGCGGACCTGGACCAGCCGTTCGGGTGCAGTGGTAAGGCCGACCACGAAAGGATGCTTGAGCCCGAACAACGCCGGCGGCGGCGGACTTTCAACCACGATCGGGATATTGGCGACCTTGTAACCGCGATTGGCGAGGTAGATCGAGGTCGGAGTCTTCGAACTGCGCGAGACGCCCGCGAGCACGATGTCCGCCTCTTCCCAGTTCTCCCAGCCAACCCCGTCGTCATGCGCGATGGTATAGTGGATCGCATCGACCCGGGCGAAATAGGCCTCGTCCATGGCGTGCTGGCGGCCGGGGCGGGCCTTTGGATGCTGGCCGAGCGCCGCTTCGAGCGCCTCGACCGCCGCATCGAGCACCGGCACCACCGGCAGGCCCAGCGTGCGGCAGTGCTCTTCCAGGCGGCGGCGGGTATCGGCGTTGACCAATGTGTAGAAGACGAGGCCGGGATTGGCAGCGATTTCGGCCATGATCCGGTCGAGGTGCTGCTGCGAGCGGACCATCGGCCAGAAATGGCGCATCACTTCGGCACCTTCGAATTGCGCCAAAGCCGCCTTGGCCAGCATTTCGAGCGTTTCGCCGGTCGAATCCGAAAGAAGGTGGAGGTGGAGCTGCGGCATTGAAGTCCCTGTGGATGATCTGCGGCATAAACCACGGGAGGAAAGGGCTTACAAGTTCGGGGAAAAGATCGCCCCCCTGTGCCTGCCCTCCATATGGACTCTTGTGGACATGTGGACGGTGCTTCCCACAGGCTGGGGATAGCGGGCAAAAGATACGCTTGACGTGGGTGCCTGGCGATTCCACTGGCGCTTTGCCCTGTTCAGCGCGGGACAGTTCCGGCAGGGCCGGACAATCCCCGCTTTCCACAGTCCAACTACTCCATAATCCTAATAAGAATCTCATTTGATTTGAATTGGAATAGGTCCGATGCCCGGTTTGCTCCTCGATACATTGCGCGGCCAGAACCTGCGTCCAAGGCCAGCATGGCTGATGCGTCAGGCCGGGCGCTATTTGCCTGAATACCGCGCGCTGAGGGCGGAGAAAGGCGGGTTTCTGGCGCTGGTCTATGACAGCGCGGCCGCGGCTGAGATCACTATCCAGCCGATCCGCCGCTATGGCATGGACGGGGCGATCCTCTTTTCCGACATCCTGATCGTGCCCTATGCGATGGGGCAGGATCTGGAATTCCTGGTCGGTGAAGGCCCACACCTCTCGCCCCGGCTGGTCGATGTCAGCCTTGAAAGTCTGAGCGCGGTGCCCGAACGGCTCAGCCCGATCTACGACACGGTCAAGCTGGTCAAGGCGCAGCTGCCCGGTGACAAGACCATGCTGGGCTTTGCCGGTAGCCCCTGGACCGTCGCGACCTATATGGTGGCGGGCGAGGGCAGCCGCGACCAGCATGAGACGCGGGCCTTGGCCTATCGTGATCCCATGGCGTTCCAGGCGATCATCGATGCGATCACAGCGGTGACGATCGAATACCTCGCCGGGCAGATCCTGGCCGGGGCCGAAGCGGTGCAGCTGTTCGACAGTTGGGCCGGAAGTCTTGCCCCGAGCGAGTTCGAACGCTGGGTCATCGCGCCCAATGCGACAATCGTTGCGGCAATTGCCAAACGCTTCCCGTATGTCCCGGTGATCGGCTTTCCCAAGGGCGCTGGCGAGAAGCTGCCGGCCTATGCCCGCGAAACCGGGGTCCAGGCGCTGGGGCTCGACGAGACAATCGATCCGTTGTGGGCGGCCAAGGCACTACCTGCCGGACTGCCGGTTCAAGGCAACCTTGATCCGCTGCTGCTGATCGCGGGCGGGGCCGAGCTGGAGCGGCAGGCGCTGAACATTCTTGAAGCCTTTGCCGATCGGCCCCATGTCTTCAACCTGGGCCACGGGATCGGGCAGACCACCCCGCTGGAACATGTCGGGCAATTGCTGGCGCTGGTCAGGAACTGGCGCGGCTAAGACGATGGGCGCGCAATGGATTGGGCTCTGGCAATGACCTATCTCTGGCTGAAGGCCGGCCACATCATCTTTGTGATCTTCTGGATGGCCGGGCTGTTCATGCTGCCGCGCTTCTTCGTCTACCACCAGGAAGCCGAGCCTGGCTCGGCCGAGAATGCCTTATGGGTGGAGCGCGAAGCGCGGCTGCTGCGGATCATCCTGTGGCCGGCGATGGCAGTGGCCTGGATCCTGGGGCTGGTGCTGGCCTGGCAAACCGGAGCGCTTGGGCAGGGCTGGTTTCATGTGAAGTTCGCTGCCGTGCTGGCGCTGTCGGCCTACCATGTCTGGCTGGCGGGCTATCACAAGGCCCTGGCGCAAGGAGAGCATAGGCTTTCGGGCAAGCAGCTGCGGATCCTCAACGAAGTGCCGGGGATCGCCGCAGCGCTGATCGTAATCATGGTGGTGGTGCGTCCGTTCTGATTGACGCGCAGGCTGCCAGAGCCTATCTGGCCCCTGTCCGGCAAGGCCTGCGCATCCAAGCGCGGCGCGATCCGCTTTCTCCAAGCCCATTGATCGTCCGGCCATTCCCAGACTTGAATCCAACGGACTGACAGACAATGCATTTGAAAGAACTCAAGAAAAAGACCTCCGCCGAGCTGGTCGAAATGGCCGAAGAGCTGGGCGTCGAAGGCGCATCGACCCTGCGCCGCCAGGACCTGATGTTCGCGATTCTGAAAGAGGTTGCCGAGGACGGCGAGGAAATCATCGGCCAGGGCACGATCGAAGTGCTGACCGACGGTTTCGGCTTCCTGCGCAGCCCCGAGGCGAACTATCTGGCCGGACCCGACGATATTTATGTGTCCCCCAACCAGGTCCGCAAATGGGGCCTGCGCACCGGCGACACCGTTGAAGGCGAGATTCGCGCGCCCAAGGATGGCGAACGCTATTTTGCGATCACCAAGCTGGTCAGCGTCAACTACGACGATCCCGAAGCGGTCCGCCACCGGGTCAATTTCGACAACCTGACCCCGCTGTACCCGGACGAGAAGCTTAGCCTCGATACGCTTGACCCGACGGTCAAGGACAAGTCGGCGCGGGTGATCGACATCATCAGTCCCCAGGGCAAGGGCCAGCGCGCGCTGATCGTCGCCCCGCCGCGCACCGGCAAGACCGTGCTGCTGCAGAACATCGCCAAGGCGATCACCGACAACCACCCTGAAGTGTTCCTGCTGGTGCTGCTGGTCGATGAACGGCCCGAGGAAGTTACCGACATGCAGCGTTCGGTGAAGGGCGAAGTGATCTCCTCGACCTTTGACGAGCCCGCCAGCCGCCACGTCCAGGTTGCCGAAATGGTGATCGAAAAGGCCAAGCGCCTGGTCGAACACAAGCGCGACGTGGTGATCCTCCTGGATTCGATCACGCGCCTTGGCCGCGCCTACAACACCGTGGTGCCAAGCTCAGGCAAGGTGCTGACCGGCGGTGTCGATGCCAACGCCCTGCAGCGCCCCAAGCGCTTCTTCGGCGCGGCGCGCAACATCGAGGAAGGCGGCAGCCTCTCGATCATCGCCACTGCGCTGATCGATACCGGCAGCCGCATGGACGAAGTCATTTTCGAAGAGTTCAAGGGCACCGGCAACAGCGAAATCGTGCTCGACCGCAAAGTTGCCGACAAGCGGATCTTCCCGGCGCTCGATGTTGGCAAGTCGGGCACCCGCAAGGAAGAACTGCTGGTCGCCAAGGACAAGCTCTCCAAGATGTGGGTGTTGCGCCGGATCCTGATGCAGATGGGCACCATCGACGCGATGGAGTTCCTGCTCGACAAGATGAAGGATTCGAAGACCAACGAAGACTTCTTCGCGACGATGAACCAGTAAGGCGCGCGCATGGCAGCCGGCATGATCCTTGTTGTCGGCTGCACCGGGGCCGGCAAGACGACTTATGCCCGCCAGCTGGCGGGTCAGCTGGGCGGGCTGCGGTTTTCGATCGACGAATGGATGACCGCGCTGTTCTGGGCCGACAGCCCGCAGCCGATCGAGTTCCAGTGGACGATGGAGCGGGTCGAGCGCTGCGAGGCGCAGATCTTCGCCACAGTGCACCAACTGACCGCGCGCGGGGTTCCGGCGGTGCTGGACCTCGGTTTCACCACCAAGGCGCACCGCGACAAGTTTCGCGCGCTGGCGGGGGAGGCGGGGCTGGCTGCGGTCGTGCACTTCCTCGATATTCCGGCTGATGAACGCTGGTACCGCGCCAACCGCCGCAACAAGGAACGCGGCGAGACTTTCGCGATGGAGGTCGACCGGTCAATGTTCGATTTCATGGAAGGACTATGGGAGCCGCCGCTCGAAGCCGAATGGAGCGCCGGGGGCGGGTGCCGGATCGATTCCGCCACGCTGGCATCCAACGGGTGACACTGATCGCTGCCCGGCACGCGGTTCTGACCGGCGCGCCGGGGGCGGGCAAGACCACGTTGCTCGATGCCGCAGCAGCAGCTGGTCTTCGCACATCGCCCGAAGTCGCGCGCGAACTGCTCAAGTCCCCCGGCGGGATGGCACTGCGCGTGGACGATCCCTTGGGCTTCGCCGAAGCCATGCTCGAAGCCCACGCCCGCGAATTCGAGCGCCATGCCGGCGCACCCGGTCCGGTCGTGTTCGATCGCGGTTTCCCCGATGTGGTCGGATTCCTTGATGTCTCAGGCCTGGCGGTGCCCAAGGCCATCGACAGGGTCTGCCGCGAGCTTCGCTACCACGGCCCGATCCTGCGCGCCCCGGCCTGGTCCGCGATCTATGTCCAGGACGCCGAGCGGATCCAGGATTGGGAGCAAGCCGTGGCCAGCGACGAGGCGGTCACCGCGGCGTGGAAACGCTATGGCTATGACGTGACCGA
>PNJT01000130.1 GCA_013822005.1 Novosphingobium sp. | reverse complement strand
GCATCTGGGCCTGCCGCAGATGATCCAGTCGCGCCCGCAATTCGGCTATCTGGGTGCGCTGCTGGTCTGGGTCGTCGCGCTGTTTACCTACATCGGCTACAACGCGCTCAACCAGTCGCTGGCGGCCGCGACGGTCACCGAGCTGGCCGGATACCCTGAGGGACCGACCATCGTGGCCTTCGCGGTGCTGGCGGTTGCGGTGGCGGTGATCGGCTATGACCTGATCCACAAGGCGCAGCGGTACCTGGCCTATGCGATGATGGCCGTGCTGGCGGTCTATACCGTCGGCGCTTTCGGTATCGTCGATTTCGCGGTGCTGCTCCAGCCCGGGGAGTTCAAGCCGACGCCGTTCCTGGTGCAGTTCTTCGCGGCCGCAGCCTATCAGCTCAGCTGGTCGATCTATGTCTCGGACTATTCGCGCTACCTGCCCAAGGAAGTCGGGATCCGCGATGCCTTCTTCTGGACCTTCTGGGGGGCCTTCATCGGCGGAGCCTGGATGATGCTGGTCGGCACTTTCGCAGCCGCCGCATTCGCCACCCCGGACGGGATCGTCGCTGCCTTGCGCGACAGTTCGGATGCGATCTATCCCGGCTTCGGGGTGGTCATGCTGGTCACCAGTTTCCTGGGGCTGATCACGATCACCTCGCTCAATTTCTATGGCGCTTCGCTGACCCTGCTGAGCATGGTCGATAGCCTGACCAGGATCACCCTGGGGGTCAAAGCCCGACTGGCCACGCTGTTCGTGGTGTTCCTGATCACGGTTGGCCTCTCGCTGGTGGTCAGCGGCGATGTGCTGCACGGGTTCGAAGCCTTCCTGACCGTGCTGGCCTACCTCTTCACCCCCTGGACCGCGATCAACCTGGTGGACTTCTTCTTCGTGCGCAAGGGACGCTATTCGATCCGCGCGATGTTCATGGCCGATGGGCTCTATGGCAAATGGAACTGGCGGGGGCTGGTGTCCTACTTCGTCGGTTTTGCAGCGATGATCCCGTTCTTCAAGACCGCGCTCTATACCGGCCCGGTGGCCGAGGCGCTGGGCAAGGCCGACATCTCGATGCTGATCGGCCTGCCGGTTTCGGCCGCGGCTTATATGTGGCTGTGCCGCGATCTCGACCTGGCCAGCGAATTTGCCCGCATTGACGAGCTTGACCGCAATCTCGAAACGGAGCCTGTGCGATGATCCGCCCCCTCGCCGCCCTCGCCGCGCTCACTGCGCTGGCCGCACCACAAGCGCTTGTGGCCAAGACCAAAGTCCCAGCCGCTCCGATTGTCTTCCCGGACCGGTTCGATCCGATCGGCACCCCGGTCCAGTCGCTGGTCACCAGGGAGGGCCGCAAGGTCCACTTCACTGACACTGGTGAGGCCGGCTGGCGGACCATGGTGTTCATCGGCGGGGCCGGTACCAGCGCTCGCGCGCCCGAGCTGGTGGCCTTCCTCGATACCATGCGTCGCCGCCTCAAGGTGCGGATCGTCGCGGTGGAGCGCAATGGCCTGGGCGATACCGCATTCGATTCGGGCTGGACCTTTGCCGACTATGCCAGCGAAGTGCGGCAGGTGCTGGCACACCTCAAGATCGACCGCTTCGCGCTGGCCGCGATCTCGGGCGGCGGGGCCTATGCCGGGCATGTCGTGGCGGCAATGCCCGAACGGATCGATTCCTGGCACATGCTGGCCGCCGTCTCGACCGCACCGAGCAACCGCCAGAGCTGTTCGGTGGATGAAGCGGCCCTGACCAAGGCGCTGGCTCCGCAGGTCCAGTCGCCCCGCGTCTGGTGGGACATGCCCAGGGACGGCGTCTCGGCCAAGGTCCGCGGCTTTGCCGACCGCACCGCCGACGAAGGCGCGCATGCCTTTTTCATCGCCGGACAAATGGGCGATCCGCGCGGGATGGCGGCCGAATCCAAGCGGTTCTGCCTGCCGCCCGCCGATGTTTCGAAGTTCTCCGCTCCTGCGTTTTTCTACTACGGCGAGAACGATGCGCTGGTGCCGCCCAGCCACGGCGAGTTCTGGGCCGGCAAAGTCAAAGGCAAGGTTACCTTCCGGCGCTATCCGGGCGAAGGCCACGATGTGCAGTACCGCCACTGGGACCAGTTACTGCTCGACGTTGCCGGTCACGGTGCCAGCACCCTGGTCTGCGACAATGGCCGCGCCCACCTGGTCAAAGGACAGGTTGATCCCGCACGCCTGCCCGCCGGTCGCAGCCTGGGCGTCTGTGCCTGGCAGCGGGGAGGCAAGCTATGACCTCAGTTTCCGCATCACGCACAAGATCGCGATTCATGAATTTGCACATAAGCAGCATTGATCCTAACCTTCCACCCAGGAAGGAATGCAAGCCGGGCGTAGCGTTGGCTAGCCGATATCTCGGTTGGGTTGCAGATGTTTGACACGAATTTCCGGAAACAAGAACAAGGGCAACAAGGAGGGAATATGCGTAAAATCAATCGACTGCTCACCAGCGCCGCAGGCCTGGTGCTGGCATCCGCCATTTCGGCCCCCGCTTTTGCGCAGGAAGCGCCCGCCGACGATGAAGTCGCAGCCGGTGAACTGGTTGTCTATGGCAAGGGCGAGACTCGCCAGGTCCAGTCGCTCAGCGCCGATGACATTGCCGAGGCCCCGGCCGGGACCAGCGCGCTGAAAGTGCTGCAAAAGCTGCCCAGCGTCTCGTTCCAGTCGGCCAATGCGCTGGGCACCAACGAATGGTCGACTCGCATCTCGGTGCGCGGCTTCAACCAGAACCAGCTGGGCTTCACGCTGGATGGCGTACCGCTGGGCGACATGAGCTATGGCAACTTCAACGGCCTGCACATCAGCCGTGCGATTTCCTCGGAAAACATCGGCCGCTCGACCCTGAACCAGGGTGCCGGTGCGCTTGATACTGCGTCGAGCTCGAACCTGGGCGGCACGCTCGAATTCGGCAGCCGGACTCCGTCGAACGATTTCGGGATGGACCTGCAAGGCAGCTTCGGCAGCGAAAGCGCTTACCGGGTGTTCGGCCGGATCGACACCGGCGATCTGGGCGGCGGGGTCAAGGGCTACCTCAGCGCTGTCCGGATCGATGCTCCCAAGTGGAAGGGCCAGGGCAAGCAGGAAGCCTGGCAGTTCAACTCCAAGCTGTCGATCCCGATCGGCAGCAGCGGTTCGCTCTCGGCGTTCCTGAACTATTCGAACTTCAAGGACGACGACTACATGGATACGTCGCCGGCCCTGATTGCCAAGTACGGCTGGGACTGGGACTATATCCGCGACGACTACCCGACCGCACTGGCCATCGCCACCAACCTGCAGACCGGACCCTATTGCGCCAACTATCCGGGCTATTCGCAATCGATCTGCGGCGACGATACCTATTACGACGGCTATGGCCTGCGTAAGGACTTGCTGGCGGGTGCCAATCTGAACGTCGATTTCAGCGATGCAATCTCGTTCGAACTGACCCCCTATTACCACTCCAACCGGGGCCTTGGCACCTGGTGGACGCCTTATGTGCCCACTCCGGGCGGGGCCAGGCTTTCGGTCCGTTCAACCCGCTACAAGATCGATCGCGGCGGTTTCACCAGTGCCATCACGATCAAGTTCGGTTCGAACGAGCTGAAAATTGGCGGCTGGTACGAAAACAACGACCACGATCTGTCGCGCGTTCACTATCCACTGACCGCGACCACCACATCGAGCATTGGCCCCCGCCAATGGCCGCAGATGGCACCGTTCTCGATGCCGTTCCGCTATCTGATGAATTTCAAGACCTATCAGTACTTCGTTCAGGACACCTGGCAGGTCAGCGATGCCTTCAAGATCACCGCGGGCTTCAAGGGGCTGCAGGTTGATATCGACAACGTCTATGACGTAACCAGCACCTCCACCCTGGCGGCGCGCGATACCACCGGCAAGCTGCGCTCGAAGGACATGTTCTTGCCGCAGGTGGGCATGAATTATGAATTCTCGGACAGCGTGGAAGCCTTTGCCTCCTATGCCGAGAACCTGCGTGCCTTCACCACCCAGCCGTTCCTGACCAACCAGGCCGGGTTCCTGGCGATCAAGAACACGATCAAGCCGGAAACCTCGTGGACGGTCGAAGGCGGGCTGCGGTTCAACACGGGCGGGTTCAAGGGTTCGATCGCGGCCTATCACGTCAAGTTCAGCAACCGCCTGCTCTCGGTCCAGCCGTGTCAGATCGTGGTTGGCTGCGCCAGCGTGCTGTCCAACGTCGGTTCGGTGACGACCAACGGCTTCGAAATGGCCGGCACTTACAAGGTCACGCCCAGCGTCTCGCTGTTCGCGTCCTATTCCTACACCGACGCGAAGTACGACCAGGACGTGCTGAGCGGCGTGCTCTGGGCGACCAAGGGCAAGCAGGTGGTCGATACGCCCAAGCACCTGTTCAACGCCGAGCTGGCCTATGACGACGGTCACTTCATGGCCAAGATCGGGGCCAACGTCCAAAGCAAGCGCTATTACACCTACATCAACGACAATTCGGTTGATGGGCGCATGCTGGTCGATGCCATGCTGGGTTACCGGTTCGGGACCGAAGCCGGGGCGCTGTCGGATCTGGAAGTGCAGTTCAACGCGACCAACCTGTTCGACAAGAAGTACATTGCCACCCTGGGCCAGAACGGCCTGACCTTCTCGGATCCGGGCGGTTTCCTGCAGTCGATGCTGGTCGGCGCGCCGCAGCAGTTCTACGTATCGCTGCGCAAGCGCTTCTGATCGCGGAACAGCGGGCGGGCTGATTGCCCAAACGCACGAAAGGCCGGGTGAAGGCGTCGGGACAAGTCCCGGCACTTCCCCGGCCTTTTCACGCCCGGCCTCAGCGCGGCAAATGCCTGGCACGGCTGGCAATCGACGATGTGAAGGGATGGTAGCGGAGGAGGGACTCGAACCCCCGACACGCGGATTATGATTCCGCTGCTCTAACCAGCTGAGCTACTCCGCCATACCAAGGCAGTGCCCGGGAACGCCCGGGCAGGCGGCGCACATAAGGTGCGCTTGGGGCCGGGTCAAGCACTGTGTTTGCCCCGGAACTTCCACACTCCCGCCGCCTCCCAGTGGGGATTGCGGTAGATGTGCAGACCCAGCCCGGTGAAGGCAAAATCGCGCGGGCTTAGGCGCGGTGCCAGCTGCTGTTGCAGCGCCGTGGCAGCCTTGCGATCGACTTTGTTCTGGATCGTGATGTGCAGCTGCTTGCCGCCCTGATCCTGCCGGGTCAGCATGTCCCAGAAATGCTCGGCGATTGCACTCCGCACCGCCAGCATCTGCGGCGAGCGGATCGCAAGGGCCGTACCCTGCCCCAGGTCCATAAGCCCGTTGAGCTGCGCACGGGGCGGCGCGAACTCGCCCGCCATGCGCGCCAGGAAGCGCGGCAGCTCATCGCGCAACGAGGGCGCGAAGGAATGGAACAGCGTGACGTGGGCTTTCAGCCAATTGCGCTCGGGCGGGAAATGCTCGGCCCTCAGACCGTTCGACCAGGCGAACACATCCTCGGGCAATTCGGCCGTCACAATGAAGGGTGCGGGCGGCGTTCGCGGAGAGGCTGGTATTGTATCCACCGCTTCCCCTACCGCAGAATCCTTGCCGCAGCCACGGCCGGCGCATTCGCCAGCCTGGATCGGGCCAGAAAATTAATCGCGCGCTTGAATTCCCGGTTGGCGCGACGCAAGCTCTGCGCGGAAGAGGAGACCCCCAGATGCCACGCACTGCCCTGCACTTTGCCCCCCTGGCCCTGTTGCTCAGCTCCACCGCGTTGGTTGCAGCCCCGCCTGCGCCCGATACCAGCGCGAAGCCAGCCAGCCCGGCAACCGTGGCCGCGCAGAAGGCTGCGGCCGCAACGCTTCCCGCAGAAGACGGACGCGACGCCGATTTCGCCCAGCGTGGGTTTATCGCCACCCGCAGCGATCCGGTGATCCGCAATGCGGCGGGCAAGCCGGTCTTCAACCTGGCCGCCTATGATTTCGTGACCGGCCCGGCCCCGGCCACGGTCAACCCTTCGTTGTGGCGCGAGATGGGGCTGCTCAGGAAGCACGGACTGTTCAAGGTGTCGGACGGCGTCTGGCAGGTTCGCGGGTTCGACGTGTCGAACATGACGCTGGTTCAGGGCAAGACCGGCTGGATCGTGATCGATCCGCTGACCTCGCGTGAAACCGCGGCAGCCGGGTTGGAGCTGGCCAACCAGCAGCTCGGCACCCGGCCGGTGGTGGCGGTGATCTACAGCCACAGCCACGGCGACCACTATGGCGGCGTGCGCGGGATCGTCAGCGAGGCCGATGTCCAGGCGGGCAAGGTCGCGATCCTGGCTCCCGACCATTTCATGAAGGAAACCGCATCCGAAAACGTGATGGCCGGTGCCGCGATGGGGCGGCGCGCGGGCTATCAGTTTGGCACCGCGCTCCAGCCCGGCCCGCAAGGCCAGATGGGCAGCGGGATCGGCATGGGGCTGCCGGCCGGCGAATCAACCCTGATCGCGCCGAGCGATACGATCACCAAAACCGGCGAGACCCGTGATGTCGATGGCGTTGCCCTGGAATTCCAGATCGTCTCGGGCAGCGAGGCACCCAGCGAGCTCAACGTCTATGTCGCCGCGCCAAAGGTGTTCCTCTCGGCCGAGATGTCGACTTGCTCATTCCACAACATCCTCACCCCGCGCGGGGCCAAAGTGCGCGACACCCATGCCTGGGCGGGCTTCCTGGATGAGGCGCTGCGGCTCTATGGCAACCGCTCCGATGTGGTGATTTCCAGCCACTGCTGGCCGCGCTTTGGCCAGGGCGAGGTGGCATCCATGCTGGCCAGCCAGCGCGACAACTATCGCTATCTGCACGATCAGTCGGTTCGCCGGATGAACCAGGGTGCCACCCAGACCGAAATCGCCGAAAGCGTGGTCCAGCCGCCCGAACTGGCCAAGGAATGGTACAACCGCGGCTATTACGGAACCTACAGCCACAATTCGAAGGCGATCTACCAGTGGTATCTGGGTTGGTACGATGCCAACCCGGCCAACCTCAACCCCTGGCCGCCGCAGGACCGCGCCAAGAAATATGTCGCGGCGATGGGCGGTGAGGCGAAAGTGATTGCGCTGGCCAAGAAGGCCATGGCGGCGGGCGATTACCGCTGGTCATCGGACCTGCTCAACCAGACGGTCTTCGCCAATCCCGCCAGCCAGCAGGCCCGCGCGCTGCTCGCCGACAGCTATGAACAGCAAGGCTATCAGGCCGAAAGCGCAATCTGGCGCAACCAGTTCCTTTCGGCCGCACGCGATTTGCGCCTTGGCTTCAAACCAAGTGCGCTGAGCAGCCAGGGTCAGGACATGATCGCCGCCGTGCCGACCCAGCTGCTGCTCGATACGGTGGCGACCCGCTATGACCCGGCGCGGATGACCGCACCGCTGGCGATCAACATCCAGATTACCGACCGCA
>PNJT01000129.1 GCA_013822005.1 Novosphingobium sp. | reverse complement strand
TCTCGGGATCGCCGAAGGCAAAGCTGGCCACAGGCGCGTCGCTGGCCGGGGCGGTGACGGCCGGCAAGGTATTGCTCACGTCGTTCATGGGTCGGTTCCTCAGTCAGAAAAGGCGACGACGCTCGCACCCGCTCCGCTGGCGGCGTGCTCGACATCGAGTGGTTCGTTGGAAAAGGCGTGCATGCACGCCCAGGCGATATCGGCATGGCCGATCACCCCGTTGCGGGGGCTGGTATAGGTCACCCCCTTGCCGCTGGCGGTCAGGGTGGGCTTGATCGCCATGAAGGCCTGCAGCACGTCGGTCCAACCCTGGTCGAACTCGACGCGGCCGGTGCGGAACAGGTTCTGGGCCTTGATGACCATCGCGGCCTTACTGGCGAGCGAATATTCGATCTTGCGCGCCTGCGGGAACCACCGCCGCACGATCTCGTAAACCGCCTGCCCGTGCCCGCCGGTCACGTCGATCGCGATGTCGGTGACGTTGTAGACGGCCGCCAGCTGGCGGATGCGATCGGCCTGCCCCTGATAGTCGAGCCCGTTGAGCTTGTACTTGTCGAGGATCCGGAACTTTCCCACCCCGGCGCGCTCTGGCGGGGCGATGATTGCCAGCGCCGCATCGTCGCGGCCCTGCTTGTTGGGATCGTACCCCAGCCACACCGGCTTATCCTCGAACGGGCGCAAGCCCGGCACCTCGACATGCGCGGGGTGGAAATCGCGCCAGGTGTAGAAGCTGTCGACCATCGCCGGGCGCAGCAGCCGCCAGGGGAAGCTCGAGGCGGCATCGTCGACGAACTCGCATTCGTATAGGTTGCGGAATTCGTCTTCGCTGCTCTCGACCCGCAGCTCTTCCACGTCGATCAGATCGCCCATGCCCTGGGCGACGGCATCGTGCACGGTGACGATCTGGCACCAGCTGCCGTCGGGCATGATCGCCCCATCCTTCAGCGCCTTGTGCGTGAGGTCGAAGAATTGCTGCTGGTTCTTGGGGCGGCCGCTGTTCCATTCCTCGCCCGACCAGAAGGCATAGGCCTGATGGGTCTTCGTCGAGGGCGTTGAGAAATAGGTGCGCTTGTAGATCGTGTGGGTCGCCATCGCCGCGGCGACCTTGCGCAGCTGGGCAAAGCCCACCGCCCAGAAGAATTCGTCGAAGTAGAAATCGCCGCTTTCGCCCTGGGCGGTGTTGGAATTGGTCGAGAGCGGATAGAGCCCGACCGGATCGAGCGCGAGCGGATAGCCCGCTTCGTCGACCAGGTCGGACAGGTCGAGCATCATCGGGTCGCCCTTCAGGTCGACCCCGGTGACGCGCTTGACCCAACCGACGATCTCGCGCCGGAACTTCATCGCCTGCCGCTTTGAAGCGGACAGGAAAATCTGGTTGCGGGGCTGTTCACCCGCCAGCACGGCCTCGGCGATCTTGGCCACCGCCTCGCGCGCAAAATACCAGGTCGCCCCGATCTGGCGTGACTTCAGAATCTTGCGGGTGCGCTGGTCGCGCTGCTCCCACCAGACCTTCTGGTGACCGAAATTATGGTCGTGAAAATCGTCGAGCAGCGCCTGCCACTGCTCGCGGGTCAGCCGGTTCTTGCGCTTTTCCTCGCGCTTGGCCTTGGCCTTGTCATCGTTGCGGCGCTCGATGTTCGGGTTGAGATCGCCCTCCTTCCCGCTCTCGGTGTATTTGCGGATGCGGGCGGTGCGCTCCATCTGGCGCATCAGGAAATCGACCCGCTTCATGTCCCCTTCGGTGAAGGGCTCCTTGTCGAGCAGGGTGGCGATCTTCGCCTCGATCCGATCGTCGACGATATCGACGGGCGCGGCCTTGGCCCACCCGTCGCGCCGCTTCCAGCTGCCAATCGTCTGGTAGGGGATGCCCAGCTCGGTGCTAATCTGGGAAACCGTCCACCCGCGCCAGTAGAGCGAACGCGCCCACCGCCGCGCAGCCATCCCGCTTTCGGGACCGTCGCTCACGTCGTCGGGTGATGGGGCCTTGGGCAGGTGCATGGCCTTGCCATGCACCCCGCAGCCGGGGGGCGCGCCAGCAGCTTGCAAGGTGGATTGCGCTTCCACCCGCCTGCGCCGTTGCGCGCAGGGCCTGTGGCGGGGCCTTAGTGCCTCCAACGTCCTTGCCCTTTGGCCGAACCACAAGCTGGAGCCCCAGACCGATGAAGACCAAGCCTTTCCTGATCGCCACATCCGGCGCCACCGTGGACGGTCGCACGATCGATGCCGAGCACCTCAAGCAGATGGCGCAGAGCTACGACCCGAAGGTCTACACCGCACGGCTCAACATTGAGCACATTCGCGGGATCAGCGGCGAAGGCCCGTTCCGCGCCTATGGCGACGTGCTCAGCCTCGAAACTCGGGAAATCACCGTCGAATTCAACGGGAAGCCCGAACAGCGCACTGGCCTTTACGCTGTGTTCGATGTGACCGAGGAAGCCCAGGCGCTCAACCAGGCGGGCCAGAAGATGTACTCGTCAATGGAGATGCACCCGAACTTCGCCGAAAAGGGCTACGCCTATCTCATGGGCTGCGCGCTGACCGACAGCCCGGCCTCTATCGCCACCGAACGCCTGCAGTTCACCAGCCAGCTTTCGGCCGCCGTGCCCGGCATCCAGCGCTATTCGCGGGAGGAAGCGGGCGATGCCGCGCTGCTCGAATTCGACACGGCCGCCACCCCCGAAGCCACCGGCCTGCTTTCCGGCCTGAAGGGTGTGCTCGACAGCTTCGCCGATCGCTTCGCCCCAAGGGCTGACCCGAAGACCGAACCGAAGGCCCCCGCGGCCGATCCCGCCACCCCGGCAGGCTTCACCGCCGACGATCTGCGCACGGTTTTCACCGAGCTGGCGACGTCGATCGACGGCTCGCTCAACGCACTGCGGCAGGAAACCCGGGCGGCGACCGATGCGCTCGAGGTGAAGTTAAACATACTCAAGCAGGGCGTCGAAGCCACCCCCGCTGCCAAGCACACCCAGCGGCCCACCAGCGCCGGGTCGAACGGCAACTTCGTTCGCACCGACTGCTGATCTCGCCGCCCTCCGGGGCACGTCCTCCCACCTTTCGGCCCCGCTAAAACCCCAACAAGGATCAGGCCCATGCGCAAAGAAACCCGCGCTCTCTTCAATGGTTACGTGTCGCAGATCGCGCTTCTGAACAGCATCCCGGTCGAGGACGTCACCAAGAAGTTCAGCGTCGAACCCGTCGTCGAACAGCGTCTCGAAAATCGCATCCGCGAATCGAGCGAGTTCCTGATGGCGATCAACATGATCCCCGTCACCCAGCAGAGCGGCCAGAAGCTCGGCGTGGGGGCTGGCCGCCGTCTGGCCGGCCGCGTCGACACCTCGACCGGCACCCGCCGCAACCCGGCGGCGATCGGCAACAACAACCTGAAGCACCAGTACAAGTGCGAAAAGACCAACTTCGACTGGTCGCGCCGCTACGAGCTTCTGGACGCCTGGCGCCACCGCCCCGATTTCGAAGCGCTGATCCGCGACGACATCGTGCTGCAGCAGGCGCTCGACCGGATCTGCATCGGCTTCCACGGCGAGGAAGTGGCCGACACCACCGATATCGTCGCCAACCCGCTGCTGCAGGACGTCAACAAGGGCTGGCTGCACCACATCCGCGAGGAAGCGCCCGCCCAGGTCATGGATGATGGCGCGCTCACCGTGAACGATGCCGGCGCCGACAACCCCGGGCTCAAGGCGATCTACGTCAAGGCCGGGGCCGTGCTGTTCGATCCCAGCCTCGACAACGCCGTCACCGCCGGAGCCGACTATTCGTCGCTCGATGCGCTGGTGATGGATGCCAAGCGCCTGATCCACGAAAGCCACCGCGGCGACACCGATCTGGTGGTGGTGGTCGGTCACGATCTGGTCGACGACAAGTACTTCAACATCGCCCAGAGCACCGGGGCGACGGCGACCGAAGTCGAGGCCACCGATCGCATCATCCGTTCGGAAAAGATGCTCGGCGGCCTGCCGGCCATGCGGGTGACCAGCTTCCCGGCCAACGCGCTGCTGATCACCAAGCTCAGCAACCTGTCGATCTACTGGCAGGAAGAAACGCGCCGCCGCCAGCTGGTCGACGAACCCGAGTTCGATCGCATCGCCAACTATGAATCGGTGAACGAAGCCTACGTGGTCGAGGAATACGAGATCGCCGCGCTGGTCGAGAACATCGTCATGGGCGCAGCGCCGGACCGTCCGGCGGCGTAACGGGATAACCCCCGAGGGGCTTTGAAGGCGGCAGCTGACATCTGGGTCGGCACCGCTGGAGCCAGCAGCCAGTGGGAAGAGCAGCGGATTGGAAGCCGCAGCCCGGTTCTCACCCCCCGCCGCCAGATCGAGCGGGGACAGTTTCAGGAGGAACCGCATGTCCTACAGTCCCGCCCTTCGCAATCGCCAGCGCAAGCTCGCCGCTCTTGCGGGTGGCACCGGCACACCGAAGGCCCGCGCCGTCGAGCCTGATCCCGGCAGCGCCGCAGGGCAGGAATATGCGGTCCTGCGCGCCGTGCTCCATGACAATCTGCGCAAGCTGCAGGACGTCGAAAGCCACGAAGCGCGGATCCCGATGAAGCGGGAGTTCCTTCAGGAATTCCGGGCTTGGGTGATCGGTGTGATCGACGCAGATCGGCCCGTGCAGGATGAGATCGTGATGACCTGTCTGGTCTGGCTGATCGACTGCGAGGCTTTCGAGGACGCGCTGGTGGTCGGTCGCTTCGCCCTGAAGCACGGCCTCGCCCTGCCCGAACGCTACAACCGCACCACCGCCTGTTTCCTGCGCGAGGAAATTGCCGAGGCCGCGCTGAAGAGCCCGGCAGCGGTGCCCCACGAAATCCTGGTCGAGATCGACCAGCTCACCGCCGAAGCCGACATGCCGGATCAGGCCAAGGCCAAGCTCGACAAGGCGCTGGGCCGCAGCTGGATCGCCAGGGCTGCGGACTTCGACCCGAGCGACGAAACCGGCCCGGCGGGCGGCGCGGCGGCGTTTGCCTCGCAGGGTCTCACCCACCTGCAGCGCGCGCTCAAGCTCAACGCCAAGGTTGGCGTGAAAAAGGACATCGAGCGCGCGGAAAAGATGCTGCGCGATCTGGCCCCGAAGGGCGACGAATAAAGTTTCCCGGCATCCGCCGGAACGAAGTGCCCCACGGCGCCGGGGAGGGCGGACAGGACATCGACGGGAAAACCTCCCCCGATCGTTGATCCCGTCCCCACCCTCCCCACACCGGGCGGCCCAACCTGAAGGGAGGTGATCATGTCCGCTGCGGGTGAGAGACCGGGGATCGTCCGATGACCGGCCTGACCGCACCTCCCGACAACTACGAACCCGCCGGGATTACCGTCGAGGCTGATGGCTGGTTTCCCGCGACCTCGACTGAGCAGGTGCGCAAGGCGATCCGCATGGGCGAGGGCACGGTCACCGATGAGCGCCTGGTGCAGGCGATCGAGGGCGGGATCCTCTCGGGCCTGCGCGCGATGTCCGACTGGCGCACGGCCCGCGCGCTCGATGGCGCTGCCCAGCTGTCCGATGTCACCACCGACCAGATCAACGGCAAGAACAAGGCCGAAATGATCTGGCAGCGCATCGTGAATTTCTACGCCGCAGCCGAGCTCGCCGACATGCACATCGATGTCAGCGCCACCGACGAAGCGATCGACCGCAACGAGGAAAAGCGCGACACGGCCGGGATCTACCGCACCAAGGCTTACGACGCGGTCGCCGACCTGCGCGCGATCGGCGCGGAGGATGATGACGCGAAGGCGCGGTCGGTCCGCAACCGGGTGGAGCTGATATGACCCCTTTCGAATGGGTCTGTGCGCTTGGGTGCCTTGTTTGCCTGGTCGGCATCGCCATGCAGGCGGTGCACTGGTGATCGCCATCGCGCAGCAGGGGGAAACGCTCGACGCGATCTGCTGGCGCGTGCTCGGCCGGACCGAGGGCGTGACCGAGCAGGCTTACGACCTCAATCCCCACCTTGCCGATCTCGGCCCGGCTTTGCCCGGCGGCACCAGAGTGACGCTGCCCGACCTTACCACCACCGCCGCCGCGCCGCCCAGGCGGGCGACGGTCAAGCTGTGGGACTGACACCATGAGCAAGTCGAAATCGCTGCGCGCCGCGCTGACCGCCGCCATCCCCGAGCTGCGCAACGAACCCGACCGGCTGAAGCTCTGGATCGAGAACGGCGCGGTTAGGGCGCGCGGCACCGCCAGCCATGGCTTTGCCCTGCAATACCCGCTGTCCGTGCTGATCATGGAAGCGAAGACCGATATCGCGATCATCGCGCTCGCCATCACCCGCTGGCTGCGCGTCAACCAGCCCGATCTGCTCGCGCCCAACGGTAACAGCTTCGCCTTCGAAAGCGACATCCTCGATGTCAACACCGCCGACATCCTGTTCACCATCGACCTGACCGAGAACATCGCGGTCGCGCCCCAGCAGGACGGCAGCTGGCAGGTGACCTATCTCGACGAACCGAACCCGCTGTTCGACGATCGCCTGCCCTTCGCCGGAGTCGATCCGATCCCGGATCTGGCCGAGGTGCGCTTGACCGATGTCTGAGAGCGATCCGCTCGCCGGGCTCGAGGACTGGCTGGGCGCGGTGCTGCAAGGCCTGTCGCCCGCCCAGCGCAAACGCGCCGCGATGAAAGTCGGCCAGGCACTGCGCAAGTCGAACCTGCAGCGGATTGCGAAGAACGTCGAGCCGGAAGGCGCGGCCATGGAAAAGCGCAAGGCACGGCTCGACCAGACCGGGCGGGTGCGGCGCAAGGCCGGGGGCAAGATGTTCCGCAAGCTGCGCCTGGCGCGCAATTTCCGGATCACCGCGCGCGCCGACGGGGTCGAAGTCGCTCCGATCGGCGGGGCGGCCAAGGTGGCGAAGGAACACCACTATGGCCTGCGCGGTTTCGTCGGGCGCTCGCCCAACGGCGAGAAGGTCTTCACCCGCTACCCCGAGCGCCGCTTGCTCGGCTTCAACGACGCCGATCGCGAAACCGTGATCGATGTCCTCGCGCAGCTGATCGATCCCTGAGGTCTTTGGTTCGGTGGAACAGGCTTCCACCTGCCCGCACCCTTCCCTTCGCGCGCGCGTGACAGGCAGGTGGCCCCATGGCCAGCACCCCGCTCAACTTCACCAGCGCCAGCTCGACCGCGATCGATCTTTCGCGGCTGCCCCCGCCAGACGTGGTCGAAGCGCTCGACTTCGAGGCCATCTTCAACCGCCTGCGAGCCGATTTCCTCGCGCGCTATCCCGAATTCACGGCCTTTGTCGAGAGCGATCCGGCGATCAAGCTGCTCGAAGTGGTTGCCTATTCCGAGCTGGTGATGCGCCAGCGGATCAACGATGCCGCGCGCTCGGTGCTGATCGCCTATGCCCTGGGCGGCGACCTTGACAATCTCGCCGCGATCTTCGG